>NZ_JAVROT010000524.1:0-6008 GCF_032162605.1 Mycobacterium sp. | reverse complement strand
AGAGCTCGAAGGCTCTCGAAAAGATTTGGGGCGTTCGGTCGTGCGAGCGGGCTCGAACCACGAGCAATCCCACCTGCCCCGAACTGGCTCAAGCGAACGACACGCCGACCGACCCCACACCAAGCCGCTGGATAGACCTACCCGCGGTCCTGTTTTGAGCAGGCGTCCGTGCCACTCGGCGCATCGTTCGCAGATAAGTAGGTTTCGATCATTGCTCGTCGACGGCCAAGGGATCGTCATCTTGGGGGTCGCTCACTCAGCGGGTAAGGGACTCCCAGACGAAACCGTTGGAGACCCAGCGCGCCCGTTGTGACCCGTCCGGTCCGGGCCAGACGCAGGGCGGGAGGGATGTTGGCTCGAACGTCGTCCCTTTCCACCGGGCGATCTTTGACCGTGGGAGACTCAGCGTGACCGGTCCCGGTAGCCGGGGTGCACACCCTGGGTCAGGCCCTGTTGATCGGCGATAGCGCGGAGCAGGCGGTTCAGTTGTGCCCGCTGCGTGGTGTCCAGCGCGGCGCAGATGTCGTCTTCGTGTGCTGCGCGCAGCGAGCGCACGTTGGCGAGCACGTGCTGGCCTTGGTCGGTCAGGTGCAGGGCGTGCAGTCGCCGGTCACGGGGGTTGTTCCGGCGTTCGACTAGTCCCTTGTCCTCGAGCAGATCGATGAGCACGACCACCCGGCTGCCGACGACACCGAGTTCACTGGCGAGTGACCGCTGACTGCGGCCGGGATCGGCCGCGATCATCCTGAGGATCCCGACATCCGCTGGATCGACGCCCAAGGGGGCGATACGCCCGGCGAAACGCGTCGCAGCCTGGGCGCCCACCTGGGCAAGGAGGAAGGACGTCGCTCCCTGGCGCGACCGGTCCCCGCCCGTGGTGGTGGGCTCGGTTGAGCGAGCATGATCCGGGGACATCCCCAGATCGTAGACTTTCAGAATCGTTCTGTGCTATGAATGATTCATGACGGTAAGCGAAATCGCCGACCGTGGCGTGCTGTACTACCCCGATCTGGCGGGCAAGGTCGCCGTGGTGACCGGCGGCTCCCGAGGCATCGGCGCCGCGACCTGCCGGGCCCTGGCGTCCAACCGCGTGCGGGTTGCGGTGAACGGCAGAGACCGGGACGCCATCAGCGCGGTCGTCGCGCAAATCACCGATGCCGGCGGTGTCGCGATCGCGGTGCCCGGTGACGTCACCGACGTGGCCGTCGTGGCTGGCATGAGGGACACGATCACCGATGAGTACGGTCCTGTCGACATCCTGGCCGCGTTCGCCGGCGGGCAGGGCGCACCAATGGTGACCGCCCAGCTCGGCGCGGACCGGTGGCGTACCGTCATCGACTCGGAACTGACGTCGATGTACCTGACGGTCACCGCGTTCTTGCCGGCGATGATGGCACGGGGTCGGGGCGTCATCATCACGATGTCGTCCATGGCGGGTCGCCAACCCACGCAAGCAAATGCCGCCTACGCCGCCGCGAAGGCCGGGGTGGCCATGTTCAGTCGGCACCTGGCCAACGAGGTAGGCGGCGCCGGCGTGCGCGTCAACTGTCTGTCTCCGGCCGCGGTGCTCAATGACCAGATGCGCCAGCACATGTCCACCGAGGAGCTCGACGGGCTGGCGCGGTCCTTCCCGCTCGGCCGCATCGGTCGGCCAGAGGATATCGCGGCAGCGGCGCTCTACCTCGCCTCGAGCGCGTCTTCGTGGATTACCGGCGTCACGCTCGACATCACCGGCGGGCGGGCGATCGCATGACGCTCCATGACCGAGGGCGTGGTCCCGACCCGGGTCCGCCCCTGGGCCCCCTCGCCGTCGTGTTCACCTTGCTTTTCGTGGGCGGGGTAGCCGTCGCCACCGCGCTGGCCGGCGGTGACACGTTTCCCTCGCCGTTCGGCTCGGCCGCCACCGCCGCGTCCTACTTCCGTGACCACCGGGACGCTGTGCGGGTCAGCGCGTTCACGCAGTTCGCAGCCGCGGTGCCGCTGGCCATCTATGCTGCCACCGTTTCAACACGTTTGCGCAACTATGGGATCCGCGTACCCGGTACCACCATCGCGTTGGTGGGTGGGGTGCTGGCCGCGACGATGCTCGCGCTGTCGGGCCTACTGTGCTGGGTGCTGTCACGCGTTGAAGTGACGGACTCGAACGGCGCGTTTCGGGTGTTTCACGATCTCAGCTTTGCTACCGGCGGTGTCGCGCACGTCGTGTTCCTGGGCCTGCTGGTGGCCGGCATCGCCGTCCCCGGTCTGCTGGCGAATCTGTTGCCGCGTCCGCTCGCATTGACCGGTCTGGTGATCGCGGTGATGGCCGAGTTGGCCTCTCTCGCATTGCTTATCGACGGCCTGGCGATCCTGGTGCCCATCGGCCGGTTCACCGCGCTGGGATGGCTCATCGCAGTGGGTTTCATGGTGCGCCGTAACCGCGTCATCCGAATCACGGATCAAAACTGATGGCGCACAACTCAACACCGTGTCACGGGGACTGTGCGATGCCGCAAACAGCGAACACGGCAAGCACGATGCAGGGGCGAACGAAAGCAAAATACTCGACAAGTGGGAGCGGGTCATGGATACAGCAACCGATCGACGACGGTTCTTCAGAATCGCGACGTGTGTCGCGCTGATTCTCGCGGCGATCGGTGATGCCGGCCCGGAGATCGTCGAATCCCGCAGTCTGGTGGCCGGATACGACGGGCCCGGGCCGTTGATCTACCTCGGGTTCGCCTTGCTGGTGGCCATCGTTCGGTGGCGATACGTCCCGCTGCTGGCGGTGGCGCTGTCGGTGTTCTTCCTTGTTGGAGGGTTCTCCGACCCCGACTTCGCGAGCAGGCTCGTCACACCCACCCAGACAGTCCAGTTTCTCGCAGCCTGGATTCAGACGATCAGCTTCGCCGCCACGATTGCCTTCGGGATCGCCACCGTCTATCGGCGGGCCCCAGCCGACTCCTCTTCTGGCCTACCACAATGACGCCGAGCAGTGCGCCGACGATCACGTACCGACACGAAAGGCATTGACCATGAGCACAATCGCCAGCCACCTGGCCGCGGCACCGAGGAACACGAAGCTATCCCTGTACGGATTGGCGGTCGCAATTGTGGGCCTGGTCGTTCAATGGATCGCCGATCCGTCGAAATTCCCTGGATTTCCTCCCGGCATCATCGTCATCGCGGTGTTCGGTGCCCTGGTCGCATTCGGGATTCGTTGGTGGTGGTCGCCGATCTTCGCGACCCTGATTTCGGTGTGGATCGTGATCGGCGGCTTCCTCGGCGGAGAGCTCATCGACAACCTGGCCTCCGGAGACTGGGCAACCATCACCGGCAACGTCGTCATGTGCATCGGACTTGTCATCGCCGCAATCACCGGTGTCCTCGCCATGATCGACGGGCGCCGTCGGCGAACGGGCGAGCAGCGGAGGCGGCCGTGATTGCAGTCGAGGGCTTCGGCGGTGGTGACGCGATCGGCGGAGGAGATTTTGGAATTCGTGATGGGCGTCGATTCCTATCGTCGTGCCGACCACAAGATCGGCCGTGTCCGATCGTTGCGACGTGACGGCGAGGGTGTGATCGCTTCGTTCTGGGGGCGAGCGACCCGGGTTCCCAGCGCGGCAGCAACTGCGCTGCTGTCGGTGATCGGCGACGTCAGAGTCTCCTGAGCGCTCATCTTTTCGGTATTCCGCTGTAGTGCGGCATGTTTGAAAGTGTTCACAGGTTGGATCCACTTCAGTGACTGACGGGCCGAAGCCGCCGCGTGCAGGCCGGCTAACCGTATGCATCCAAAACGCTTCCGTCCCGTTTGATGATCCGGTGGCCCGGGGCGCTACCATCGTTCCGGACGTCGAAAACACGGCCCGGTCGGTAGTCCGGGCGGCGCAATGCGCTCGCCACACCCCTGTCGGTGTGTCCAGATCGTCTCTTTCTTAAAGCCCGGAAAGGGAGTGCCGTGGAGAAGGCACGTCGGGTGTCTACCGTCGCCCCACGAGAATTCGGCCGAACGTGGCTGCGGAGGTCGCCCGACAAATCGTCGTCGGCGTGACGACGGACAGACGCGCCTTCATCGTCGCGGCCGGGGCAATCGTCGCGGGCGCGATCGGTGCAGCGGGCGCGGTCACCGCGTCGCACCCGCGGTCGGCAGACACCGCCACGCTCGACGGTGTCGACGAACCACGATTCGCTGAGTTGACCCCGTTCTCAGATGCGCTGCGCATCCCGGTGACGTTGCGTCCGAGCCCTCGCGGCATCACTGACGTGGATATGGTCGAGGCGCACCTGAGGTTGCACTCGCAGTTGCCGCTCTCCCGGATGTGGACCTACGCCGGCACTTTCCGGGCCCCACCATCGAGACCCGCAAAGGTCAGCCTGTCCGCATCGCCTGGACGAACAAGCTGGCAGGAACGTGCCCGGTCAAGGGCGCCTGGATCCGGCCCGACGGACCTGGCGCCGGCCGGCTGCCGTACAACACGGCGGGGTCACTGGGCGCCTACCCACGCTCCGAGCTGACGTCCCTCACCGCATGGACGACCGTGCACCTACACGGCGGACACCAGAACGCCGTCAGCGACGGGGCGGCGGAATATGGTGTCGCCCGGGGCAATTCGCAGCTTTGTGAGTATCCCAACGATCTGGCGGCACACCTGTTCTATCACGATCATGCGATGTCGGTGACGGCGCTGAACGTCATCTCCGGACTGGTCGGCAACTACATCGTCCGAGACGAGGACGAACAGCACCTCAACTTGCCCACCGGACGCTACGAGGTCCCCTTGACCATTACCGACGACAACTTCGAGACCGACTCCCACGGCAACCTCACCGGCGAACTACTGGCCAAGCGGGTTCTCGCACCCAGCAACCCGTCGCCCGCGCCAGGCACCATTCCGCGCTCGTTGCCGTTCTACGGTCCGTTCACGATAGTCAACGGCGTCGTGTGGCCCTACCTTGATTTGGAGGCCCACCGGTACCGATTCCGAATAGTCAACGCGTCCGCAAACCGGTCCTACCGATTGGTGGTCATCGACGAGCAGACCCGGGAACCGATGCGCGGGGTGATGACGCTGATCGGCACCGACATGGGCTTGATCGGGCAACCTCAGGTCATCGACGAGGCGCTGTCGCTGGCACCGGCCGAGCGTGCCGACATCGTCATCGATTTCGCGGCCCACCCCGGCCGGCGGCTCACGCTGGTCAACACGGACGCGGGGTCAGCGCCCGGCACCCCGGTTCCCGTCGCGAACATACCGCACCCCGAGGTGATGCAGTTTCGGGTAGCTCAGCAACCGCATACCAGCAAGCCGCTGCCGCCGGTGCTATCCCCCACTTTCCGGCGGCTGTCCTCCTCCGACGTTCCACCCGACGCCGTTGAGCGGTTCGTCATGACGGCCTACGACCCGGCCGGATCCATGCCTCAACTGTGGGAGATGCAGGAGCTCGGCTCGGCGGATCCGGGCGACGGTCCGTTTGTTCAGATCGCCCTGCCCGGCGGGATCCGGAGTCTGCGTTGTGTCGCCACGAATTTCGACGACACCACTACCTACTTCGCCGAGCCTGGGTCCTGGGAGAAGTGGACGTTCATCAACGTGGTAGGCGCTCACACGTCGATCAGCCACCTGATGCACATCCACCTGATGAACTTTCAGATCATCGACCGCCGCTCGATCGATTCCAGCGGACTCGACTTCGCCAGTGGCGCAACCACGAAACCCATCACCATGGGCGCAGCCTTACCGATCCTGCCTGAGGAATCAGGCTGGAAGGACACGGTGAACGTCCAGGCCCATACCGCCGTCACCATCGCGGGCCAATTCGGCTCGCGGACCGGCAAAGTGATGTACCACTGCCACTACCTGGATCACGAGGACGAAGGCATGATGCGTCCGATCGTCGTCATGCCTTCACCCGTCAACGACCTACGCGCGATGCTGATGACCATGATGAACCGGAATACGCACATGGTGATGTAGCAGGACTCAACAACGGCGGACCGCAGCGGTGGGCTCCTCCCATCAACGTCGACA
>NZ_JAVROT010000523.1:0-3142 GCF_032162605.1 Mycobacterium sp. | reverse complement strand
CCCCGCCACGGCGACGTCATTCGATGCGCAGCACCCGCACCGAATCGGTATAACCGGCCACGCCGCTGCGGCTCCCGGACACGACCACCACCACGTCGCCAGGATGGCACGCGCCCATTTCCACCAGCGCCCGACCCACTTCGCCTGGCATGGATTCGGCCGCCGCGGCCGGTGCCTGCACGGCGGACTCGATACCCCAGGAGAACGCCAGCCGCGCCCGCACCGTCTCGTCGTGCGCGAAGGCCAGCAGGGGTAGCGGCGAGCGCTGCCGCGCCAGGCGCAATGCCGTGTCACCGGTGCGGGTGAAGCAGCACAAAGCCGCCGCGCCGAGGCGTTGGCCCACTTCGCACGCAGCCGCGGCGATGGCATCGCCGAACTGGGCATCCGTGGCGTCTTCGGCGGCCCACTCGAGTGACTCGCCCCGGCCCGGCCCGCTCTCGGCAGCCTCCACGATGCGCGCCATAGTCGCGACCACGTACGCCGGGTGGGCGCCCACGCTCGTCTCGGCTGACAGCATCACCGCGTCCGCCCCGTCGAAGACCGCATTGGCCACGTCGGAGACCTCCGCGCGGGTGGGCCGCCGGTCGGAGATCATGGAATCCAGCATCTGGGTCGCCACGATGACCGGCTTGGCCGCCTGGCGGCACAACTGGATGGCCCGCTTCTGCACCAGCGGTATCTGCTCCAAGGGCATCTCGACGCCGAGGTCACCGCGGGCCACCATCAGACCGTCGAACGCCTCGACGATCGCCGGAAGGTCCGAGACCGCCTCCGGTTTCTCGAGTTTGGCGATCACGGGCACCCGCCGCCCGACCTCGTCCATGATTGCGTGCGCGAGCTTGACCTCCTCGGGGGCGCGCACGAACGACATCGCGACCATGTCGGCGCCGAGTTCGAGTGCGAACTTCAGGTCCTCGATGTCCTTCTCCGACAAGGGTGGAACACTCACTGCGACACCCGGAAGCGAGATGCCCTTGTGGTCGCTCACCGGGCCCCCGTCGAGCACCTCGCAGCGGATGTCGGAGCCCGCGACCTCGAGCACCCGCAGGTCGATCTTGCCGTCGTCGACGAGCAGCCGGTCGCCGGGGCGCACGTCGTTCGAGAGCCCCTCGTAGGTCGTGGACACCCGGTCGTGGTCGCCAGGACACGGGTCCGTGGTGATCACGACCCGGTCCCCAGTTGCCCACAGCACCGGCCCGTCGGCGAAGCAGCCCAGCCGGATCTTCGGCCCCTGCAGGTCGGCGAGCACGCCGACCATGCGGCCGCGTTCGGCGGCGATGTCACGGACCATCCCGTAGAGCGCCGAATGCTCGGCCCGGGTGGAGTGACTGAAGTTCAGTCGGGCCACATCCATTCCGGCATCGATGAGTTCGGTCAGCACCGGGGCGGTGGCGGTGGCCGGACCCAACGTACAGACGATCTTTGCGCGGCGGTTCACCATTTCTCTTCTCCCTTACTGCAGAGCCGGCTGAGTTGCCCGCTCGGTGGTGCGGTCGACCACCGGCACTGCTGGCGCGCAGGTGCGCGCGAGCAGGTCGGTGGCGGCATGGACGGTGCGCAACGTGGGGGCGGCGGCGCCCGTCAGGTCGGCCATCTCCACGACCGCGGTCACGATCGCGTCGAGTTCCAGCTGCTTGCCCGCTTTGAGGTCCTGCAACATCGAGGTCTTGTGGTGCCCCACGTTCTCGGCACCACGCAACCGCTTCTCGATGGAGATGTCCGGGGCGGCGCCGACCCTGGCCGCGATGTCGAGGGTCTCCTCCATCAGTTGGATCACCACTTGCCGGGTGCTCGGGTTCTGACAGATCTCGACCATCGTCGCCCTGGTCAGCGCGCTCAGCGGGTTGAAGGCGACGTTGCCCATCAGCTTGATCCAGATGTCACTGCGCAGGTCGGCCTCGACGGGAGCCTTCAATCCGCCGGCGATCATGGCTTCGCTCAACGCCTTACAGCGCGGGGAGAGCTCGCCCGACGGTTCCCCGATGGAGAACCGGGTGCCCTCGAGGTGACGGATCACCCCGGGCGCCTCGATGGTGGTAGCCGGATACACTACGCAGCCGATGGCGCGCTCGGGTGAGAGCACCGCACTGGTGGCGCCGCCGGGATCGACGGCCTCGACGCGACGCCCCCGGTAGGGGCCGGGCAGTTCGTGGAAGTACCACCACGGGATGCCGTTCTGCGCCGCCAGCACCGCGGTGTGCGCACCGAGCAGCGGATTCACCAGGGGACCGCAGGACGGGTAGCCGTGGGCCTTCAACCCGAGGAAGACGTAGTCGACGGGCCCGATCTCGGCCGGGTCGTCCGTGGCGTGGGGGTAGGCGACGAAGTCGCCACGCGCGCTGAGAACCCGAACCCCGTTCTCCCGCATGGCATGTAGATGGGCGTTGCGGGCGATGAGGTGGACCTCGGCGCCACCGCGCTGCAATGCGGCGCCCCAGTACGCGCCAATCGCTCCGGCACCGACGACTGCAATCTTCACGGCGACTCCCCTCTATTGGATACTGTCTGCATAGCTCGATCGTGAGCTCGAGCTCCCTGGCGCCAGGCGCAGTGGAGCCCACTCAATGGTTGCATACAATATGCAATTGCCCTAGCCTTTTTATTGCCGGGCTCGACTGAGCCGCCGGAGGCCTCCACAGACCTGCACCGCCTGGAGCGTTCCGACCGGCCACAGCCAGGAGGAGGAGCATGACCCTGATCGGAATCCCGCGGGAATCCGCGGAGGGCGAACGCCGCGTCGCGCTGGTCCCCAAGATCGTCGAGCGACTTCGTGCCCTCGGGCTCGAAGTCGTCGTGGAGAGCGGGGCCGGAGACGGAGCGCTGATCGGTGACGAGCACTACGAAAGGGCAGGCGCGACGATCGGTGATCCCTGGCCCGCCGACGTCGTGGTAAAGGTCAACCCACCGAGCTCGGACGAGATCAGCCTGCTGAAGCCAGGATCGGTCCTCGTCGGCTTCCTGGCCCCGCGGGCGCACCCCGAAGTGGTGGAACGGCTGCGCCTCGCCGACGTGACCGCGTTTGCGGTGGAGGCGATTCCGCGGATTTCGCGGGCGCAGGTGATGGATGCGTTGTCCTCGCAGGCCAATGTGGCGGGGTATAAGGCGGTGATTCTGGCGGCGTCGGAGTCGACGCGGTTCTTTC
>NZ_JAVROT010000522.1:0-5591 GCF_032162605.1 Mycobacterium sp. | reverse complement strand
AGGTAGTTGGAGTCGACCAACGTGCCATCGATGTCGAACAACACTGCAGCTGCGGTCATTACGAAGGTGTTCCCCCGACTGCGCCGGCGAAACGGAGCCGCCGCCAAATTCCGGCCTGCGACGGGTTTCGTTCGGCTTCCCGGCCGGGAAGGCTGTTTTGGGATGGACCCCGAACGACGAACAACGAAGGGAGAACGAAACCATGGCAGAACGCAATGGTGTCGAAGAAGCCGTCGAGGGCGTCGTCGAAGGCGTGAAGGGCAAGGCCAAGGAGGTCGCCGGAAAGGTGACCGACCGCGACGACCTTCATCGCGAGGGACAGGCCCAGCAGGACAAGGCCGATGCCCAGCGCGAAGCGGGCAAGAAGGAGTCCGCGGCGGAGAGCGCACGCGGCGCCGCGAAGGCGAACGAAGCGCGCGAGGCGGCCGAACAGTAGGCAACGCGAAGGGCCGGCTCGTCGGAGCCGGGCCTTCGCCGTGGGCCAAACCCATTATGACAGTTACCAATAACGCAATTCAGTTCAGAGACGGCTGGAACGCCCTGCGGCTTCCAGGACCTCCTCAGCGGCTTCTTCATCATCACCGAGCAACAGTACGGCTCCGGTGATCTGGTCGGGCCCGGGCCGTGGCAGCTTGCGTCAACTGATCGTCGCCGGCCTGAGCCGGGCCGGAATCTCCAGCCGCCCCACTGCCACGGTGGACGCCGCCTGAGGTTTGGCCGCGCTGTAGATGGCAATCCCTTGATGCATGGGCGCCGACGCCATCCTCTATGACTACCTCTGGTCCCAGATCGACAAGATCTTCGCGGGTGACGCCGGCCTGCGCAGTGGGGTGAGATTCAAACGGTCCTCGGCGACCATCAGGATGCCGTCGTGGCCATGGCCGCACTGCGCCGCATGGCGGCGTCCACGGGTACCGCAGGCGGGCGCAACGGCTTCACCTTCGGGCTGCTCTACGCAAGGGAAGTCCACATCGCCGACGAGAGTCGACGAGCCGCAGGCAAACTGAGTTGAGGAGCAAGGATGACCAAGAAGGTTCTTCACGGCAAGCGGGTTGCGATCCTCGCGACCAACGGGGTCGAGCGACGTGAACTCGACGAGCCCAGGGACGCGGTGCGTGACGCAGGCGCGGACACCGAGCTCCTGTCCCTGGAGGCCGGTGACATCGACGCGCGCAACCACGATCTGGAACCTGCGGGTGAGTTCACCGTCGATCGTGCGGTGGCCGCCGCCGCCGTCGACGAGTTCGACGCGCTGCTGATCCCCGGCGGCACCGTCAATGCCGACAAGCTCCGCCTCGACGAGTCGGCGGTGGCGTTCGTACGGGACTTCGTTCAGTCGGGGAAGCCGGTCGGCGTCATCTGCCACGGACCGTGGACGCTGATCGAGGCCGGGGTCGTCAAGGGCAGGACGCTCACGTCGTTCCCGAGTCTGCGAACCGACCTCCGCAATGCGGGCGCCAATCCGGTCGACGAGGAGGTGGTTGTGGACGGCAACCTGATCTCGAGCCGGTCACCCGATGACCTACCCGCCTTCTGCAAGACAGTGGTCGAAGAATTCGCCAGGGCACGTTAGGAGACAGAACACCATGACCGTCAGCACATTTCAGGATCTGCCGCTGGCCGACAGGGACCGTGAATGGGACGGTGCCTCCGCCGAGAAGCGAGTGCGCAAGTGGGCAGAGGTCACAGATGAGCCCAACCCCAGGTACCGCGACGCCCACGTCTGGTACGACGCCGAGAAGAAGGAGAACTTCACCGCCTACAAGCTGCTGATCGCCGACGTGATCGACGGCAAGCTCACCGCGGTGCCTCGAGGGGTGATGGCCGCGGCCGCGGTGATGCAGGGCTCGCGCGGTGGTGTCGATCTGCCCGCCGGTGACGTCGAGCGAGTGAAGAACCATCTTGCGAAGTACTACGCCAAGATGGACGACACTCCACCTTGGGCCTCCGACGACTAGACCACGCTTGAGTCAGTCGCGCTGGGCCCGGGCTTCGGCACCGGTTTCTCCCGCGTCGAAGTCGTCGTCGGAACTCTGCTCGCCGACATGGGACCCTCCGCCGTTCCCGTCGGCGCGTGAGGCCGCAACGTGAGAGTCGTCGGCTACGTCCGACTCGCCGTGCGACTTGTTCTCGGGATCAGTCGTTTCCTTGCGGTGTCGTCCTGACATCGGTGTACCTCCTAGGTGCTAGGCGCAAGTTACCCCAATCGCAACCGCGGGATCTCGCGGAAACGTTTCGCCGTGCCCTTCGCGGGGCACATGCATACCGACTACGGCGGCCACAGCAACCTTGCAGGAGGAGTCGACCTTGAAGTGCATGACGGTGATGACGAGCGTGGTAGCGGCGGGCGTCGCATTGAGCGCCCTGGTGAGTGGCTGCGGCGCAAAGGTCGAAGGGGGAGACACGACGTGCAAGGACTACATCGCCGCGAACGACGCCGACCAGCAGACGGCGGTGTCGAAGATGTTGAAGGACGAGAAGGGAACCGACGCGGCGCAGCTCGAGATCACCGGGACGAAGCTGTCGGTTCAGACCTTCTGCAAGACCGCAGGCAAGGAAGACAGCAAGATCAGGGAAGCTCCGCACCTCTAGCACGCCCGTGAAGTGTGCACTGTCGCAGTGGAAGGAACCGATGATGGTTGACGACCACGTCGATCCCGTCGACCATTCGCGCACGACCCGTCCGCACGCGCGATGACGATCGACCGGGCGGTGGTGGTGATCCCCGCCCACGACGAACGCGGCAATCTACCGCGATGCCTGCACGCCGTCCTCGCCTCGGCTTCGGCGCTGGCGGCTCCCACGCTCGTCGTCGTCGTTCTCGATGCCTGCAGTGACGGAAGCGCCGACCTGGCACACCAATTCGGTGTCGACGTCCATTTCATCGAGGTCGACGTGAAGAACGTCGGGGCGACGCGCGCGGCCGGATTCGCCCATGCGCGATCCGTTTACAGTACGCAGGCGTCTGACGAATCTCGCATCTGGTTCGCCACCACCGACGCCGACAGTCGCGTGGGCGGCGAATGGCTGGTACGTCAGGTCAAGGCCGACGCCGACATGGTTCTCGGCGTCGTCCACGTCACCAACTGGCGGCACTTCTCCGCCGCCGCGGTGAACCGCTACCTAACCGCCTACCGGGCGAAGTCACGCAAGGGTGGCGCGGGACACGGGCACGTCCACGGAGCGAACATGGGCTTCCGGGCCGACGTCTACTGGGAGGAAGGCGGATTCGCCGCCCTGGCCAGCGGGGAGGATGTCGACCTGGTGCGGCGCTTCGAGCACAGCGGCCGTCGGATACACCGGGACGCCCGACTGTCGGTCGAGACGTCGGCCCGAAGCGAGGGGCGCGCGCCGCGCGGATTCGCTGCGTACCTGCGCTCGGTGTCACACAGCGGTGGTGCCGCATGACGGCGGCGCTGGTCCGGCGGTGGCTGGAGGCCGGCGAACTGGACCTGCCCGCACCGGGGTCGGGAAGCACGGGCACCAGGTGGTGGAAGCTCGCCGCGTTGACGGAGAACGACGTCGTCGCGGGCCGGCTGGCGGAGGCACACGCCGATGCGCTGGCGATCCTGACCGAACTCGGCGGTCCGGCTGCCGAGGCCGGACAGCTGTGGGGGGTATGGGCCGCAGAGGCCCCGCACGCGGTGGTCACGGTCAGCGAGGACGGCGGCCGGGCGACGCTCGAGGGCACCAAGGGGTGGTGCTCTGGCGCAGGAATCTGTACCCACGCCCTGATCACCGCCAGGCGCGAGGACGACCTGCGCGGGCTCTACGCCGTCGATCTGAGCCAGCCCGGGGTCACCGCCATGAGCGAGAGCTGGCGCAACGCAGGCATGCGCGCGAGTGACACCCGTTCGGTCCAGTTGAGCGATGCGGTCGGCATCCCGGTCGGCCGGCCTGGTGAGTATCTGGCGCGGCCCGGCTTCTGGCACGGCGCCATCGGGGTGGCGGCGTGCTGGCTCGGCGGTGCGCGCAGTGTGGCCGCGCCCCTCTACCGGGCCGTCGCGGACGGGCACGACGGACCCGCGGCGGACCCTCACACCCAAGCCCACCTCGGCGCCGTCGACGCCGCCCTCGCTGCCGCCGAGGCCATGCTGGTCTCCGCGGCGTGTTACGTCGATGCCGAGCCGTTTGGCGACCGCGCAGAACTCATCGCGCGCCGGGTCCGGGTCGTCGTCGAACGGGCCGTCGACGAGTCGATCACCAGGACCGGTCGAGCTCTCGGACCAGCCCCACTGGTGTTGAACGCGCGGCACGCCCAGCGTGTCGCCGACCTCACGATCTACGTGCGGCAGAGCCACGCCGAGCGTGACCTGGCCGCGCTGGGAAGGGCGGCGGCCAAGTGACCACCACGGCGGCGGGGAACGGCGCCAGGTTCGCCGCACAGCCGATCGAGGGTGGCGGCACCTCGGCGGCCGACTGGCGCGATTGGGGCCGGGAGTTCCCGGCCGTGGACCTCGCCGAGTGCCCGGCGCTGATCGTCGTCGCGCCCCACCCCGACGACGAGACGCTGGGATTCGGAGCGACGGCGTCGACCCTGCGGTCGCGCGGCGTCGACGTCCGCGTCGTCTCCGTCAGTGACGGGGGCGGCGCAGTTCCTGGGTTGTCGCCCCTGGAACGCGCCTGGCTCGAGCGCGACCGACGCAAGGAGCTCCGGCGGGCCACCCAGACCCTCGGACTGGGCGAGCCGATCTGCCTGGGTCTTCCCGACGGTGAGCTGTCCGCCTGTGAAGACGAGCTCGCCCGTCTGCTCGCGGACCTGGTGGCCTTGGGGCCCAAGGGCACCTGGTGTGCGGCGACGTGGCGTGGCGATGGTCATCCCGACCACGAGGCGGTCGGCCGGGCGGCGGCCGCCGCGGTCGAGCGGACCGATTCGACACTTCTCGAATACCCGGTGTGGATGTGGCACTGGGCGCGGCCAGACGACGCCGACGTGCCGTGGCACAGAATGTCGATGTCGCCCGTCGACAGGGCAGCCATGGCGCGCAAGCGACGGGCGGCGACCGCCTTCGTCACCCAACTGCGCCCGTACGAGCAGGGCATGGACGCCACCTTGCCGCCGTTCGTGATTCAGCGACTGTTCGCGGTTGGCGAAGCGGTGTTTCGCTGATGCCGCGCCTGCCCGACGAGTACTTCGAAGACATCTACGCGAAGGCGCAAGACCCGTGGCGGCTCGCGGAGCGGTGGTACGAGGAACGCAAGTACGCCATCACGATGGCGATGCTGCCCAGTAGGCGTTACCGGCACGCGTTCGAGCCGGGTTGTTCGATCGGCGTGCTCACCGAGAAGCTGATCACCCGTTGCGACCGGGTCACGTCGTGCGACGTGGCGCAGGTGGCTCTCGACGCCACCCGGGACAGGGTCGGCGAGCGCGAGGGTCTCACGCTGCGGCGGCTGTCCCTGGACGCGGAGTGGCCCGCCGAGGACTTCGACCTCGTCGTGCTCTCCGAGGTGGCGTACTACCTGCATCCCGACACCCTGCGCCTGGTCGTCGACCGCGAGTTCGCCCGTCTCGAGGCAGGCACGACACTGGTGGCGGCGCACTGGCGGTACGCGGTGGACGACTATCCAATCTCGGGGGATCAGGCCAA
>NZ_JAVROT010000521.1:0-3009 GCF_032162605.1 Mycobacterium sp. | reverse complement strand
GACGGAATGCCGAACCCCCATCTCACGACGGTAGGGCACTGATGGCGATGAGGCACGAATTTGACATGAACCGACGGAGCACAGGCGAAAGCATGTCCTGATGGGAAGCCGCGACGTGGTCGAGTTCAGGTTCAACGTCTAGACAACACCAAGCCCGCAAGCAGGTATCCCAGGAGCCATAGCAGTCGATGCGAGCGGGACAGGGCAGGCAACAAGGACAAGTGCGTGTGCAAGGGACTTACTCGGCGGCTCACCGGACGCGCTCCCGCTGCCACGCCTGGCGCCTTGGTGGCATCATTCTGTGCATCAAGTGATGCGTGTGGAGGTGTCTGGTGAGGACGACGGTAACCATTTGCTGTCCAATCTCCATCAGTTCCCGACGGTCACGCACCTTGAAACACTTCACCTCGTTGAACGTCGCCGTCCGTGGAGCACGGGTTTGAGCGCAGTCGACGTCAACCTTCTCGGATCTGTCGCGTTTGTGGAAGGCGCGCAGCTTTGGAAGAGGGACAAGCGGCTGAGGGCAGTCGCTACGGAGGTCGGCGTTCCGGTCGTCGCAGGGTTGGTCACCACGCCAGCTGGCGGCTGTCCCGCTGCTCGACGAGATCTACGCGGGGTTGACCTGCCGCCCCCGCCGACTCCGACGACCACCAGGTACGGCGCTTCGAGTATCAGTTCGGCGCCGGCGCAAGATCTTTCGCGGCAAGGGCGAGAATGTCGTTCGCGTGACTCACGGCAATGAAATGGCCACCACCGCTGATCGGGTGCCAGACTGCTCCCGGCGTCTTGTCCGCCACCGTCTTGTTGATCACCTCGGGAACCAGGGTGTCGGCGCTCTAATTGCACAGCAGCCTGTCGCCGAGGCTGTCGTAGCCCAGTACCGCCCAGTCCGAGCCCTGCAGCCCGTTGGCGGCCGCGGTGAACTGTGCCTGAAACTTCTCGAACGAACCGAACTGGTCGTCGATGGCGGCGGCGAGATCACCGGTGGGCCTGTCACCGCCGTTGGGGGAGAGGTTCTTCCACCAGATGGAGTGGTTGCCGTGGCCGCCCCGTAAAGTGCGCCGTCGGCGGCCGCAGCTGACGAGTGCGTCGGTCGACGGACGGTCACCAGATCCGATGAGCAAGAACCGATTTGGCGAGCAGAGGATCACTCCGGTGCGGCTGTGAGCACCTGGTTGATCTCGGCCTGACGGACTAGGAAGGACCGTTCGTCCAATTTCTTACGCCGCATCCAGGTGGTTACTTCGGAATTGCACTTGCTGGCGTTGCACGACGGGCAGCTGGGTACCACGTTGACAAGCTCATAGCGCCCACCGCGCGAGATGGGGAGCACGCAATCCTTCTGCAGCGGTGTCCCGTTCGCCCTGCAGTAGGCACAGCCGCCCCATGCCACCTTCAGTGCGGTCCACTGCGATTCGGTGAGGTCGTGTTCCTTCTCGGCCATCCGCCGCCTGCGCCGGCGCGCATATCGGACCGCGCGGGCGGGGCTTCCGGAGGGCACGGCCCGAGGCTACCGCGGAACCGATGCCATCACGGGAGGACAGATCTCCGCGTTTCATCGAGCCCGCGGCGTAACAAACCGAGGGCAAGGAGGTCGATCACTCCTTGCCCTCTTCAAGATATAGCGCACCAGGGGCCTTGCGGCAAGACCCCGGTTGTGCCGCAGAATCTCCACCCGACGCCAGAACCTGAGGAAGGCAGTGCTCTCAGGGACCTTCTTTAAGGAGGATTTCTTGATTGACGTGATCGTTGCCGGCGGCGGACCGACCGGCTTGATGCTGGCCGGCGAGTTGCGGTTGCATGGGGTGCACGTGCTGGTGCTGGAGAAGGAGGCGGAGCCACCCAGGTATGTCCGCGCGCTCGGTCTGCACGTGCGCAGCGTCGAGGTGATGGACCAGCGGGGTCTGCTCGAGCGGTTCCTGGCGCTCGGCCGGCAGTATGCGGTCGGTGGATACTTCGCGGGTATCTCCAAGGCGTGGCCTGGCCGGTTGGACACCGCACATCCGTACGTCCTCGGCATCCCGCAGACCACCACCGAGCGCCTGCTGACCGAGCACGCCATCGAGGTCGGCGCCGAAATCCGGCGTGGCTGCGAACTGGTCGGGCTGAGTCAGGACGCGGACGGGGTGAGCGTCGAGTTGGCCGACGGCACACAGCTGCGCTCGCGCTACCTCGTCGGCTGCGATGGCGGCCGCAGCACCGTGCGCAAGCTGCTCGGCGTCGGCTTTCCCGGCGAGCCCGCCAAGGTCGAGACGCTGCTGGGCGAGATGGAGGTGACCGAGGATCCGGCGACGATCGACAGCGTCGTCGCAGAAGTCCGCAAGACCCAGTTGCGGTTCGGTGCCGTGCCGCTCGCGGACGGGGTGTACCGCGTCGTCGTGCCCGCCCAAGGGGTGGCCGAGGACCGCATGGTCCCGCCGACCCTCGAGGAGTTCACGCACCAGCTTCGGTCGGTCGCGGGCACCGACTTCGGCGTGCACTCACCGCGCTGGCTCTCGCGCTTCGGTGATGCCACCAGGCAGGCAGAGCGCTACCGGTCCGGCCGGGTGCTGTTGGCCGGCGATGCCGCGCACGTCCACCCTCCGACCGGCGGGCAGGGCCTCAACCTCGGCATCCAGGATGCCTTCAACCTCGGCTGGAAACTGGGGGCCGAAGTCGATGGCTGGGCACCGGAGGGGCTGCTCGACAGCTACCACACCGAACGACACCCGGTGGCCGCCGACGTGCTGGACAACACCCGCGCCCAGATGCACCTGATGTCCCTCGAGCCAGGCGCTCAGGCAGTGCGCCGGCTGGTGTCGGAACTGATGGACTTCGAGGAGGTGAATCGGTACGTGATCGAGAAGATCACCGCGATTGGGGTGCGCTACGACTTCGGTGACGGGCATCGGATGCTCGGCCGGCGGATGCGGGACGTGGGGTTGGCGCGGGGCAGGCTCTACGAGCTGATGCACGACGGCAGGGGGCTGCTGCTCGACCAGACGGGCAGGCTTTCGGTGGCGGGTTGGG
>NZ_JAVROT010000520.1:0-28464 GCF_032162605.1 Mycobacterium sp. | reverse complement strand
ACCACCGAGCAGGACACCACGTCCTTGCCCGCCCGTAGAAGCCGCACCATGTCGTCGAGCGCCTCGGGCACGCGAAAGTTGCCCCAGACACCCACTTCGATCGCCATCAATCCCCTATTATTAGGATGCATGTCGGTATTATTTGGACGTATGGAAGGGAGGTGATCGTGGGAACGTCAACGCCGAAGTCGCCGCCGACTCGCCGCGCGATGGACGTGGTTGAGGCGCTGGCGGATTCGGTCGAAGGTCGGACCTCGGCCGAACTTGCCAGGCAATGCGGCATCACCACGTCGACGTGCGCACTCGTGCTGGCCGAACTGGAGCGAGGCGGCTGGGTGGCCCGCTACGACGACCGAAGGTTCAGGCTGGGCAGTGGCCTGTTCGGTTTGGTGCATGGACTGCGCAGGCAGTTCCCGCTGCTCGACGGCGGCCGCGCTGCGCTGATGGAACTGCACGAGCGTCTCGACGCGGGCTGCTCGATGTCCAAGATCGGCGGGCGGCATCTGATCACCGTCGACACCGTCGGGCATCCCATCGACGGCGAGCACGCGGTTGGTCATCGCTTCCCGATAGATCCGCCGTTCGGTCTGGTCGCGATGGCGAGGCGCGACGCCGACGCGATCGCGAACTGGCTGCAACGGGTCGTGCCACGGCTGACCCAGAGCGACATCGAAGAACACTGCCAGGTGCTAGGTGACATCCGGGATCGTGGGTATGGGGCTTGGCGCTTCGATGACGCTCAATCGTCCCTGCACGAGCGCCTCGCCGGAGTGCTTGCATCGATGGAACCCACCGCATCGGTGACGCGCCAACTGAGCACGCTGATGACGATGGTGACCTTGACGTCGGTGACCCGAACTTTGGAAACAGAGCTGGTGACCACGGAATTCGTGGTCCTTCCGATCTTTGGCAGTGCCGGTCAGCCGGAGTACCAGATCGAGATCCACCTCCGCCGAACGGACGGACTCACGGTCGATGAGCTCGAGGCGGCCATGGGGTGCGCTCGAGATCTCGTGGCGCCGGGGGTGGCCTAACAGCGCGGTCGGGGTGATTCGCAGGCTACGACCACTTGGTGGCGGCACTGGAAGGCTCGTCGCCGGCCATCACCTTCTCACCGCACCGGTCGGCAATGGTGCTTGGCAAACCGTCCAGTCCGCGACCAGAAGACCAGTGAGCGGAAAGTGCTGGAACTGTGTCGCGCTCGCTCCATACCTGCTAGCAGTAACCCGAGGATTACCGGTAGCGGTAGGCCACGTCGGATGCTGGCGGTGATGTCACTGCCTGGCTTCGATACCAGACTGAGGACACCGATTCAATCGCAGCCGCGAATCCGAATGAGGGACGGCCGATGACTGTAGGCCCGACCGCGCAGCGCCTGACCCGCTTACCTACCAGTAGGCCGTTCTTAGAATTTTCAGAACCGCTACGGGTGTCTGGCTCTGCGGCGGTATCCTCGAGCCAAGTCATCGGGGTGATCGAATGGGCACGCGCTGGCCAATACAGAGCATCGGGGTCGAAGCCCCCGCCGGCCGAATCTGGTCCGGTGGCCACTCAGTATGACCTGACACCTGCCATCGCTGCGGAGTTGGCCGCGGCGGGGTTCGCCGATCCTCACGAAATCGGTCGCGGTGGTTTCGGCGCGGTCTACCGTTGCGAGCAGCTCTCACTCGAGCGCACTGTCGCCATCAAGGTGCTCACCACCGACCTTGACGCGGAGAACCTCGAACGGTTCCTGCGCGAGCAACGCGCTATGGGCAAGCTATCCGGGCATCCGAACATCGTCAACGTCTTTGAAGTCGGCACGATGCGGTCGGGTAGGCCCTACATCGTGTTGCCGTATTACCCCCGAAATTCGTTGAATGCACGGATTCGCCGTGACGGCCCACTCAGCTGGCAGGAGACGCTGCACATCGGAGTCAAGATGGCCGGTGCCCTCGAGACAGCACACCGCCTCGGTACGCTGCACCGCGACGTCAAACCCGCGAACATCCTGCTCACTGACTACGGCGAGCCACACTTGGCCGACTTCGGTATTGCACGGATCGTCGGCGGTTTCGAGACTGCGACGGGCATCGTGACCGGCTCGCCGGCGTTCACCGCACCCGAGGTACTCCACGGCCAGGCGCCCACCCCGGCTTCCGACATCTACAGTCTCGGCGCCACGCTGTTCTGTGCATTGACCGGGCACGTAGCCATCGAGCGTCGCAGCGATGAGCAGGTGATCGCACAGTTCGTCCGGGTCACCAGTGAGGCGGCCCCGAACTTCCAGGGGAAACACATCCCCGACGACGTGCGGGCCGCCATCGAGTACGCGATGGCGGGCAGTCCCGACCATCGGCCAACCACCGCAGCCGAACTAGGAGTCGAGTTGAGAGAAACCCAGCGCCGCCACGGCCTGACGGTCGACGAGATGGCCGTGGCCGCCGCCGCACGTGGAGAACAGCGCCCTGGTCGACACAGTCCCGCTCCGGCGCCCCAGATCGGACCCGTAGCAACTCCGTTGCGGGTGGTTGTGGCTGAGGATGACGTCTTGCTTCGGGAGGGTCTGGCCAGCCTGCTGGATCGCTCGGGTTTCGATGTCGTGGGCCAGGCCGGTGATGGTGCGCAGCTGCTGGCGATGGTTCGTCAGCAGACTCCCGAATTGGTGGTGACCGACATACGGATGCCGCCCACCCATACCACCGAAGGCCTCGATGCCGCCCGGGTGATCCGCGACGAGCTGCCGGCCACCGGCATCCTGGTGCTGTCAGCGCATGTCGATGTCGAGCATGCGATGGAGCTGCTGTCGACAGGGCACAACATCGGCTACCTGCTCAAAAGCCGCGTCACCGACGTGGCCGACTTCATCGCTACCCTGCAGCGAATAGCCAAGGGGGCGTCGGTAGTGGATCCGGCGCTGGTGGCCGAGTTGGTGTCCGCCCATCGGCGCGATGACTCCCTTGCCGTGTTGAGCGATCGTGAGCGGGAGGTGTTGGGTTTGATGGCGGAGGGAAGGTCCAATGCCGGTATCGCCCACCAGATCTGGATCACCGAAGGTACCGTCGAGAAGCATGTCCGCCACATTCTCGGTAAATTGAACCTGCCAGAGACCGGCGATGACCACCGCCGTGTCCTCGCGGTCATCGCTTACCTCGAGGCCCGCTGACGGCGTCGCGCCTTATATTTTGCGATTCTCGGATTTGAGCGTCCACGCGGCCTTCTCCAGTTCATGAACGATGCTGTGCAACAGGTCTGCTGTGGAGGGGTCTGCTGCATCGACATCATCGTGCACGGTTGGAATTGTGTCCACGTCGGCGTAGATCCGCGTGGTGATGAGCTCGACGGTATCGGTGGTGTTGAATTCGGCAGGCGGAACCGTGGGCAGCGTGGTAGACGCCGTGATTGTGTCGGATCGACCGTCGGGGACCGAGTTGAGGGCCCGCATCCGTTCGGCAATGGTGTCGCTGGCCTCTCTTGCGGTGTCGACGATCGCGTCTAGCTGCAGGTGCAGATCGCGGAAGTTGGTGCCGATGAGATTCCAGTGGACTTGTTTGCCCTGCAGAGCTGGTTGTAGTTCGCGCCGATGCGGTAGCGCTGCGCGTCGGGGTAGGCGAACATCCGGCCCAGCAGCATCTTGTCGGGGCTCACGCCGATGCCGGGCACCAGATTGCTGGGCGCCCAGGCGCCCTGCTCGATCTGGCTGTGATTGTCGGTGGGATTGCGATCCAGCGTCAGTCGGCCCACCTCGATGAGCGGATAGTCGCGGTGCGGCCAGACCTTGGTGAGATCGAATGGATTGAACCGGTAGGTCTTGGCGACTTCGACCGGCATGATCTGCATCTTCAGCGTCCACGATGGGTAGTCCCCGCGCTTGGTCGGTGATGAAGTGATAACGCACCAGAATCTCTCGCCGGCTGCGTTGACCCACATGAAGGTGCGACAGCTGTAGAGGTTCACGTGCCGCCAGCTACGCGGGATGCCCCGATCTCCCATCAGCCAGGTGACCAGGTGCGCCGACTCCGGCGACAGCGTCCAGAAGTCCCACTGCATGTCGTGGTCGCGCAGATTGTTGTCGGCGCGGCGCTTTTGCGACCGGATGAAACTCGGGAACTTCAGCCCATCGCGCAGGAAGAATACCGGGGTGTCGTTGCCGACGATGTCGTAGTTGCCTTCGGTGGTGTAGAACTTCAGCGCGAAGCCGCGCGGGTCGCGCCAGGTATCTGGGCTGCCACGCGCGCCGGCTACCGTGGAGAACCGGATCACCGTCTCGGTCATGGCCCCGGGTGCAACACCGCCGCCTTTGGTGAACGCGCTGACGTCCTGGGTGACCTCGAATCGGCCCAAGGCGCCGGAGCCCTTGGCGTGCGGCTGACGCTCGGGTACCCGTTCGCGGGTGAACTGTGCCAGCTGCTCGATGAGGTAGTGGTCGTGCAGAAGGATCGGTCCGTCCGGGCCGATGGTCAGCGAATGGTCGTCGCTTTCCACCGGGATGCCGGCATGCGTCCTGTCGGTGTGGCGTGCGTGTCGGTCATTGTGCTGCCCTTCGGTGCGGGGTCAATTGGGCGGCCTTACGGCAGGAGTCCGTGGCCGAGCATGGTTTGTGTCGAGGACGTCATTGTGTTCACCGAGCAGCAGGTTGCGGTCGAGGACGTCGACGACCCACACCAACAGTCGATTTACGAGCCAACTCATACTCGATTCCCTTCTTCGAACTGATGTTTCGCCAGAGTTTCCAGGTGATGTCGACGTGCGACATTTATTGCGCGACCGCCCATTCCGTGACTTAGCACCGGTTCGGTCAAGAGCCGTAGAAGCGCCGCAGTCATACTGGACAGGTCCCCCGGGAGGTAGACCAACCCAGCGATGGCGGGTACGACCAGCTGCACGGTTGTCGGGTCGGCTGGGGCGACCACCGCTCGCCCCGCAGCCAGCACGTCCAGCAGCGTGGTAGTCCCGGATGAGCTACTGAGCACAACGACATCTGCAGTGGCGACCACGTCGGACCATCGGTCTTCGCAGGAGCCGCAGACCACGTGCACACTTGTCCCGACAGCACGCTCGGAGGTCTTCCGTATCACGACGGCGCGCTGCACTCCTTCTCCAAGGAGAACGAGCTGCGCCTTACACTGCTGTCGTACTGCGATGAATGCGGCGGCCAGTTGATGGGCGTGTGAGCGATCGTCGAACGGACCGATCGCGATGATCGTGGGGACACGGGCCGAGCCGACCGATGCGCGCGGATCCACTTGGTCTGGCCGCCCGCGCACCCGCTGCGCGATCGACGGCGAAGCGGCGCTAAGCGCTCCTCGACGCCTACGGTGAGCGACAAGGGCGGTGACGCCGGCCATCGGATCACCGTCTGCTGGGATATCGGGATGCATCGTGTCGGGAGTGCAGGACTTGTTCACCGGAGCGCCTCGTCATCGTCGGTCGGATTGGGTTGGTCAGGAAGGGGATTAGCGCGCCACGTAGGTTCGCCGACCGTCGGGTCGAGCGCGAGAAAGGTGACTCCGGCCGCCAGGCCGGCGAGTATCTGCGCCACCAGATACACCCACAATGTCGGCCACGCGAACATGCCCATCACTGCGGTGCCAAGCGACGCTTCCGGGTTGAAGGGGCGACCTGAGATCGCAGCGACCGCGAAAGCGCCTGCCGACACGGTGAACCCGAGCGCTAGGCCGTAGTAGGAATTATTCGAATGTCTCTCGCTGGTAGCGACATTGAGCACCACATAGCACAGGGCAAACGTGAACAACAGCTCCAGAACAAGCGCGATCACCAGGGTGCGGCTGGACGGGTTCATCGCCGCACTTCTCGAGACCTGCGCCGGATCGACGATTCTCCGCACTACCACCGCAGCGAGCAGTCCGGAGCCGAACTGGACGATCCAGTGTGCGATCGCATCCCGCATCGCGACGCGGCGCCGCATCAGCATCGCAAGAGTCACGGCCGGGTTGTAATGCCCGCCCGAGAGCTGACTGCCGGTAGAGACCATGACCACGAGGACCGCACCGAGACCCAGCAGAGCGAACGGGCTTGCGCTCCCGACGGCAGCGCCGACAGTGAACACCAGAGAGAATGTGCAGATCGCTTCGACTGCATACTCCACGCTGCCGCGAGTGCCCTTCACCAGCCAAGCCGCGACGATGCCGCCGACCACCCGATTCGGGGCCTGTGCGGTAACCATGACTCAAAGAATCCCGGGTCGGGTCGGCGATGTCGTCAACGTTGACCGCCATTCGGGCCCCCCGCTAGCCCGAATCCGGGCATACCTGCCAGCTGCAACTGATCCCATTCTCGAAGTATGAAGTGCTCTCCTCGCAGTGTCGTTGAAGGTGCTCTTTCCGAACTTCGGTGCTCCGAATGCTTTGTTTACCAATGGATTTATACATATCGCCGCAACGCGTGGCACAACGCTTCGCATCTGAAGAACGGCGCCATGCTGTGGGCGGCCGTCGCGATGATCAGCAGTCGTCCGGCGGAGGTGACGACATCGCCGAGCGAACCCGGCGCTGGCACTTTGGGACCTGGTCAGCTCGCGAGCCTGATTGCCGTCCAAAACCCACCCGATCGTCGCGGTCGCTGCCTCGTCGTCGGTCGGTCGGCAGATCAGTTGCCCGCGCGTCGGTTGATCCGGCCGGGCCCACACCGACGAAACAGTTCATCGACATGGTTCGTCCACTGCCGCAGGCGAAGTGGGTGGTCATCTATTCCTTCGCCGACGGCGGGCGCTACTACGATGCGATGCGCACGACATCAGGCACATGCAGCACCATCGAGAGTCGATGAGGAGTGCAGATCATCGATCGTCGTCGAGCCCGCAGCGTCACGGCCCGATGACGCCCCCTAGCCACTTCTGGCTGAACTTGGCGTAGGTGCCGTCGTTGGCGATTTCGTTGAGCCACTGGTTGACCCGTTGCTGAGTCACCACACCTGAGCTGGGGATCAGGTAGGCCTTCTGCGCAGAGTTGAACGTATGGTCGACGCCGACGCCGCACAGCTGCGGATTCTGTGTTCTTTGCCAACGGATTTCGCTGGCATCGGTGATCATCGCGTCGACCTTGCCGTCGGTGATCTGCCCGAAGATGGTGTTGTTGTCGGGGTACTCGATGACGGTGGCGTTCTTCAGGTTCGCCTTGTCGAACTCCGCGTTCGTCCCGCCCGGGTTGACCACCACGCGGACCCCTGGCCGGTCGATGTCGGCCAGCGATCGGTATCTCGCCGAGTCGACGCACCGCACGGCGGCGGCCTTTCCGTCACGCAGGTAGGGAGCGGAGTACCGCGCCTTCTTCGCCCGGTCGGGGGTGATTGAGATGCCGCCCATCGCGAGATCGCACTGGGTGTCCAGGTCGTCCATCAGGTTCGACCAGGTGGTTGGCACCAGACGCAGCGTGACGCCCAGATGGGTGGCGAGGTTGCCGGCCAGGTCGACGTCCATGCCGCTCCACTGCCCCTGCGGATTGCGGTAGGTGAAGGGACGGTAGTCACCAGTGCTGCACACCCGAACGACTCCGCCGCTGACGATGCGGTTCAGGTCGGTCGGCGCGGCCTGCTGGTGACACGCGGTGACACCGGAAGCGATGAGCAGCACCAGGCAGGCGATGAACGGATAGAGCTTCACCGAGCCAGAATCGCACACGCCCAGCGCCGCAGAACTGTTTCGAACCACCGGCATGATGGCACGCTGAGGGCGCTCGTGACCGCGTCTCAACCGTCCAGTGCCGGTCAGGGGCAGTATGCGGCCTCTGCGGCGGTCACCAACACGACTGCTTGAGTGGACTGGAGATTGGGCTCGAGGACCTCGAGGAAGTGCTGGTCGTTCGGATCGGCGTACGCCGGACCTGCGGTGGCTAGCGATATGGCGGAGACACCAATCACGATCGCGACGAAGACACCTCTCACGAAAGCCGCCTTAGATGTCCGTCGGCTGCGGTGCGGCCACGCGCGTCGGCACGAGGTCTCATCTAGCCGAGCCTATCGAGTAGCTGCCCGGCCCGTACCAGTTCGCTGACGCGCTCAACCGCCGAACGTCGACACTCCGGCAGGGGAGACCTGGAACCCCTGCGTGCGGCCGGCAAGGGTGCCATAGCACGCCACCCCGCCGGTGATGGCCATGCAGGTGGAGCCGATTCCGTCGACCCGATATCCGACGGGCAACTGCCGAATGGGCCCTGGATAGGCGGGGGTGCTGAACTTCGGGTCGTTGGAGCGCCGTGTTCCGGTGGCGCCCGGGAGCTGCGTGAAGACTTCGTTCTCACCGCCGAGAACGCCGGGAAGCGGTCCGTCGCAACCGATTTCGCCACCGCTGTAGACGACTATCGAGCAGGTGAGACCGCCGTCAACGGTAAACACCGGAAACAAGTTCTTCGCACCGGAGCCGACGAGATAGGTGTCATCGCCGACGGCGAAGTCGTTCGGATCGGCGAAGCCCGGTGGCAGACCCGCCGTCGCCGGACCGATGCCGGTCCGGCCGGGCGACACGACCATCCACTGCGTCGCAGGCGATCCCTTCGCGCAGAACGTGAACGCCCCGCGGCCAACTGCGCATTCGAAGTCGGCGAACGTGACCTTCTGACCCTCGTGCAGCACCGGCGCGGCACCGCCGGACGGCTTCACGAAACGGGGATTCGCCGTTGCGCGCAGGCCTCGCGTGTTGACGTCGGCCGCCAGGACGATCTCATTGACACCTATCAGCGTTGCGGGCAGGCGTCCGTCGCACCCTGCGGCGCCTACGTTCGGACGGATTGCGCACAGCAGTCCGTCGGGAGTCTGGAAGTAGACCTCGCCGTCGGAGACGAATGCATCGGGTGCCACGGCCGTGTAGCCACCGAGGTCGGGCATCGGCGGGGGCTCGGCCGCCGCGGGAGGAGCGGTCGGCGACGCCATCACACCGATCAGCACGGCGAGAAGAATCGTTGCGAAGCGCATCGGTTGCAATGTAGAGCATGCAGCGCGTGGGACGCGTAGTCCTACTCATCCGCTGCTGCCCGCTGCCCGGCAGTCTGGGTGAATGCCGCTATCCAAGCTCAGCCCCGATGCGCGCCGGATCCCCGACGGCACTGCCCCAGGACGCGACCGCGCCGTCGACGTCGCCCGGCTCACCGCGCTGGTGGTCGTGATGTTCGGGCACTGCGCACTACTGCTCGCCACCATCGACTCCAGCGGGCTGCGAATCGGCAACCTCCTGGGCTCACTACCTGCGATCGAACCCGTCACGTGGATCGTTCAGGTGATGCCCTTGTTCTTCCTCGCCGGTGGCGCTGCTGGCGCCTACGGCTGGCGCTCCGGCACGCCATGGGGCACGTGGTTGTTCACCAGGGCACAGCGGCTGTGCCGCCCCGTGTTCTGGTACCTCGCGGCGTGGACGGTGGGTCTCCTGGTGGTGCGGCTGACGCTCGGAGCGGCGTCCGCGGAGGATGTGGGACGCGAGAGCGTCGCACTCCTGTGGTTTCTCGGCGTGTACCTACTGGTGCTCGCGTTCGTGCCCGCGCTGACACGTCTGTCCACGGGACGTGCGGTCGCAAGCGTGGTCGCCGCCCTCCTCGTCGCGGCAGCGGCGGTCGACGAAATTCGATTCGCCGTCGGCACGCCGACGGCGGGGGTTGCGAACTTCGTGATCGTCTGGCTGATCCCCGCGGTGATCGGCGTGGCGTACGCGCGCCGCCTGATCGGCCAGCACGCGGCGCTCGCGGTCGCCGCATCCGCGTTCGCCGCCCAGGTGGCGCTCGTCGTGCTAGGGCGTTACGAGGTCTCGCTGGTGGTGACCGGAGTCGAGCGAATGTCCAACGTGTCACCGCCGACCCTGCTGCTTGCGCTGCACTGCACCTGGATGTCGTACCTGTTCGTCTCCGTCGCGGGCGCGATCCGGCGATGGGCCGCCCGGCCTCGCGCCTGGCACGTCGTCGCGGTGGGCAACGGCGGAGCGATGACGCTCTACCTCTGGCACATTCCGGCGATTGCGATCTCCATGTTATGCCTGCACGCCGTCGGCCTGGACGCCTACGACGTGCACGAATCGGGATTCTGGGGCCCATTGGCACTGCGCGCGGTCGTGTTCGCAGTGGTCATGGCCGTGATGTTCCGATTGCTGTCGCCGCTCGAGCATCGCCGGCTGCCGTGGTGGGACGCGCCGGTCGGGGCCACCGGAGCTCGGTCCGTCATTGCCGGCGCGATGATGTGCCTCGCGGGAGTCGCGCTGGTGCTGCTCGCCAAGAACGGGCTGATTGGCTTCGCGGGATGGTCGGCGTTCGGAGGTTTCCTTGCCTCGGCAGCGGCAGCGCGGGTGAGTCAGGGGTATCCGTTAGGGTCGTCGCGTGACTCCGAGCCAAAGCGTCAAGTCCGTAAATGCCCGTCTCGCTGAGGAACTGGCCGTACGCGAGGCGCAGGTCGCTGCCGCCGTCCGGCTCCTCGACGAGGGGGCGACCGTCCCGTTCATCTCCCGGTACCGCAAGGAGGTCACCGGAAGCCTGGACGACGGCCAGCTTCGGACTCTGGAGGAGCGCCTCGGGTACCTGCGAGAACTCGACCAGCGGCGCACGGCGGTGCTGGCCTCCATCGAAGAGCAGGGCAAGCTCACCGACGAGCTGAGGACCGCCCTGATGACCGCCGACACCAAGTCGCGCGTCGAGGACATCTACCTGCCCTACAAGCCCAAGCGGCGGACCAAGGCGCAGATTGCCCGTGAAGCCGGTCTGCAACCCCTGGCCGACCGGCTGCTGGCCGATCCGACGGTCGTTCCGGAGGAGACCGCCGCCGCGTTCCTCGGCGAGGACGTTCCCGACGGCGCCGCAGCACTCGAGGGGGCCAGACACATCCTCATCGAGCGCGCAGCCGAGGATTCCGAACTCGTCGGTGCCGTCCGCGGCAAGTTCTGGGTCGATGGTTCGCTGAGGACTGCGCCGTGGTCGGATGAGGTCGCGAAAAGCGCTGCAGCACAGAAGTTTCGTGACTACTTTGAGTTCTCGGAACCATTGGAGAACATGCCGTCGCACCGTGTCCTGGCCGTCATGCGTGGGGAGAAGGAGCAGATCCTCGCAGTCAACCTCGACGGTGGCGACGACGAGGTGTACCACGCCATGGTCGCTCGAACCCTCGGCGTCGACCTGTCCTCGAAGGCCCCGGCAACACCCTGGCTCGCGACCACCGTCAAGTTGGCCTGGCGGGTCAGGCTGATGGTCTCGGCAGCCGTCGACGCCCGTGTTCGGCTACGCCAGCGCGCCGAGGAGGACGCGGTGGCCGTGTTCGCCACGAACCTCAAGGACCTCCTGCTCGCGGCGCCGGCAGGCACCCGCACGACGCTCGGCTTGGATCCCGGCTTCCGCACCGGCGTGAAGGTGGCCGTGGTGGACGCCACCGGCAAGGTGGTGGATACCTGCGCGATCTTTCCTCACCAGCCGCAGAGGCAATGGGATACGGCCAAGGCCACGTTGGCGGCCCTGGTGGCACGCCACGGCGTCGACCTCATCGCCATCGGCAACGGGACGGCTTCGCGTGAAACCGACACGCTGGCAACCGAACTCATCGCCGACATCCGGTCCTCCGGCGCCACCGCACCCGCCAAGGCCATGGTGAGCGAGGCAGGTGCGTCGGTGTACTCGGCCTCTGCCTACGCCGCGCACGAGCTACCGAGCCTGGACGTGACCCTGCGCGGAGCGGTGTCGATTGCACGGCGACTGCAAGACCCGCTGGCCGAGCTGGTGAAGATCGACCCGAAGTCGATCGGGGTGGGTCAGTATCAGCACGACGTGTCGCCGGGGACGCTGGCCCGCAGCCTGAACGCGGTCGTCGAGGACGCCGTGAACGCGGTGGGGGTCGACCTCAACACCGCGTCCGTCCCGCTTCTCGCCCGGGTGTCCGGAGTCTCCGATTCGTTGGCCGAGGCGATCGTGGCCCACCGCGAGACGTCGGGGCCGTTCCGCAACCGCAAGGCGCTGCTGAAGGTCCCCCGCCTTGGCCCCAAGGCCTTCGAACAGTGCGCGGGCTTCCTGCGGATTCGTGATGGCGACGACCCGCTCGACGGATCCGGCGTCCACCCCGAGTCATACCCGGTCGTGCGGCGGATCCTGGACCGGTCGGGCGTCACGCTCGCCGAACTGATCGGCGACGAGCGGTCGCTGCGTTCTCTTCGGCCCGCCGACTTCGCCGACGATCGATTCGGCATCCCCACGGTCACCGACATCCTCGCCGAAATGGAGAAGCCCGGACGCGATCCGCGACCGGCGTTCTCGACGGCGACGTTCGCCGCGGGTGTGGAGAAGGTGGCAGACCTGAAGGCTGGGATGATCCTCGAGGGCGTGGTGACCAACGTCGCCGCGTTCGGCGCCTTCGTTGACGTCGGCGTCCACCAGGACGGCCTCGTCCACGTCTCCGCGATGTCCGATCGCTTCGTCTCCGACCCACACGAGGTCGTGCGCTCCGGCCAAGTGGTGCGGGTGAAGGTCCTCGAGGTCGACGTGGATCGCCAGCGCATCGGGCTGACGCTGCGCCTCAACGACACCCCGCAGCAGCGTGGCCAGACCAAGACCGCCAATCCGAAGAACCGTGGGGAGCGACCAAAGACACTCCCAGCCAAGAAGTCCGGCAGTCGGGAGTCAACCCCGGCCGCCGGATCGATGGCGCAGGCGCTGCGCGACGCGGGCTTCGGGCGCTGACTGCGGCCAGGTTCTCCTGCCTGCGGTAAGGGGCGACCACGTGACAGGGGTTGGTCATCGGGGTGGCGACGCTTCGGGCGAAGTCTCCATTGACCCACGGCCCAAGCCCTAGGCTGCGAGCCATGTCGATCGACCGTGCCGCGTGCGTCGCGGGCAGCATCCGTCTGGCCTCGGGCATCTCGTTCCTCGTCGATCCGGCACGTGCGGACCGGCTCTGGGGCACCAAGCAGGAGGCGGTGGGACAGACGCGGTTGCTGTTGCACTCGATGGGATACCGGGATGCGCTGATCGGCGGCCTCCTCACCGCCGCCGCGCTCAGGGGCCGCAACACCCGCGGGTGGTTCCTGGCCTCCGGTGGGGCCGACGCTGCCGACCTCCTCGGCGGCCTGCGCGTCCACCGCGACCTGACGCGCTCGCAGCAGCTCATCGGTCTCGGCGGCGCCGTCGTCGGCATCGGTGTCGGTCTTTGGGGCGCGACGCGCCGCGCAACGACAGCGGAGCAGACTAATCTCGACCCATGCGCATAGTCGTTCTCGGACTCGGAGTAATCGTCACGTTGTTCGGGGTGCTCTTCGCCCTGCAAGGCTTCGGCGTCGTCGGCGGCAGTCCGATGAGCGGGACCACCACCTGGTCCGTGCTCGGTCCGATCATCGCCCTGGTCGGGATCGCCATCGCGGTCCTCGGCGTGCGGATGCGACGCTAGCTCAGGGAAGTTGCAGCGCGGCCGCGAAGTGCGCAACCTCGCCGAGTGTCTCTTCGAGCTCCATGACAACGTTCGGTCCTAGGGCTACGTCGAGAGCGCCGGCGACCACGTCCGTACAGGCGCTGACGATGGTCGTGGCGAAGAGCGCGACGGCCAACTCGACCCGCTTGTCGCCGATCGGTACGCCCATGTGGTTTGCCAACGCCTCCATCGCCGGCTTGCTCCGATACTCGATGGCCGCCTGACGCAACGCCGGCGAGGAGTACACGACCCGAAGGCTCAGCACGACGCGTTCCGCTGTGAGGCCGGCCAGGGGGCGTTGGGCGGCCCGGCTCAGCACCGCCGTGTGAGCGGCGCGAAGTTCCTCGAGTGGACCCAGTTCCGACGGATGCGCCATCAGTTCTGCCACGATCTCATTCGCCAGGTCGTCGAGCACCGCAATGAACACTGCGTCCTTCGACGCGAAGTACCGGCTGAACGTCCGTGGCGAAATGTCGGCTGCCTCGGAAATCTGCTCGATGGTGGTGTTCTCGTAGCCTTGTCGCAGGCAGAGGTCGATCGCCTCATTGATGAGTGTCCGTCGAGTCCGCGCCTTCTTCTGCTCTCGCAAACTCGCGATCTGCTGGACAGGCGTATCGACCACGCCGCGACTCTACCCGGGACGTCTCGAAACCCCAGGGAGCCCGTGTGGCGACTACCCGGGGGTATCGAGGGGTTGTTGGGAACTAGATCGAGGTCGGTGCGTCGTCGGGGGCGGGCGGCGGCGGCACCTCGACGTTCACGCCGTCCATTGCCGGGATGTCGGCGGGCCCTGGGGCCTGGGCGAAGGGATCCGCAGGCGGGGGCGGGGGCGCGTACGGATCGAACGGCGGCGGGGGAGCCATCGGATCTTCGGCCTGTTCGTCCTGAGCCAACGGCAGGTACATGTGGCGGGTGAACTGGGGCTGGAAGGCGCCACCGCCACCGACCTTCACGCCGCCGCCTTCGCCGGCCGAAACCGGGGTGCCATCGGGGAGCGTGACGGCCGTGTGACCGGAGTTCCATCCGATCACCAGGGCGCCGGGCGCGGTGCCGGGCGTGAAGCCGCGGGCGAGAAGGGCTTGCTCTTCGTTTCCGGTATGGAAACGGTCGCCGTAGACGGGCCTGCCAGTGGCCGCGTTGGCCACCCATGACGCCAGGCCTGAGCAGTCCGTACCAGAGGCGGAATCGCCACCCGTCCGATACGGCGTACCCGAAACCTGGTTGACCAGAGTCAACAGCGTTGTGGTCGCAATTACATCGATCATGCCGATGGACGCTAGCAACCGAATTTGCGCAAGCCAAAATCTGCACTTTTCGGCGTCCCAATGGCGTGAGCAAGAAATATCGTTGCGGGCCCGGCATTCTCAGTTGAATCAGCTTGGCTGAGTGATGTTCCCGTTGCAGCGGAATCGAATTCGTCAAGCGCTGCGGTGATCCTACGAAAGGGCATGTCAAACCGCAAATCTGGGACGCCGGCCGCACGGTCGGCCTCTGCACGGCCACCGTTCGCGCGTCACGTCATGATGGTTGCCACGATGAACTGTCGCCATCGTAGATTCGACCATGTGAATCGATCAAGAGCGCGAAGCTGTTTCTAGACTGAACGATCGCTGTTTCCCGGGTCGCTTCGCTCCTGCCCGCCGCCCGGCGGCGCGAGGGTCTTGCCGAGCGCCTTGGCACGGGTGACGCGCCACGGAGAACGTGAAATCGCCAAAGGCAAATAGAGCTGTGGAGCAAGCACTTTCACGACCAAGGGACCGTGAAGACCGCTGGAATCAGCGGAACACGCCCATGCCCCCGTCGACCATGATGGTCTGACCCGTGATGAAGGCACCGTCGCCCCCCACCAGGAACGCCACAACAGCCCCAATGTCCTCACGCGTACGGCCGACGCGCTTGAGTGGAACCGCACGAAGTGCCCGGTCGAAGTCCTTCGGGGCCACGTCCTGCCAGAATTGAACACCGGGGGAGTCCGCGAACGGGCAGATCACGTTGACCCGCACGTTGTCGCCACCCCATTCGAGGGCCGCGGCCTTGGACATGCCCCGGATCGCTTCCTTCGCAGCGCCGTAGGCTGCGAACTGTGATTGGCCACCCGTTCCCGACCCGGACCCTAGATTGACGATGACGCCACCGCCGGCGGCCCTCATCTTGGGATACGCCGCCTGCATCAGGAAGAACGTCGCGCGTGGGCCAACGTCGAAGACCAGGTCGTAGTCATCGGAGGTTATGTCCATCAACGGTTTTGGCTCATTGGTGGCAATCGCGTTGTTCACCAGCGCATCCACCCGTCCGTACCCGGCCAGGGCTGCGTCGATGATCTCGCGGGGGCTGGCAGGATCGCGCAGATCGGCGACGATCGATTCGGAAGACCAACCTGCCGTAGCGAATTCGGCGACAGCCGTCGCGAGCTCGTCGACCTTGCGATCGACCAGCAACACGGATGCGCCGCGCTCCAGCAGCGCTCCGGCAATGCCCTTGCCCACACCCTGTGCGGCTCCGGTGACGATCACCGCGCGACCGGCGAGCGACCGAGGGTGCGAGTAGGCGGTGGTCATGACGCCCCACCGCGTGCACCGCCATGGATGGTACCGAGAATCCTTGCCGTGCAGGGTAACTCGTTTGAGTCGGCGACCGTACTCTTCGGGTCAGCGACGAAGGACATTCGCACTCCTTTCGCGCGCCCCATGAGGGGATCTCGACTGTCGAGGCGCATCAACTCGACCAAGATGCTGCCGAACGGCGCGCCCGCCGCCGGACCATCCAGGTCGACGTCCCTCCCCAGACCCGCAACGTGCGAGAACCGAATGTCGTTGCCGACTCCGCCCCGCCGTTGCGCCATGGCGTCAACCTACCGGGCACGCCATGGTCGACGGGTACGTTTGAGTCGTGGCGCGAAGCGGCGGTTGGTGGCTCACGAGCTCGGACCACGTCGTGTCGGACGAGGTGCCAGCGGCCGCGGACGAGGTGCGCGACTTCTACTGCGACCTGCACAACATCACCCGCGTCCACCCGCTCGTCGTCTCGGTCCAGGCCATCGAACGCGACGAGACCGTCGACTCCTATACGCACACGTACCGCGTCCGCGACCGCATCCCCTTCGGGCGCTTCACGATGGCAGTCACCTACATCGCACGGGTCCACGTCCCGACATGCGGCGACGTTCTGACCGAAGCGCGCCAGTTTCCCCAGGTCCGTCTGCACGGGAAGGTGTCCTTCGACCCGGTTGACGGGGGCACCCGGCTCACCGAGCGGCTCAGGATCGAGGCCCCACGCCCACTGGCGGCGACGACGGTGCGACAGGCCGTGAAGGCGCACCGGGAGATGCTTGCGGGCATCCGTCGATGCTTCGAATGACGATGACGTGGGTAACGCCACCACAGGATCCTGGCAACCGCGGGGCGTAGGGTGGCCGGGTTGTCGAGCCAATCCGACGCCAATGAGGCGCATACAAATAGGAGGCGCCCGTGGGTGCGAAGAACCAGAAAGTGGAGCTGGAACCCCATTTCGGCGACATCCAGGCACATTATGACCTTTCGGATGAGTTCTTCCGACTGTTTCTCGACGAGACGCAGACCTACAGCTGTGCCTACTTCGAACGCGATGACATGTCGCTAGAAGAGGCTCAACTGGCCAAGATCGACCTGGCGCTGGGCAAACTCCACCTCGAGCCGGGGATGACGCTGCTGGACATCGGCTGTGGCTGGGGTGCCACCATGAAGCGCGCCATCGAGAAGTACGACGTCAACGTCGTGGGGCTGACCCTGAGCCGCAACCAGGCCGCGCACGTCGAGAAGCTGGTGGCCGGAATCCCTGGCGACCGGGACAGGCGCGTCGAGCTCATGGGGTGGGAGGAATTCGGTGGGTCCGTCGACCGCATCGTCTCCATCGGGGCCTTCGAGCACTTCGGCTACGACCGGTACGGCCACTTCTTCGACATGGCATACGAGTCCATGCCCGATGACGGAATCATGCTGCTGCACACCATCACCCGCGCGGGCCCCGAAGAGCGGGAGGAATTGCAGCTCCCGGTGACCATGACGCTGCTCAAGTTCACCAAGTTCATCGGCGACGAAATCTTCCCCGGCGGTCAGATCCCCGTGGTCGCGGAGGTGGAGAAGTTCTCCACCGACGCGGGCTTCACCATCGAGCGGGTCCATCGGCTCAGGGAGCACTATGCGAAGACGCTCGACATCTGGGCGGCCACTTTGGCGGCTCGCCGCGATGACGCCGTCGCGCTCCAATCAGAGGAGATGTACGAGCGGTACATGAAGTACCTGACGGGTTGCTCCAACTTCTTCCACAAGGGCTACACCGACCTCTGTCAGTTCACCCTGGCCAAGTAGGCCTTTACAGATTGCTTCCAAAGTGTCACGCTCTTTTCTGGTGTCGCGATAGGCTCGACGAACCGCACGACAACAGTCCCAGAGGTGGAATGCGATGAGCGCTCGGACGTTCGGAACCCGTTCCAGGGCCAATACGGGCAGGTTGGGCAAGTACCAGCTCGACGTCACCGCATGCGACGTCGTAGACGTCGTGCGCTCGGCAGGCGGCTGGCTCTTCGACCGCTCGATGGCGGGCTGGAACGTCAACGTGATCATGCCCGGTGGGTGCGACCCTCTCCCGCTGCAAATCCTTGGCGTCAATGCAGGGCCGCGGGACGAGGACGACGACACGACCGCGCCGGCACGCGCCCTGGCGCTGGCCGCGTCCGCCGACGCCGTCTGCGTGGACGACGAGCTCAGGACGAACGTGCTGCGTGCCATGAAGCGCGGGATCGGCGACGTCCTCATCTGGGGCAACTCGTGGCCGGAAGGCATCGAGCGCGGCGTCGACCTCGTCGAGCACGAGCTCAGCGCCGCCCGCGCCTTCAAGGGACATGCGCTCGCGGCCCTCGGCCTGTCCGAGCCGGTCGGCACGACCGAGGCCTTCCGCGGGCGGGCGAGCTTCCTCGCCGGCTACTCGGACCTGACGCCCGCGGTCGCCACTTCCTTGGCCCAGCGGTAATCGGCCTTCCCCGCGGGGGAGCGCACCACCTTCGGCGTCCGGATGAAGGCCTTCGGGATCTTGTAGCGGGCGATCGACGTTCTGCACACCTCGACGAGTTCCTCGTCGGAGGCCTCGGCGCCTTCCGCCAACTGAACGACGGCGACCACTTCGCTGCCCCAACGCTGCGAGGGGCGGCCCACCACGACGACGTCGTACACGCCCGGGTGAGCGGCGATCGCGCGCTCGACCTCCTCGACGAAGATCTTCTCGCCGCCGGAGTTGATGGTGACCGAGTCTCGGCCCAGCAGCTGAATTCGTCCGTCGGACAACACATCCGCCCGGTCGCCGGGCACCGACCACCGCACGCCGTCGATGGTCGGGAACGTCTTGGCCGTCTTGGCCTCGTCGCCGAGGTAGCCCAGCGGGATCAGATCGCGCCGCGCCAGCCAGCCCTTTCCCTCACCTGGTTGCAGCACCCGGTCGAGATCCGCGGAGACGACGGCGGTATCCGACTGCGGGGTGAAGGTCGCAGCCGCCGTCTCGGCGCCCGCGGTCGTTGCGGTGCTCATCTGCGCGCCGGACTCCGAGGCGCCGACTGCGTCGAGCAACATCAGATGGGGCAGCGCCGCCAGGATGCGCTCGCGCACCGTCGGTGACAGCGGGGCGCCGCCGTTGGTGATAGTGAACAGGCCGGACAGGTCGTAGTCGCCGGTCTCGATCTCGTCGAGCAGCGGACGCGCGATCGCGTCGCCCACCACGGGGAGGCTCAGCACCTTCTCGCTCTCCACGAGGCGGAGCACCTCGGCGGGGCGCATCCGCTCGACGTCGTCGGGGATCACCAGCCGTCCGCCCATCGTGACGGCGTTGAAGGCGGCCCATTGCGCGGCGCCGTGCATGAACGGCGGAACCATCATCATCGACATCGCGCCAGCCGACGCGCGCGCCTTCTCGGCCAGCTCGTCGTGTGACGCCAGGGCCTGGTCGCTGCCCCATGGCCGGCCGCCCATCGACGACAGGAAGATGTCGTGCTGGCGCCACAACACGCCCTTGGGCATGCCCGTCGTGCCGCCCGTGTAGAGGACGTAGAGGTCGTCGCCGGACGGAGTCGGCATGCCATCGGCCGGCGTCGGGGTGGACAGGATGGTCTCGTAGTCGACGGCCCCCGGCAGCAGGCCGTTGCCCGATTGGTCGGCGACCTGGATCAGTACGCGAAGGTGCGGCAACCGGTCACGGATCGCCGCCACCCGAGGTCCGAACTCGGCGGGGTAGACCAGCGCCTTGGACTTCGAGTCGGTGAGCAGGTACAGCAACTCGTCCTCGACGTAGCGATAGCTCGTGTTGAAGGGCGCCACGCGGGCCCGGTAGGCGCCGATCATCGCCTCGAGGTACTCGTTGCCGTTGCGCAGGTAGATGCCGAGGTGGTCCTGCCCAGACTCGTGGCCTGCCAGCGCGTCGCGTTCGGTGTGACAACCGAGTCCCACCGACGTCAGGTAGTTGGCGAAGCCGTCCACCCTTCGGTCGACGTCTGCGTAGGACAGCCGGCGGCCCCGCCACACCAGGAACGTCTGTTCCGGGATCGTCTTGGCCACCGTGCCGAAGACGTCCGACAAGTTGAAGCTGATACCGCTACCCATGAGTCACGAACATACAGTGACCCCCTGAGCGTATGGTCTGACGGTCGTCGGTCAGCCGGGAAAGAATCCCGCTCCGGTCAACGTGCCCGGCTGCCAGCCCTGCGCGCCGAGGCACACCATCGGACGGCCGTCCGGCGCCTGCGCGGCCACCTTCGGATTCGGGCACGGTGAACCGATCTCCTTGACCCCCTGCAGTGGGTAGGACGACACCCAGAAACCCGTGTACACCGGTGGCCACTGGTTCGGGATGTAGTGGCATACCAGCGTCGAGCCGCCGCGACTGCGGCCGAACGTGAACAGCTGATAGTTGTCGCACGGCGCGCTGAGGGAGGCCTCGTAGTTCATGCCGGGGACGTCGGTCGGATAACGGCCGGGTTTGTCGGGATACATCGGGCCTGGGTCGGGAAACGGATCGGCTACGGCCGACGGCGCCAGTGCGATGGCCGCCCCGGCGATCGCGACGGCGATCGTCAGTTCGCGAATCATGTGGATGAGCCCTCCAAACACTGTCGCCGCCTGGGCGGCTCCATCGACGTTGCGGCAAAGCCTAACGGGTCTCGTCGAGGGCACGAGTGCTTTCGATCGAGGCGCTAGGAGCGGCTGCCGTCGTCATCGCTCGTTATTCGGCGTCGAGCACGCTCACCGCGATGCCGTATGGCAGGAACCGCACCTTGCGACCCGCATCGGTGTTGTTCCTGTTGGCGCGCAACGCGTCCAGTTCGCATCTGTACACCTCTTCGATGTGGGCGCCCCCGGCCTCATCGACGGTGTAGATGGACCAGACGCCGTCGCCGGTCTCACCCGCGGTCTCGGGCTCGGTCTTGGGGCGGGTCGACCTGGTGAACTCGTCAAGCAGCGTCGTCCAGTTCGCCTGCTTGCCAAGGCGGCCCAGCGCATCCCGCAAGCCGTCACCGGCCTCGCGCATGACACGGTCGAAGTCCTCGGGGTCGATGCCGAACGGATTCTGGCTCATGACGGACTCCTCATCTGCGCCGACTACCTGCGGAGCTTGTCTCCAGTGTGCAGCTCGTCGGTCAACTTCGCCACGGCGTTCACCCATCGGCGTACTTCAGTGGTAAGTGATGGGTATGAACGCCACCCGGACCGAGCTGCTCGCCGCCGTCGAACGTTCGCCGCAGGCAGCGGGCTCCCACGACCGCGACGGCTGGGTCGGGCTGTTCACCTCCGGGGGCTGCATCGAGGACCCCGTCGGCTCGAGGCCACACCGCGGACGTGTGCAGATCGAGCGGTTCTACGACACCTTCATCGGACCGAGGGACATCACCTTCCACCGCCACGCCGACGTCGTCTCGGATTCGACCGTCATCCGCGACGTGACCCTCGAGGTGCAGATGGCGTCGTCGGTGACGATGCTGATACCCACCTTCCTCCGCTACGACCTCGACGGTGAACTGAGAATTGAGCGGTTGCAAGCATTTTGGGAGCTTCCCGCGATGGTGTGGCAGTTCGCGCGCAGTGGCGTCGGCGCCGTGCCCGCGGGTGTCCAACTGTCGCGTGCACTGCTGCGCAACCAGGGGCTGTCGGGAACGGCGGGTTTCCTGACGGGTTTCAGCGGAGTGGGCGCTCGCGCGAAGCGGCACCTCGCCGCGCTGCTCGACGACGCCTGCGCCGGCGATGAGGTCGCAGTGAAGCGGCGGTTGGCCGACGCCGCGCAGATCACCAGGGGAGACGCCGACCGGATCGGGACGTCCGAGCTGGTCGCGCTGCTGCACGGCGCCCGCTGGGACGGGATGATCCGCGCCGGGCACTCCGTCGTCGCCAGGTTGGAGCGCGCCGGGCATCGTTTCGTGCTCCTCGGTGAGATCGAGACACGTCCGACGTCGGGTGGGCGGAGCTCGGTGGACCATCAGAATCGGATCCATACGGTGCGCGTGTTCGCCGAGGACCGGCGGACGTGAGACTGTGTTTGAACCATGTCTGACTACGACTCCATGACGTATGAGGAATTCGGCCGCAGGTTCTTCGAGATCGCCGTGACCGAGGAACGTGTCGGCGCCGCGATCGGACAGATCGCAGGTGCCGAGTTCGAGATCGGACCGATTGCGCAGGGGCCGGGCAAGATCGCGAAGGTCACTGCCAAGGTCAAGGTTCGGCAACCGGCCGTGACCCGCAAGATCGGACCGGAGATCACGTTCGACATCCGGATTCCGCTGGAGATCGACATGGTGATCGACCTGCGCATCGACAAGCCGCGCTTCATGGTGTTCGGCGAGATCGCCCTGCGGGCCACGGCCGTCGCCGCGCATCCGCTGACGCTGATCCTGGACGTGGAGAAGCCGCGACCGTCCGACATCTCGATCCACATCACCGCGAAGACGTTGCGCGCCGAGTTGCTGAGGGTGGTCGCGGGCATCGACGCGGAGATCAAGAGGTTCATCTCGTTGCACGTCGCGGGCGAGATCGACAGCCCGGAGTCGGAGAAGGCCAAGGTCATCGACATCGGTAGTCAGATCGCCGAGGTGTGGACCGGCGTCTGATTGGGCCAATCACGGGATTTCGCCGTAGTGTTTGGCGTGTGGACAGCAAATCGACATCCGGACGGATCGCCGGCTTGACCGTCGGTGTCCTCTCCGCTGCTCTGATGGCCGCAGCGCCCGCGGCGGCGGATCCGTCCACGGATGCGTTCATCAACTCGTTGGGTTCGGCGGGAGTCGGGATGGGCGACCCCGGACAGGCGGTCGCGCTCGGACAGTCGGTGTGCCCGATGCTGTCGCAGCCCGGCCAGGACATGGCGGACACCGCAGCCCAGGTCGCCGACGCCGGCGGCATGCCCCTCGGCCCCGCGACCATGTTCACCGGATTGGCGATCTCCGCCTTCTGCCCCGGCGTGATGGGCGCGATCGGCAACGGGCAGTCCCCGATCCCGATGGACCTACTCGGACTCGGCGGCTTCGGCTTCTAGGGCCTGCGCGACGGGTTCGAGTCCCGGACGTTTCGGGCCACGCCCGTTGCCGCTGGACAACCCCCGCAGGTGACGCCAGATCCACGGCATCAGCAGATTCTGCGTCCACAGGGCTTGTGAATACATCCGTGACCGGAAGTCCGGCGTGACGGCGCCGGCTCTCGACGTCGCCCAATCATGGCTGCTGCCAGGCAGATCGAGCGCCTCGGCGGCGGCCGCGGCGAACAGGGCGTGCCCAAGGGGTGAGCCGTGCACGCGGTCGGGGCTCCAGACGTCAGGATCGCTCATCGACGGAGCGTCATAGAGGTCGACGAGCCGAAACCCGTGTCGCCCGGCGGCCGCGCGGATGACCGCGTTGATCTGCAGCACCCGGCCTCCGAGGAATCGCCCGACCGGCAGGATCTTCTCCAGGTCGGGGAACGTCGTCGTCACGATCGTTGCGCCGGTTTCGCCGAGCCTGTCGTGCAGCAGGTCGATGTCCTCGAGCGCGTTGTCGAAGGTGCGGCCGGGTCTGGTGACGTCGTTCATCCCGATGCAGCGGGTGATCAGGTCGGGGCGCATGGCGATGGCGTTGGGAAGCTGATTGTCGAGGACGTCGCGGATGCGACGGCCGCGCACGGCGAGGTTCGCGTACTGAACACCGGGGTGCAGTTCCTCGAGCCTGGCGGCGAGTCGATCGGCGAAGCCCTTCACGCCGGACGTGTCGTCACCGTCCCACAGACCTTCGGTCTGACTGTCGCCGAGTGCGACGTATCGCAGGTATGACCCATCAGTCACGGAGGCGACTCCAGCGGCGGCCTACCGACGCGTGTCGGCCGGACCGTAGTGTTCCGGTTCGACGAAGGAGTTGATGACGTGCCACGAATGAGTGCCGGACTGCTGCTGTACCGGATCGGCGGCGGTGACGTCGAGGTGCTGATCGGCCATCCGGGCGGGCCGTTCTGGGCGCGCAAGGACGAAGCGGCCTGGTCGATTCCGAAGGGCGAGTACGCCGACGACGAGGATCCGTGGGCGGCGGCTCAGCGTGAGTTCGTCGAGGAGATCGGCCTCCCCGTGCCCGACGGCCCGCGCATCGCGCTGCCGGCGGTGAAGCAGTCTGGCGGCAAGATCGTCACGGCCTTCGCCGTTGAGGCGGACCTCGACGTCACCGACAGTGTGAGCAACACCTTCGAACTGGAATGGCCGAAGGGATCGGGAAGGGTGAAGGAGTATCCCGAAATCGACCGCGTGGGTTGGTTTTCCGTCGCAGAGGCTCAGTCGAAGCTGTTGAAGGGTCAGCGCCCGCTGCTGGATTCCCTCATCGCCCATCTCGAAGACGTCTGACCGGGCGCGTCTCGATGGCGTTGATCGTCAGCTTGCGGCCGTGGATCCGCCAGCCCGCGGGCGTCCGCAGGTATTCGTCGTCGTACCGCAGATGCCACATCAGGTCGGTGACCTGATCACCCGAGCGCGTCCAATGGTGCGCGATGCACGTGATGCGGCCAAGCGCGTAACCGGGACCCGGCCCGTCGGCGTACACCTCACCGACGATCGCGTGCTCGGTGCGGTCTACCGCTCGAAGCGCCTCCATCGCCTCGCGAACTCCGTCCCGGCCCCGCTTGACGATGACCGGCTCCAGCTCGCGCGGCGGATCGGGCAGCCTCAATTCGGCTGTCTCGGTGAACAATTCGATCACGTCGCCGAGCCTGCGGTCATCGACGGCGGCGGCGTAGAGATGCACCAGGTCCGCTAACGCAAGGCGGTCGGCCAGGTGCAGCGTCACGGCAGGCCGTTGCTGCGCCGGATGTCCTCCCGACACTGACGCCGGGTCTGTCCCGTCTGCTGCACGCACACCCGCACCGGCGTCTCCTGCTCGATGGGCAGCGGTACCTCCGTCGGATCGGCGGTCACCGTCGGACTCGGCACGTCGCCCTGGCTCAGCGACCATATCGTCGCGCTGGTGCCCTGCAGCGTCGAGCAGTACGCCGTCGTCCCGCTCGCAGTGCTGCCAGTGCTACCCGTCGGGGAGCAGTCCGCGCCGATGACCGCGGCAGGGACCGGTGCCGAGGTGGACGTCGGCGAGGTCGAGTCGGTGGTCGTGGTCTCCGCGGGAGTGGTGGTCGTGGCAGGCGGCGGAGGAGGCGCTAACGGTGTCGCCCGCGGCGTGGTCGGCGTCGTGGTCGTCGGTGAAGCGACCCGCTCGTCGTCGGCCCGGGTCCACTCGAAGAGGCCGAACCCGATGGCGGCGACGAGAAGGATGGCCAGCACCGCGGGCACGATGACGCCTGCACGCCACGGCGACCGTCGCTGCGGTTCCGCCGTGGACACCGCCGAGGAGAGCCGCGTCTCGTCGGAGTCGTCGCTGCCGAGTCGGTGCCGCAGTGCACGGGCGAAGTCGGCGCAGCGCTCGTACCGATCCGTCGGATCCTTGGCCAGCGCCTTGGCGAAGACGGGGTCCAGCGACGCGAGATCGGGGCGCCGGTCACCGATCGCCGGCGGTGCCGCCGACAGATGCTGGCTGATGACCACGGCCGGATTCGAGTTCTGAAACGGCGGAACACCCGTCAACAGGTGGAAGGCCGAGGCGGCCAACGCGTACTGATCCGCACGTCCGTCCAGGGCGCCACCCATGAGCTGCTCCGGCGCGGCGTAGGACACCGTGCCCACCGTCATGTTCGTCGCCGTGAGCCCGCTCGGATCATCGACCCAGCGCGCAATCCCAAAGTCCGCCAACAGAATTCGACTCTCAGACGACCCGGGGTTCGCCAGCAGGATGTTGGCGGGCTTCACGTCCCGGTGCAACAGGAGGCGTTGGTGCGCATAGTCCAGCGCATCGGCCACGGCAGCGACGATCTCGGCGACGTCCGCCCCGGCCATCCCGTTGCGGAATTGGTCCTGCAGCAGACGGCCGGCATCGGTGCCGTCGACATAGTCCATGTCGATCCACAGCTGGCCGTCGAACTCGCCCCTGTCGTGCACGCCGACGATGTGGGGGTGCCACAGAGATGCGGCGATGTCCGCCTCGCGGTTGAACCGTTCGCGGTATTCACCGTCCGCCGACACCTCGGGCCGCAGCACCTTCAGTGCGTCCTGGCGTGGCAGTCGCGGATGCCGTACCAGGTAGACCTCGCCCATCCCGCCCGAGCCGAGGCGCCGGACGACGGTGTAGCCGGCAAAGGTGGTCCCCTCCTCCAACGGCATGGGCGAATAGTAGTCGGCCCGATGCGATCAGAGGTCGAGGATCAGGCCCGCGTCATCCGCGGCCCGCGAAACGCAGATCAGCATCATGCCAGCGTCGCGTTCGGGCGCGGTGAGCAGCGTGTCGCGATGATCCACCCCGCCCGCGAGCACCAGGGTGCGGCACGTCCCGCAGAAACCCTGCTGACAGGAGTAGGGGGCGTGCACGCCCTCGCGATTCAGTGCCGTCAGCAGCGTCTCGTCGCCGCCGACACGGATGTCTCGACCCGTCGATGCCACCGACACCGAGAACTCGCTGCCGTCGACGACCGGGGGAGCCGCAAAGCGTTCGAAGTGCAGCTCGACGTCGTCGCGTCCCGCCAGCTCCACGCGCACGGCCGTCAGTACCGGCGCGGGGCCGCACGCGTACACCGTGGTCCCGTCGGGACAGTCGCCGAGCAGCTCGGCGGCCGTCGGCAGGCCCGCTTCGTCGTCGGTGCGGATGTCGATGCGGTCGCCGAACCGCGCCAGCTCGTCGAGGAAGGGCAGGGTGTCACGGCTGCGGCCCGCATAGATCATCGACCACTGCACGCCGAGCCGTTCCGCCTGGGCCAGCATCGGGAGGATCGGCGTGATGCCGATGCCGCCCGCGATGAACCGCAGACGGTGGGCGGGCGAGCCGTAACCCGGCACGGTGAGCGGGAACGCGTTGCGGGGCCCACTGGTCGTGATGGACGCACCGACGATGAGCTCGTCGTGGACCTCGACCGACCCTCCGCCGCCACCCGGTATGCGGCGCACCGCGATTCGGTAGGAGTCGATGACGCCCGGGTCGCCGCACAGCGAGTACTGCCGCACCAGACCGCTGGGCAGGTGAACGTCGAGGTGGGCGCCGGGATGCCAGCGCGGCAGATCCCCGCGATCCGGTGCCCTCAACGTCAGCGCGATGACGTCCTGGTCCCGAGCGACGACCTGACGGTCGGCGACGACGAGCGGGAAGCCGCGGTCCACGCCTGGCAGCGGCGCCATGTTCCGCAACGATCCGGACAGGTTGAACAGGCCGTTGATGAGCGCGTCGGCGACACCGAGCGGCAGATCGTGGCGGGATCTCCCCGACGCACTCGGTGGTGCCCGGCGCAGGCGCGCGAAAAGAGGCACGGACGCCATCACAGATGCGCCGCGCGGGCTGCGGGGGAGCTCGCCAGGTACGCAACGGCCTGCGCCGTCGAACCCATCTCCTCCGGTGAGAACCCGGGACGGAAGTACATGAACGTGTTGGACCCGAACAACTTTCGATACTTAGGAAGGAGCCCGAGCTTGGAGTCCCGCATCCGCAGGCGCTGCATCTCGAGCCAGCCCACGTCAAGGGCCGGATCGGTCTTGGACAGGTACCAGGCGCCGCGCTGGAAGAACGCGAAGATCATGACGACGGCCATCATCATCGCGCGGATGCGGTCGACATAGCTGTCGTGGAAGTACGAGGCGACGTCATGCGCGACGTTGCGGTGTTCGACCTCCTCGCTGCCGTGCCAGCGGAACAGGTCCACCATCGTGGGGTTGGCGTCGTGGTCGTCCCACGCGCAGTTCAGCGAGAAGTCGCCGAGCACGGCCGTGTAGTGCTCGATCGCCGCGATCAGCAACAACCGGTCACACAGGTGGTTCAGCTTGCGCTTGGGGTCGATGATGGACGGGCTGGGCGCCAGGACCTTCTCGAAGACGTACTCGATTTGATCGAGGATCGGTTTGACGTCGACGCCATGGGTGACCAAATACTCGTTGAGCACCTTGTCGTGGACGTCGGCGTGCGTGGCCTCCTGCCCGATGAACCCGCGCATGTCCGCGGCCAACTTGGGGTCCTTCACCAGCGGCAGCGCCTCGTCGTAGGCGGCGACGAACCAGCGCTCCGCCGCAGGGAGCACGAGGTTCAACAGACTGACGACGTTGGAGCCCACGGGGTGACCGGGAATCCACTGCAGCGGGACGTCCTCGACGTCGAAGTGCACCCTGCGCGCCTGGATCTGGACTGGACCGGGATCGATCTCCGTCTGGAAACGTCGTGGTCGCAACATCGCAGCCCCCTCATCGCCATCTGACCGATGAGGAGTCTACGGGATTTAGGTGGGAACGCGGGTCCCGGGTACTTCGGGTCCTGAGTACTTGGAGTGTCAGCCGACGGGGACGGGCACCCCGATGGGGCCACCGTACGTACCCTGACCAGCACCCGGCGCTGGGGCTGGGGCACCGGGAACGCCGCCGGGGGCGACTGGACTCGCCGGAGTCGAGTCGGTCGCGTGGTCGGCAGCCGCCTGCGTGCAGTCCAGCATCAGGATCATCTTGGACTTGAGGGCCTTCTGCTGGCTGACGATGCACTGCGACTGGGGCACATCGCTGCCGAACGACCCGCCGAAC
>NZ_JAVROT010000519.1:0-10479 GCF_032162605.1 Mycobacterium sp. | reverse complement strand
CGGTCAGCTCGACAACGGCGGCTTCGGCTTGGCGGAGGAACTGGAGATCACCCTGCCCAACGTCGACCACGCCACGGCGCAGCAGCTCACCGAAAAGGACCACCAGGTCTGCCCGTACTCCAACGCGACCCGCGGTAACATCGACGTCACCCTCGTTGTGACCGACGACTGAGCGCTCAGCCGAGCGTTGCGGCGAACGGCCCGACCCGCGCGATGAAGCGCTCGAAGAATGCGTCCGGGTCTATCTCGAAGCCGATGTTGGCGTTGGGGTGTCGGCCCCAGTGCCCGCGCCAGTCGGCCACCGTCATGCCGCGGGTCAGGGTGCCGGTCAGCTCGACGTCGACGGTCGCCCGCCGGTAGAGGACCAGATCGGGGTCCAGCGCCACGGCCGCGGCGAGCGGATCGTGCATATGGGCGAGATAGCCCTCGCCCTGGTCGAAGTGGAACTCGAAGTAGAAGCGCATCGCGTCCTCGAGAACGCGGATCAGCGGGTTGGATGCTGCCGACCGGGCGCCGCGGTCGTCGAGAACGCTCATCGGCGTGGTCGCGGAGCCAGCGGCGGCCGCGAGCCGGCTGAGTATCGCGGGGGTCATTGCGACGTTCTCGGTGAGATTGAGTCCCAAGATGATTGGGAGGTGCGTCGGCCTGTCGAGTCCCCACGCCGCGCTCCACACGGTGAAGACCTCCGAGGCCGCCTCGGGGTCGACGCTGATGTTCCACTCGGCGACGGGAGTGGTGTTGCCGCGGTAGTCGAACGCGCCACCCATCACGACGAGCCGCCGCAACAGCCTCGGCAGGCCCGGTTCGATGCGCATGGCCAGCGCCAGGTTGGTCAGAGGCCCGGTGACCAGCCCGATCAGCTCGCCGGGACGTTCGCGTGCCGCGTGTACCCAGGCGGTGGCTGCGTCGTAGTCGGTGAGTCGTCCGCCGCTGGCGGGCAGTCGCGCGTACCCGAGCCCCTCTGGGCCGTGGGTGTCCTCGGCGGTGCGCAGCGGCGCGGCCAACGGGCGCTCGACGCCCCTGGAGACCGGAATGTCGGTGGCCCCGCACAGTGCGAGCAGACCCATGTTGTTGGCGCAGACCGCGTCGACGGGCACGTTGCCCGCGGTCGAGGCGATGCCGACGATCTCGGCATCGTCACTGGCCAGCAAGTAGGCCAGCGCCATCGCGTCGTCCACCCCGGTGTCGACGTCGACGAATACGGGCAGCGGTACCGTAGGGCTTTCGCCTCTCAAGACCAACCCTGTCACGCCGCCAACGATAGGTCCGGGCTACTACCAGTGCACACCCGGCACCATGCGCACCGCGCGCTTGAGCGGTCGGGGGACCCGCAATGCCGCCGCTACTGAGCGGACCGGTCGCTTCGGACGCCGGGCCGGCTCGGGGTCGGCTGGCAACGCCGCCTCGGGCACGACACCCCTGGCGGCCGCCGAATCCGGATAGCCGAGGTAGACCTGATGCAGCACTCGGCGGGACAGCTTCGGCGTGAAGTACATCCCGACGTCGGCCAGCGTGCCGACCGGAGTGTCGATCCGCGCCGGCTTGTCCACCAGGCCGCGCACCACCATCGCGGCGGCGTGCTCGGCGGTGATCGCGGGCGTCGGGTTGAGTTTGCGCGACGGAGCGATCATCGGCGTCTCCACCAGCGGCATGTGGATGCTGGTGAACGTGATGTGGTCCGAAAGCGTCTCGGTTCCAACCACTTCGGCGAACGCGTCGAGCGCCGCCTTGCTCGGGATGTAGGCGCTGTACTTCGGGCTGCGAGACTGCACGCCCGCGCTGGACACGTTCACGACGTGTCCGAAGCGGCGCTCACGCCAGTGCGGGAGCAGTGCGAGCACCATCCGCACCGAGCCGAAGTAGTTGACCGCCATGACGCGTTCGTAGTCGTGGAACCGGTCGGTCGACGCCGATACCGACCGGCGGATCGAGCGGCCCGCGTTGTTCACCAGATAGTCGACGTGACCGAACTGGCCGAGGATGTCCTTGACGGTGTGGTCGACCGAGTCCGAATCGGTGACGTCGCACGTGAAGGCGTAGGCGCTACCGCCGGATTCACGGATCTCGCCGACGAGGCCGTCGAGTGCTTCTGCGTTGCGTGCCAACGCGAACACGCATGCGCCGCGTTCGGCCACGGCGATCGCCGATGCTCTGCCGATGCCACTGGACGCTCCCGTGATGATGACGTGGCGGCTGACCAGCGGGCCTGCGGGATCGTTGCGGCGCGCTCGGTCGGGGTCGAGGTGATCGGCCCAGTATCTCCACAGCTTCGGAGCGTAGGTCGAGAACTCCGGGACGTGTATCCCGCTGCCCCGCAGCGCTTCCAATGTGTTCTCCGAGGTGAACGTCGGGGCGAGGTCCACGACGTCGAGGATCTCGGCGGGGATGCCGAGCTGGGTGACGGCCATGTTGCGCAGGATCTTCGCGCGTCCCGTCGCCTTCAGGAACGGTGTCGCCATCGACCCGGGCAGGGCGGCGCGCAAGTCCGGCAGCCCGGCTTCGCGCGCCACGCCGCGGTAGATGTGTTTGAGGCCAATCGACTTCGGTGCGGTGAGATGAAACGTCTGGCCGTCACGCCCTGGGGAGTGGACTAGCGCGACAAGAGCGTCCGCGACGTAGTCCACCGGCACGACGTTGGTGCGGCCCGTGTCGGGCAGCATCATCGGGGTGAACCTGGGCAGCACGGCCAGTTTCGCCAGGAGGCCGAAGAAGTAGTACGGACCGTCCACCTTGTCCATCTCGCCGGTCCGGGAGTCTCCGACGACGACGGCGGGCCGGTAGATGCGGTAGCGCAGTCCCTGCGCGGCGCGGACCAGCATCTCGGCTTCGAACTTGGTCTGGTGGTACGGCGTCGGCAGGTCCTGCGCGACGTCGAAGTCCTGCTCGGTGTACTCGCCGGGAAACGTGCCCGCCACGGCGATGGACGACACGTGGTGAAGCGTCGCATCCATCCGCAGGGCCAGGTCGATGACGGCCCTGGTGCCGTCGACGTTGGCGGCGCGCTGGGCGTCGTCGTGCGCGGTGACGTCGTAGACCGCTCCACAGTGCACCACGTGGTCGACGCTGCCGAGTTCGGCGAGCGTCTCGTCGGTGAGACCCAGACCCAGTGTAGTGAGGTCACCGACCAGCGGTTTCACCCGGTCGCCCCACTGGCGAGCGAGGTGTTCGAACCGCGACAGCGACTCCCGCCGCACCAGAATCCACACTTCGGGATCGTCGGAGCGGGAGACGAGGGCGGACACGACACGGCTGCCAATGAACCCGGTACCGCCGGTAACGACATAGCGCATGCGAGCCATGGTCACCCCTGTCCCGGCGAAGGTCAACAAGGTGTGACCCGATCGGGATGGGCAGGGACTCGCCGCGCTATCGTCCGAACTGAGCCGCCAACGCCTTCAAAGGAGAATGCATGCCGATCAACCCCGACGCCATCGGTGCCAAGACCGCGCCGCAACCGTTCGAATGGACCGAGCGCGACACCCTGCTGTACGCGCTCGGTGTCGGTGCTGGCACCAAGGATCTGGCGTTCACGACCGAGAACAGTCACGACGTCGAGCAGCAGGTGCTCCCGACCTACGCCGTCATCGCGTGCCCCGCGTGGGGTGCGGTCGGCGAGGTCGGCAGCTTCAACTTCGGCATGCTGCTGCATGGTTCGCAACAGATTCGTCTGCACGCTCCACTGCCACCGTCGGGCAGGCTGAACGTGCATTCGGAGGTCGTCGACATCCAGGACAAGGGTGAGGGCAAGAACGCGATCCTGGTCTTCAAGGGCACCGGCACCGACCCGGATACCGGTCAGGTCGTCGCGGAGTCGGTCTCGACCGCCGTCATCCGCGGGGAGGGTGGCTTCGGCGGGCAGCCGGGGGAGCGGCCCGTCGCGCCGCAGATTCCCGACCGCGAGCCCGACGCGAAGGTGGCGCTGCCCACCACCGAGGACCAGCCGCTGATCTACCGCCTGTCGGGTGACCGCAACCCGCTGCACAGCGATCCGTGGTTCGCGCAGAATCTCGCCGGCTTCCCGAAGCCGATCCTGCACGGGCTGTGCACCTACGGCGTGGCCGGACGGGTGCTGGTGGCCGAGCTCGGCGGCAACGACGCGACGAAGATCAAGGCCGTCGGCGCGCGGTTCACCTCGCCGGTGTTCCCCGGCGAGACTCTGACGACGTCGGTCTGGCGCACCGAGTCCGGACATGCGGTGTTCCGCACCGAGGCGGCTGAAGCGGACGGGTCGAACTTGCGCGTCGTTCTCGAGGACGGCACCGTCGAGTACGTGGACTGACGTCCGTCGTCCTAGACGCGGGTGCCATTCCAGTCGACGAGAGTCCAACCCGCACTGGCGTTTCCGCGGACCACGACGTAACCGGTGTTCGGTAGGGGCTTCGTTAGGAGGGCCGGGTCGGCGTTGTGCGCGTTCATCAGCGTCCACAGCGCGATCGCGCCGCCGTGCGAGAACGCGACAGGGTGCTGGTCGCCGGTGTCGCAGATCGTCTTGACGGCGTCGTCGAACCTGGCGTCGAATTCGTTGCCGTCGATCGATCCGGGGATGCGCGCTGCGCGGTCGCCGTCGGTCCACTTCCGAAGGACGTCATAGAAACCGGCGCCCGCCGCTTCGGGCCGGCCCTCGTAGTCGCCCGCTTCGATCTCCCTCAGTCCGGGAAGGACGTCGACGGGTTCGTGGAGTTCGTCGGCGAGGAATTCGGCCGTCTGCTGGGTCCGGACCATCGACGACGCGAACATGCCGTCGAAGCCTGCCGTCCCGAAGTCGGCGGCAACCCGATGCGCCTGGGCCCAGCCGAGGTCGGTGAGGCTGGGCCCCGGCGTCGACGTGTCGGTGAACCCGGACGAGTTGCCTGCCGACTGTCCGTGGCGGATGAAGGTCAGCGTGATCTGCTCATCGGGTGCAGCCGAGGCGTGGGGCTCGAGGGACGTTGCGAGACCGCCGTGACGGCCAGGACGATCGCGGCGATCCGTCGTGTCATGGCTGCATCCTGCCAGCCTGGAGAGCCGGAGTTACCAGGTCTGTTCGGCCGCCCGGACCAGGATCTCGTTGACCGCGACCCGACGGTCGCGCGTCACGATGTAGGTCACGGCGTCGGCGATGTCGTCGGGCTCGAGCTTCACCATGCCCGGACTGCGCTGCTCGATGGCCTCGCGGTCGGCGGCGGGCAGGTTGTTCGTGATCTCGGTCTGCACCGTGCCCGGCTCGACGAGGCCGACGCGGACCCGCTTGCCAAGCACCTCTTGTCGGACGGCCTCCGAGAAGGCGCCGACGCCGAACTTCGTGAGCGCGTAGACGGCGGTACCCGGCCGGGCGACGCGGCCCGCGGTCGAGCTGATGTTGACCACGTCGGCGACACCGCGCGGCGAGTCCGCGGCGGCCGCGACGAGGTGCGGCAGGGCGGCTCGCGTCACGTAGAGCAGGCCATGGACGTTCACCGACAGCATCTTGTCCCAGTCGGCCGGGTCGGCCTCGGCGGCCGGACCGATCAGCATCAGGCCGGCGTTGTTGACCACGGTGTCGAGCCTGCCGAGCTCTGAGACCACGCGCTCCACCGCCGCCGCGGCTTGAGATTGGTCGGAGACGTCGGCCTCCACGGAAATCGCCGCGCCGCCCGCGGATCCGATCCGAGAGGTGAGGTCGTCGAGCCGATCCCTTCGCCGGGCCAGCAGTGCGACGGTCGCGCCCTCGGCGGCCAGGGCAAGGGCCGTCGCCTCGCCGATGCCACTGCTCGCGCCCGTCACCAATGCCACCGTGCCGTCAAGTCTCTGCGTCATGATGGTCATCATCCGCCGGTAATCTGCGGACTGCTCACAGACACAGACACGGAAGGACGGTCCCGTGACCTCCCAGACAAGCGAAGCCAAACCGCCGGTCCCGCCCTTCGACCTCCAGAGCGCGATCGTCAAGGTCCAAGCTGCCGAGGACGCGTGGAACACCCGTGACCCGCAGCGGGTCAGCCTGGCGTACACCGAGGACTCGGTGTGGCGCAATCGCGACCAGTTCATCACGGGCCGAACGGGAATCGTCGAATTCCTCACCGCGAAGTGGGAGAGGGAACTCGACTACGTCCTTCGCAAGAGCCTGTGGAGCTTCGACGGGAACCGGATCGCGGTGCGCTTCCAGTACGAGTGGCACGACATCGCGGGCCAGTGGTACCGCAGCTACGGCAACGAGCTCTGGGAGTTCGACGAGCGCGGCCTGATGCGCCGACGCGAGGCCAGCATCAACGACGTCTCCATCGACGAGACCGACCGCCGGTACTTCGGGCCGCGCCCGGAATCCGAACGGGGGCAGGACATCCTGTTGCGCTAGCCGGTCCCGTAGGCCTTGGCGATGTCTGGTGAGTCGAGCCAGTTCGAGTAGGTCGACGACTGCGGCCACCCGTCGGGGGAGTCTTGCCACTCCTCCTGGCGGCCCCACGGCAGGAGGTCGATCAGCGCGAAACTGTGGCTGAGTTGCTCGGTGCCGCGGCCGTCGGTGTGCCACGTGCGGTACACGGTGTCCCCAGCCGAATCAGCTACGCGAAGGAACACGTTGACGGCGAACCCCGTTCCCGGCGCTGCTCCGACGTCGGCGCCGAACGAACTCTCCGACGACGAGTACCAGTCCATCGCGTTGCCGACCTTGGCCTTGTAGGCGAGGGCCTCCCCGATCGGACCGTTGGTAACGATCACGAAGCGGGCGTCATAGTTGTCCAGGAAGTCCAGCCGGGTGAACTGTGACGTGAACCCCGTGCAGCCGCCGCACTGCCACTCGGCGCCGTCGGACCACATGTGGTTGTAGACGATGAGCTGCGAGTGGCCGTCGAAGACATCTGCCAACCGGACGGGTCCATCCGCACCGATCAGGGTGTACTCCGGCAGTTCCACCATGGGCAGCCGGCGGCGCTGCGCGGCGATCGCATCCAGTTCGCGGGTGGCGGCCTTCTCTCGCGCGCGGAGCTCGTCGAGTGCGGCGCGCCAGGTGTCCTGGTCGACCACCTGGGGCTTGGTGGACGTGGGTGTCGTCATTGCGGTCTCCTCGTGGGTTGGACTCTCCATCTGAAGTGTTGACTCGATCGCCGGTCGGAAATCATCGCATCGAATATCGAACGCATGTTCGATAGACTGTCGAGGTGGGATGGCACAGCGGACCGCCGAACTGGGGCGAGATGGAGCGCGTGCTCACCAGCAAGCCCCGCCGTGCCGGTTCGCGCCTTCCCGAGCCCACCGGCGACGGCGGTGACAGTCCGGCCTGGTCGCGCAAGCGCGGAAACTACGAACCGCCGGAGCAGAAGCGGGGCGGCTCGGCTCACAACTCGACGCCGTACGCCGAACTGCACGCGCACTCGGCGTACAGCTTCCTCGACGGGGCCAGTACGCCGGAGGAGCTCGTCGAGGAGGCCGCCCGGCTGAACCTGCGGGCCATCGCGCTGACCGACCACGACGGGCTGTACGGGGTGGTCCGGTTCGCCGAGGCGGCCAGGGAGCTCGACGTGCAGACGGTGTTCGGCGCCGAACTCTCGCTGGGAAACGTCGCTCGCACCGAGCAGCCCGACCCGCCGGGGCCGCACCTGCTGGTGCTGGCGCGCGGACCGGAGGGTTATCGACGGCTGTCGCGTGAGCTCGCGAAGGCTCATCTGGCCGGCGGCGAGAAGGGCAAGCCGCGCTACGACTTCGACGGGCTGACCGAGGCCGCGGGTGGGCACTGGCACGTCCTCACCGGGTGCCGCAAGGGCCATGTGCGCCAAGCACTGTCGACGGACGGTCCGGAGGCTGCCGAGGCTGCGCTCGCCGACCTGGTCGACCGGTTCGGGCGCTCGCGGGTCAGCGTGGAGCTCACCCGTCACGGCCACCCGCTCGACGACGAGCGCAACGCCACACTCGCCGAACTGGCGGCGCGATTCGGATTGAACGTCGTCGCCACCACCGCGGCGCACTTCGCCGAGCCCGCCCGCGGCAGGTTGGCCATGGCGATGGGGGCCATCCGGGCGCGCAACTCGATGGACGAGGCGGCCGGTTGGCTGCCGCCGCTGGGTGGTTCACACCTGCGGTCGGGGGAGGAGATGGCACGACTGTTCGCCCACCACCCAGGGGCGGTGACGGCTGCGGCCGAGCTCGGCGAACAGTGCGCGTTCGGGCTGGCGCTCATCGCCCCGAAACTGCCGCCGTTCGACGTCCCGGAGGGTCACACCGAGGACAGCTGGCTGCGGCACCTGGTGATGACCGGAGCGCGCAACCGGTACGGGCCGCCGGAACGCGCGCCGCGGGCATACGCCCAGATCGAGCACGAGCTGAGGGTCATCGCGCAGCTGACCTTCCCTGGTTACTTCCTGGTGGTGCACGACATCACCCGGTTCTGCAAGGAGAACGACATCCTGTGCCAGGGCAGGGGATCGGCGGCCAATTCGGCAGTCTGTTACGCGCTGGGCGTCACCAACGTCGACCCGGTTGCCAACGAGTTGTTGTTCGAGCGGTTCCTGTCGCCCGCGCGCGACGGGCCGCCGGACATCGACATCGACATCGAATCGGACCTACGCGAGAAGGCGATTCAGTACGTCTATGAGCGCTACGGTCGCGATTACGCCGCCCAGGTCGCCAACGTCATCACCTATCGCGGCCGCAGCGCGGTCCGTGACATGGCCAGGGCGCTGGGGTTCTCGCAGGGGCAGCAGGATGCCTGGAGCAAGCAGATCAGCAAGTGGAACGGGCTCGCTGACTCACCCGACGTCGAGGAGGTTCCCAAGCAGGTGATCGAGCTGGCGCTGCAGATCAAGGACCTGCCGCGGCACATGGGCATCCACTCCGGCGGCATGGTGATCTGCGACCGGCCGATCGCCGACGTGTGCCCGGTGGAGTGGGCGCGCATGGAGAACCGCAGCGTGCTGCAGTGGGACAAGGACGACTGTGCAGCAATCGGTTTGGTGAAGTTCGACCTGCTCGGACTGGGCATGCTCTCGGCGCTGCACTACGCCATCGACCTGACCGCCGAGCACAAGGGCCTCGAGGTCGATCTGTCCAAGCTCGACCTGTCCGAGCAGGCGGTGTACGAGATGCTGCAGCGCGCCGACTCGGTCGGGGTCTTCCAGGTGGAGTCCCGCGCGCAGATGGCTACGCTGCCCCGGTTGAAGCCGAGGGTGTTCTACGACCTGGTGGTCGAGGTGGCGTTGATCCGGCCAGGGCCCATCCAGGGCGGCTCCGTGCACCCCTACATCCGGCGCCGCAACGAGGAGGAGGAGGTCACCTACGACCACCCGTCGATGGAGCAGGCGCTGCGTAAGACGTTGGGAATACCATTGTTTCAGGAACAGCTGATGCAGTTGGCAGTCGACTGCGCTGGCTTCTCCGCCGCCGAGGCCGATCAGCTCCGCCGGGCGATGGGCTCCAAGCGGTCCACGGAGAAGATGAAGCGGCTGCGCGGCCGGTTCTACGACGGCATGCGCGAGCGGCACGGCATCACCGGCGAGATCGCCGACCGTATCTACGAGAAGCTGGAGGCGTTCGCCAACTTCGGTTTCCCGGAAAGCCATTCACTGTCGTTCGCCTCGCTGGTGTTCTATTCGTCGTGGTTCAAGCTGCACCACCCCGCGGTGTTCTGCGCCGCCCTGCTGCGCGCGCAGCCGATGGGCTTCTACTCGCCGCAGTCGCTGGTTGCCGACGCCCGTCGGCACGGTGTGCTCGTCCACGGCCCCGACGCCAACGCCAGCCTGTCCTACGCGACGCTGGAGAACGGCGGCCTCGAGGTGCGGCTGGGGCTCGGCGCGGTCCGGCACGTCGGCGAGGAGTTGGCCGAGCGGATCGTCGATGACCGAAAGACCCACGGCGCGTTCACTTCTCTAGTTGATCTGGCCGGCAGGGTGCAGCTCTCCGTGCCGCAGACCGAGGCGCTGGCCACCGCGGGGGCACTCGGCTGTTTCGGGATCACCCGGCGGGAGGCGCTGTGGGCGGCGGGCGCAGCGGCAGCCGAACGTCCTGACCGGTTGCCCGGTGTCGGCTCCTCCTCGCGCGTCCCGTCCCTACCCGGCATGACCGAACTCGAGTTGGCGGCCGCCGACGTCTGGGCCACCGGCGTCTCGCCGGACAGTCACCCCGTCCAGTTCCTCCGGGAGCATCTCGACGAGGTGGGCGTCGTCCCCGCCAACCGGCTGCTTTCGGTGCCGGACGGCACCCGGGTGCTCGTCGCAGGCGCGGTGACCCACCGGCAGCGGCCCGCGACCGCGCAGGGCGTGACGTTCATGAACCTCGAGGACGAGACGGGCATGGTCAACGTGATGTGCTCGAGGGGCGTGTGGGCGCGGCATCGCAAGCTGGCGCAGACGGCATCGGCGCTGGTGATCCGCGGCATCGTACAGAACGCGACGGGCGCGGTCACCGTGACGGCCGACCGGATGAGTCCGATCGACCTGCGGGTGAGGTCCAAGTCGCGCGACTTCCAGTAGGTCCGCCAGCCCTATCGCCCACTTCTGCACGGTTTCACCGGCCAATCAGGACCCTAAGGCA
>NZ_JAVROT010000518.1:0-8603 GCF_032162605.1 Mycobacterium sp. | reverse complement strand
TGAGAACTACAATCATCCCAGCTCAGAGGGCACTTTCCTCATTCCGACACCCGGACAAACACCAGGTCATTCGGTGAATCGAGGCTAAGGCACGCCTGAGGCGGGAACGTGAGGGTTTTCCCCGATTCGACCTTGGGCGGCTCGCTTGTAGCGTGTATCTCAGCGGCTGGGGGGCCGTACTACCAAGTTTCGCGCTGCGGCGCGGGAACCGTGAGAGCGCGCCCATTGGGGGCGGGGACCATGACTGTCGCGGTTGCTGCCCTCTAGTCGTGGTTTATTCGACCAGACCCGGCCGTCATGGACTCCCTCAGACGTTGGGGGGCGGACCGAACCGTGCGCGACAGCTGACACGAAACAGCCCCCGCCACCGTAGAGGGGAGGGCGGCTCGTTCCGCTAGCGAGGTAGCGCAGCATGGCCCGCGAGGTAGGACGAAGCCACCGGCAAACTGTTGACCGGAACCCGATCCGGCCGGGTAAGACGATGTGGCGTATGAATCGACGGCGGGCACCATGCTCTGATCCCGTGATTCGGCATCGTCGGGGTCTCCCCAGGTCCCATCTGGATCAGTGATGTTGTGTCCGTCGGCAACGGCTGTGCCGATTCCAGCAGACAGGCCGAAGCCGACTAGGCCCAACGCCAATCCCCCTGCGGCGACGAGTTTTTTCGTCTTACATGCGACATTCTTGATCGTCATCGAAGGCCCCCCATTTGTGGTCCAGAACTGGAATCTGGACGTGCAATCGACGCTAGGGAGCGGTCGGTATCGACATACGTAGTTGATTACTCGGCTAATAAGAGCGAGCGAGCGAGCGAGGGAGGGGCCAGTCACTAGCTCACCTGATCGCTTTGGCCGGATAGCATTCGTCCCGTGGGGGAGGACGAGTCCGCCGACCGAAAGCGAGTCGGTCAGCTCTTATTGGGCGGTTCGGGCGTGCTGCTGGCCGCCGCCGGAATGTGGGCCTTTTTCGCCGGCCAAGACGACGAGCTCGCGGGCGGTTTCTTCGTTCTGACCGGACTACTGATGGTTGTTCTCGCCGCGTTTTACTCGCATGTCGATGGGATCGTTGAACTCGGCCTTCTCAAGATTCCCATCGCCAAGGCACGCCGCGCCGAGAAGCAGCTTGAACGAGGACGGATAGTTGCCGGAAGCAACTTGGAAGAGGCGCGGAAGGCATTGGAAGAGGCGTTGTCTCGGTACCACGATGCTCAGTTCGGTACTCCCACCGTCACGCAAGACCCGTCGGCGTCCCGCGATGGGCCGGAACGCAATGTGCTCCTCGTTGAGGATGCGGTCTTCACGATGGCGACGCTCACGCTCGACGAACAAGCTCTAGTTCGCACCGAGGTCGCCCGGATGAGACGTCCCGACTTCCACACGAATTTGGATCTTCGCGAAACCAGACCCGGCAATACCGGGCGCTCATACCGCATGCACAGAGTGCCTGATTCCGACCTCAGGCTGTGGTACCGGCAGAAGAGCGAGTTCGAGCCGTACCCGCTAGTTGTGATGGTCATTGAAGATACTGGTAAGGACCGCTAGGTCCGTCAGTGGATGTCGATGGCGTCTGACTTGATAGGGGAGAAACTGTGATGATTGGGAAAACCTGTTGACCGATCTCCTGGTGGCCAGCCGCAACCCGAAGAAACTGGCCGAGCTTCGCCGAGTACTCGACGGTGCCGGCGCGTCCGGGCTGCGTCTGTTGTCCCTGAACGACGTCGCCCCGTTCGACGAGGCCCCGGAGACGGGAGCGACGTTCGAGGAGAACGCGTTGGCGAAGGCGCGCGACGCGTTTCGTGCGTCGGGCCTGGCTGCGGTTGCCGATGACTCGGGGCTCGCGGTCGACGCCCTCAACGGGATGCCTGGCGTGCTGTCGGCGCGGTGGGCGGGTGCGCACGGCGACGACGAGGCGAATCTTCGGCTGCTCCTCGGTCAGTTGGGTGACGTGCCGGACGCGCGGCGTGGTGCGGCGTTCGTGTCGGCGTGCGCGTTGGTCTCATCGATGGGGGAGACCGTCGCGCGGGGGGAGTGGGTGGGGAACATCGCCCGCGAACCGCGAGGCGACGGCGGCTTCGGTTACGACCCGGTGTTCCTGCCGCAGGGATCGGCCCGCTCGGCGGCGCAGCTCAGCCCGGACGAGAAGGATGCGGCGTCGCATCGTGGCCGGGCACTGGCGCTGCTGTTGCCCGCGCTGCGCGCGCTGGCTTGAGTCTCAACACTCTGGCTAGAGGTTGAACGCGGCCTTGATCTGCTTGGTCTGGAAGTGCTCGACGATGATGCCGAGCAGCGGAATGGTGCCTGCCAGCAGCACGCCGATGGTCTTGCCGATGGGCCAGCGCACCTTCACCGCGAGGTTGGCGGCAGAGAGCAGGTAGACGAAGTACACCCAGCCGTGCACGACACCGATCCAGCTCGGCGGATCGTCGACCTTGACGATGTACTTCAGCACCATCTCGTAGCACAGCGCGATCAGCCAGATGCCGGTCGTCCAGGCCAGTACTCGGTAGCCGGTGAGCGCCTTGCGGATGGGCTGGTTGGGCGTCTGTGGCGATGGATCGTCGGCTTCCGGCGCGTCACTGGGCGCTTCGGGATCGGGGCTGCTCATCTGGTCGTCCTGTCGTCGGGGTCTTGGCGTCGCTCGGACCTGGCGAGCTCGGCCAAGTAGGCGTTGTACTCGCGCAGCGTGGGATCGTCGTCGGATTGAATGGCGGCCTTTGGCCGTTCTGGCAACAGGCCATCGGGGATCTCGGTCGGGCCGTACTGACTAGGCGTCGGCGGCGGCGCCTCTTCGTAACGGACGAACTTGTAGTAGCCGTAGAAACAGAAGGCGGCGAACATCGGCCACTGCAGGGCGTAGCCGAGATTCTGGAAGCTTCCCGACGTGGACTCGTAGCGGGTCCACTGCCACCAGGCCAATCCCAGGCAGCCGGAGGCGGCGACGAACACCAGCGCGATCAGCGCCGGCCTCCTACGCCGTGTAGTGGACATTGCTCCACGGTACCGCGATGGCCTTGGGTCCAATGAACTCGTCCATGCGGGCCGTGGCGGCATTTCGATAAATGGAAACGTCTCGCTTGCATGACCGCCTCCAGGGGATCTCAAGGTGGTCGAGCGCAGCGGTGAACAATCCGGTGATGTCTTCTGACCGATTCGAGAAGTGGTAGCGGATGCTCTTCACGCCGCGGTCGTTCGCGACGACCCGGCAGCCATCACTGTGGATGAGGCCGCAGACGAACTCCTCGGTGGCTTGGTCGACGAGGGCCTGTTGCCAAGGCTCGAGTGCGATTCGTCTGTGGTGTTTTCGGCCGGGTCCGTGTTGGGGTAAGAGACATGGCCAGTGTTTGGAGTAGTGCGACACGTCGGCGCAGCCATCGGGACGATGCGCAATGGCTGCGCGCTGCCGGGGAAACACCATGTCGATCGCCGTCCGGCATCGCGCGATAATCGCTGGATATTTCGTGTCGAGCGTGATTCTGAGATGCCAGGCCCTGGCGTGGCGTGAGATGCAACCGTCTCCTAAATAAAGTCCGAGGAGATAGCAATAAGCGGCCGCCGGCAACGCAGCGAAATCGTGGTCGATGCCGCACGGTGAGGCCCCCGTCCGTTCGCGGGGACGTATTCGCGGTCCGCGTCGCCACTCCCAAACGGTCTTCCGTGGGATTCCGGTGGCTCTTGCGACTTGGCAGTCGTTCATGCCGTCCGCAATCAATCGTCGAACCTCGTCGAATTCCTCGGCAGACCGCATGGCTTCGTCCCTCCCGGCACCAAGGTAGGAAGCACCACCGACATACAAGGTGCGAGGAGGTAACATCACCGCTCTGCGGGCGTGGCGAAATTGGTTATACGCGCGGGCTTTAGGTGCCCGTGTCCGAAAGGACGTGGGGGTTCGAGTCCCCCCGCCCGCACTCTCACTCTTATTCAGCCCGTGATGGCGGCGTCGATCAGCGCTTCGGCCGCCGAACGGGCGTACACCAGCGGGGCCTGATCATTCAGCGAGGTGGCCAAGGCATTGCCGCCATCGAAGAGCACCGCAAGCTGGTGGCCGAGACGGGACGGATCCGTCGCGCCCGCCGCAGCGGCCACGGTGGTCAGACGCTCGACGAACATGAGTTTGTGGTCCCGCACCAGCTCGTCGACCGCCGTCAGCTCGCCCGCACTCTCCACGGATGCGTTGTGGAATGGGCAGCCGCGGAAGCGTCCGGTCGGCATCGGCTCGAAGATTGCGAGAAGCCGGTTGCGGGGTGTGGCGTCGGTGGTGTCGAGTGCCCGCTCGTACGGTGATCCACCCGCCGCGTCGATCCGGCGCAGGTACTGCTCGACGAGATCCGACTTGCTCGGGAAGTGTTGGTAGAAGGTGCGTTTGGAGACGTGCGCCTCCTGCGTCAGGCGCTCCACGCCGGTGGCATGGATGCCGACGCGATAGAACAGGGTCGTCGCGGCGTTGAGGATCCGTTCGCGCGCACCCCGGCCGCCTCGGACATCCGGGGACGTGACCGTCTCTGTCATGGAATAAGCATACCGTTCGGTTTACTTCCTTCGGAAGCGGTTGTACCGTCTATGAGCTAACTATACCGATCATTACCCAGGCGGAGGTCGCATGTCCGACAGCTCGAAACACACAGTGCTCGTGATCGGCGCAGGCGGGCACGGCGGTACCGGGTCGCAGGTCGTCGATCGGCTTCTGGCCCATGACCGCAACGTCCGCCTGCTCGTCCGGTCCCGTGGTGCCCACGTCGATCGGTTCGTGGAGCAGGGCGTGCAGGTGGTGACGGGCGATCTGATGGACCGCCGGTCCCTCGTCGACGCCGTCCACGGCATCGACGCCGTCTACTTCGCGTATCCGATCGCAGCAGGCGCCGTCGCCGCCGCGGGGAACCTGGCGTCCGTGCTGCGCTCCGAAGGGGTGTCGCCACACCTGGTGGTGATGTCCATGGGGCCCGCCGCGGCCGAGAGTCCGAGCGCACTGGGCCGCGCGCAGTGGATAGCGGAGGAGGTGTTCGGCTGGGCCGGTCTGGAACCCACCGTGCTGAGGGTGGCGGCGCTGTTCTACGAGAACGTCCTCGTCCTGCACGGCCACGAGATCCGCGAAACCGGGCGATTCGCCAACAGCTTCGGGAAAGGCCCGACGCCGTGGATCAGCGGCCGCGACGCCGCAGACCTCGCCGTCGCGGCTCTGATCGACCCGGACCGCTTCACCGACAGGAAGGTGACCTACCCGCCGGGCGCCGAACTACTCACCCACGACGAAGTCGCCGAGGCGATCACCGCGGAGACCGGTCGCGTCGTCGAATTCGCTCCCATCTCGGCTCACGACTGGCAGACCACGCTGGAAGGCGTGGCGCGGAGTTCGCCGGGCGTGGTCAACACTGCCATGGCTCAACACATCTCGGCCGTGGGTGCACTGGTGGCTCAACGTGGCGCGGCCGCCATCCCGCCGGACCCGACACGACTCACCGAAATCATCGGCCACGAGCCACTGTCCTTCGCCGAGTTCGTCCACGAGCATCGGAACGAGTTCACCCCAACCATCGCAGAGCAGTCCACGCGATGAGTCCAGTGCTCGGCCACCCGTACCTTCATCTCGCCGCCGATACCCGTCACACCGGGGCGGGAGCTCTGTGGTCGGGGGCCATTGCACTGCTTGACAATCCGTGCCCAACGGTCAGGGCTTCGCCGTCTTGAACCGGTTTCGGTAGGCGCTCGGGGTGATCGCAAGCTCGCGGTGGAACAGGCGACGCAGCGATTCACTGGAGCCCAGCCCGGTCCGTTCGGCGATCTGGTCCAGGGACGCCTGGCCGCCGGTGAGCATCGCGCAGGCCGCTTCGAGGCGGGTGCGGTCGACGAAGTGCTGAGGGGTGTGCCCGGTTTCGGCGAGGAACAACCGGGACAGGTGACGGGCGCTCACACCCGCGGTCGCCGCCAGCGCGGACAGAGTGTGGTTGCGACTGGGGCTTGCAGTAATGACGTCCATGACCGCGCGGACGACGGAGTGGTTGGTGGGCAGCGCTTCCAGGCGCACGCTGAACTGCGACTGGTCTCCCGGGCGGGCCATGAACACGACGAGGTCTCTGGCCACGTCCAGCGCGAGGCCGGGCCCATGGTCGTGTTCGATCAGTGACAGCACGAGGTCGATGCCCGCGGTGACACCGGCGGAGGTCACGTAGGGACCGTCGGTGACGAACAGCGACGCCGAGTCGACGGTGACCTTGGGAAAGCGCGCGGCAAGCTGACGGGCGAGCTTCCAGTGCGTGGCGGCCCGTCGACCGTCGAGAAGGCCTGTCGCCGCCAGGGGAAAGGCGCCCGCACAGATGGAGACCGTCCGGCCGCTGCATTGCGCGAGGCTACGCACGGCGTCGACTAGCGCGGAATCGGTGATGGCGGCCTGCCAATCCGGTGCCCCCGGCACCAGCAGGGTGCCGACACTCGGCGGCAGGTGGTCGATGCCGGCGTCGGTGCCGTGGCGGGCACCCGAGCTGGCCACCACGTCGTTGCCGGTGAGCGAGGCGTGGGTGATGCGGTAATTGGCGCCGAAGGTATTGGCCGAGGCGAACGCGTCGATCGGACCCGTGACGTCGAGCATCTGGACTCCGTCGTAGAGCAGAACCACGACATCGTGGGGTGCAGCGTCGAGGCTCATCGTCGGCCCTCCAGGTCAGCCATCACACAGTGTCCACATCTGAGGGTTTCATGGCGTCAAGTACACGGCGGCACCGCACTGGTCCGAGCGATAGTGGAAGAAGCCGGTCGACAACCTCGCCGACCGGGACGTTCTATTCGGAAGGACAGAGAACATGGCTGAGACCATTGCGGGAGTTCGGATCCCGGACAGCTCATTGGTGAAGGATGCGACGGAGCTGATCCGTGACACCACCAACGAGCTGATCTTTCATCATTCGCGTCGAGTGTTCCTGTTCGGCAGCCTGCAGTCCCGGCGGCTGGCGATCAACCCGGACGCCGAGTTGCTGTACGTCGCCGCGCTGTTTCACGACACCGGGTTGGTCCCGCCGTACCGTGGCACCGCGCAGCGTTTCGAGATGGACAGCGCCGACGCGGCGCGGGCCTTCCTCGTCTCGCACGGGTTCTCCGGCGCCGAGACCGACGTCGTCTGGGCGGCGATCGCTCTGCACACAACCCCGGAGGTGCCCTACGGGATGCATCCGGTCATCGCCGCGACCACCGCGGGCGTGGAGACCGACGTGCTCGGAATTCGGCTCGACGCAATCGAATCTGGACAGATCGAGGCCGTGACGGCGTCGCACCCACGGCCGAACTTCAAGGCCGAGATACTCCAGGCGTTCGCCGACGGGTTCAAGGACCGGCCGGACACGACGTTCGGCACCGTCAACGCCGACGTGCTCGAACACTTCATTCCTGACTTCCGCCGCACCGACTTCGTGGACGTCATCAAGAACTCTGCGTGGCCCGAGTAGCAAGCCTCAGCCGAAGGTCGGTTCACCCTCGGTGGTGACGTCGAAGGTGTTGAGGAAGTTGCAGACCAGTTGGTAGAAGCCGACGGTGAGGACCAGGTCCGCCAACTGCGTCACGCTGAGCACCTCGAGGGCGTCGTCTCGGTCGGAGCCGCTGATGGTGTGGTCTTCAAGTAGGCGGTCGGTCCAGGTGAGGACGGCGGCTTCATCGTCGGGCAGCCCCTCGGTGGATCCGGTGGCGGCTGCGGCGATCGCATCGGCGGACAGGCCGACCCAGCCGCCGATCCGCTCGTGCTGGAAGACCTCGTAGGTGGCGCCATAGACCCGGCCGACGCGGATGATGGCGAGTTCGCGCAACTGCGCGGGCAGTGAGTTCGCTTGGAACATGGCGTCGGCCATCACGAAGAATCCCGGGGCAAGACCGGGCGAATGCGTGATCATCCGGTAGACGTTCAGCGAGTTGTGCGCTTCGACGGTGGCCCGTAGCTCCTGCGGCAGCGCAGTCGGGTCGGGGTACTCCATGGCGCTCACTCTCGGCCGCGAATCGGGTCGGCGCCATCCCAGTCGGCGGCGACTTCTCGAATGTATTGGAAGAACTGACCTTTGGGTCCACTGATGTCGGAGAGTTCGATGACGGTGCCCTGTTCGTGTTCGGTGTCCAGGTAGGCGAACCGGCCCAACTCCCCGCCGATGCTGCCTTCCTGCCCGATCGCGTACCCGTCGGCCAACGCCCCGTCCAGCAGGTTCTGGTAGTCGTCGGACCAGTACGCGATGTGCTGCATTCCTTCGCGCCCCGCGTCGAGGAAGTCCTTGTACATCGATGGGGCGCCATTGCGGGGCTGGATCAGCTCGAGCTGTACGTCCCCGGAGTTGGCGAGGGCCACGCTCATCTGCATGTCCGAGTCGGCCCCGCGGTAGCGGAAGAAGTCGGTTTGCACACGGTCGACGTAGAACCAGGGACCGACGCCGTGGCGGACCCAATTGTCCATCGCGGCATCGATGTCGCGGACGACGTAGCCGATCTGGGCGATCCTGCCGAACTTGGTACTCATTTTCTGATGACCTTCTTCTTCATGGGGATCCGAAGCCTGCCGGTTGCGCGTCTACACCGAATTCGAGGCCTTGGCGGCGGCAAGTGTCAGCTGGGCAATTCGCCTCGCGGTCTTGGCCGTGCCCC
>NZ_JAVROT010000517.1:0-3715 GCF_032162605.1 Mycobacterium sp. | reverse complement strand
CTCGACAGAGTCGGTGTCGACGTGCAGGGCGATCGGAGCGAAGTGACCGCCGAAGCCAACGCCTTGGCCGGCGAAGCTGTCGCCGCACACCTGCAGGATGCCGCTGGGAAACTCCATGAACTCGCACCCGCTGGGATCGGGCGCAAGCGGATCAGCGCGCGCCACGGAGATTGATCATCAACGCCGCAAGTACACCGTGCATGGTGCCCATCCCCCCTTGCAGAGAAATTGCGGCACGAATTGTTCGGGATGACGCTGCACCACTGATCCGGCGATAGAGTCGTCGCCCACGATGAGCATCGCAACGTTTGGTGCCAGAACGATGCTCTCGACGGATGCATAGTCGGCGTCCATGGGGACGAACACCACTTTGCGGGAGAGGTCGAAAGGCCATGCCAGGTAGGGGAACTCGGCGTAGTGGTCGACCACGGTAACCATTCCCTCGTCGACGTGAGCGATGGCGTCGCGATAGGCGGAGGCAGATCCTGCGGCGCCTACGGCACCTTGCCGCTGTTCCTGCGTCATGCGCACGTAGTGGTGCAGCTTGGGGCCGGGACCCGCCAAACCCAGATATGCGATGAGTAGATTGCCTGCCGCCGCCAGTGCCAGCGCGCCGAAGACGGTCGCGCGCAGTCCGCCCCGCACGCGCGGATGTTCGATCACGGGCATTGCGAACGCGAGGGTCAGACCCGCGAACGCAAGCACGTACCGGGCCACTGATGGCTCAGGCGTGGCCAGCGTGGCTACGAAACACAATGCGACCACGGGCGATCGGCACCGGACGACGCGTACGGCGGCGAACGGCAGCGCAAACAGGAAGATCAATCCGAATCCCCCGACGTGCATGTCGAACACTCGCTCTGGCGGAATGATCGTCGTCCAAGATTCAGCCAGCCGTGCGAACATGCTGCCATCGCGCACCCCGCCGGCATCGAGTAGGCCGCTCATCGCCATTGTGCCGGGTAGATGCAGCGGGCCGAGATCGACGTGCACCGGCCAGATCGGGTTGGCATGTTGGACGATGTTGACGACATAACACTGAGCTCCGAGAGCGGCAACCGCGGTCCAGGCGATTGGCACCATCGCGCCTAATCCCGCTCGGACAGCGAGGACTGTCAGCAGCGCAAGCAACACTGCCGCGCCAACCGGAGCCTGCGGTTTGGTACCCAGGAAAAGCCCGATGGCGACGGCGGCCAACAAAACGCGAGTCCGGTCGAGGGGCGAGAGCACGAACGCGACCGCGGTGAGGAGCAGCGCCGCTGACGCCCCATCGATGTAGTTCGTAGGCAACTGCAGGAGTACTGCAGGCAGTGTCAGCCAAGCCGCGCCCGCCGCCACCGCGTGGTCTGGGCGGGCGCCTTGGTGGTGTGCTGTTGTCGCGATGGCAACGGTCCCGAGCAGGCCGAAAGGCAGCTGAGCCAAGTCGATCAGCCGATCGTCGGGCAGCAGGGCTCGCCAGGCGATGTACGCGCATTCAACGACATGTGGATAGGTGGACAGGAACGGCACGTCAGTTGGGACGTCGGCAAAAGTCCCGTTCTGCAGCACGAGGTTGACATAGGGCAGGTGGTAGAGCAGCGCGTCCCACTGCCACACCGGCAAGTAGTAGGCCGCCACCACCACGAGGCCCAGAGCGACGGCGGCAACCAGTAGTAGCGGCGCCGTTTCGCGGCTGTAAGCGGCGCGCCACGGCAGCCGCCATGGCGATTGTCGCGCCCGGACCGCCAAGACGACGGCCAGCGTACTCACCGCCAGAGCCGCCACCAGGACCGGTGTAGTCAGCACGCCGAGCGCGCCTAGGAGTGCGACGGTAACCACGACGAGCGCCGTGGTGAGCAGCCCGCCGGCCAACAGACGTTCAAGGCCGTCGGCGCGAGGGAGGATCAGTGCGCCCATCCCGAGGATCAGCACGATCGCGAGTGGCACACCGACAGGAAGCAGGCCCCACGCCACCCGCACATCGTCTCACGGACCCACGGGCCTGGCTACTGGTTGACATTTTGCTGATCTGGCGCTCGTAGCGCAGACTACAGGGACCGCATCGCACGCGCCTTTCGGGACAGCCGCGACGTGAGAGCCATCCGAACGCGACCGGAATTCCGAGGGCGCCTGCGCACGCCGCACCCGACTTCCCTGCTAGACGGTATGGGGGCTGGGGCCTCGCTCACATTTGAACGTGGGTTGCCGACAAGAATTGGTCCTGGCCGGTAGTCCCACAGATGTGGGAGGCCCCAGCGAATGTTCAGCGCACAAGTGTTGGGTTGGATGTGCACGCACGTTCGCTAGTAGCGTGTGCGTTGGTGGGGACACCGGTGAGGTGTTCCGGCGACGGTTGACCCTGGATCGCGGGGAGATTCTGGCGTGGCTCGGAGATCTGTCTGGCGCGGTGGCGACGACGTATGAGGCGAGTCCGACGGGGTTCGGCTTGGCCCGAGCCTTGACCGCAGCGGGGATCAGTTGTGAGGTGGCCGCACCGTCGAAGTTGATCCGCCCATCCGGGGATCGAGTCAAGACCTATGCCCGTGATGCCGCGCATCTGGCCAGGCTGCTGCATCTGGGCCAGATCACCACAGTGAGGGTCCCCAGCACCAACCAGGAAGCAGCCCGTGCCTGCCCGCGAGGACCGCCGCGGGGACTTGATGAGCGCACGGCATCGACTCTCGAAACTGCTGCTCCGTGAGGGCATCGTCTACTCCGGTGGCCAAATTTGGAATGGCCGACATGAGTCGTGGTTACGCGCTCAGCGGTTCGACGACCCGGCACTGCAATTGACATGTGATGCGATGCTGGCCTGTCCGGAGCGACGTAGTGGTCTCGATCATGCGATCACGAAGCCGGCGGCCGACGGTGAGTTCACCCCGGTCGTGACCGGTTGGGGTGTATCCGCGGCGTCGCCACCTTGACGGCGTTCGGGCTGGCGGTGGGGATCGGCGAATGACATCGACTGACCGGGCGCGCCATCGGTGCCTACGTCGGGTTGTTCCCAGCGAGTATTCTTCGGGACCAGCCGCGGGGTGGGGTGACCAAGACCGGCAACGGACACATTCGCCGCGCTGGTCGAGGCTGCCTGGCACCACCGCAGCCGGTATCGGCCCGGAGCCGAGCTTCGACGCTGATGGGATCTGGCCTCGCCGGCGGCCCGGGCCCGGGTCAGGCCGCCAACCGGCGCCTGCACACCCGCTGGGTCAGCTTCGATGCCCGCCGAAACGCTCCATGGTTTGCCAATGTGGCAATCGCCAGGGAGCTGGCGGGCTGGTGCTGGTCGTTGGCAGTCATGCCTGACCAACCCATCCACGATCGTCCAGATGAGCAACGCTGCGGGGCGACAAGCGTCCTGGAGTGACCCACGATTCGACTATGAGCAATCGGTTGTCACACAAATGATTACGCTCGATGCTAGACCCGCTGGCCAACTCCGATCCGAAGGTCCGTCCTGCGGTAATTAACCCGCGTATTTCAGACTGACACGCGTCAACACGACACGCTCGATCCACAGCGAAACTCATCTGGTCAGGAGCGGCGGCCACGCTGACGGTCGCGGCCGCCGCTTCACCCTGCCCCTTGACAAACTGGCCCAAATATCAGGGTTTGAGCGGGTTCACTGCGAACTGGATCACCCGGTACGGCGCATTGTCGGCCCGCGGCAGCGTGTTCCACTGACTGACGAACACCCGCAGCTCGTCGAGCGTGGACCCGGGTGAGATGTAGCCACCGT
>NZ_JAVROT010000516.1:0-8434 GCF_032162605.1 Mycobacterium sp. | reverse complement strand
GCGCCACACACGGTGTCAGCGAAAAATTGACTGCCGGCCTGCTATACGCATTGGACGCGCGGGACCTGCTCGGCGCCGGCGCATACGAGGCGTTGCGGGGAATCGGGCTCCGCGAGGTCAACGACGTATTCAGCGACGCGAATCGCTATGGGGCATCGGCTTCTTCGCCCCTCGGATCCGAACTCACGCGGCAGGAAATCGTGCTGGGAGCGTAGCCGGAGATCGCGATAAAACGCTTCGCCGAGACCATCGTTCTAGCGACGACTCCGTCTACGGCGCGGTCGCGTACCGCTGCAGCGTCGGGCCTAGCCACTCGACGAGTTCATCGGAGCTCATGGCGACCACGGGAGGCAGTCGTAACACGAAGCGACACAGCGCCATTCCGAGCACCTGCGTCGCGATCAGGCCAGCCCGACGGGGGGCGTCGTCGGGGATGAACTTGCCGATCGCGGGCAACAGCTGCGCGGCGAAGATGTCCTTCATGCGCTGAGCCGCGTCGGCATTCGTCGTCGCCGAACGCAAGAGAACCACGAGCGCATCGTCGTCCTCCCACCGCTCGAGGAAGTGCGCCACCAACGTCGCACCCAAGTCGGACGGCGCAATGTCGGTCAGATCGGGGAACCTCAGGTCGAACTCCGCCGCCGCCGCGAACAGCTGGTCCTTGTTGCCGAAATAGCGCATCACCATTGACGGATCGATGTTGGCTTCGGCCGCGATCGCCCGGATGGTGGCCGCTTCGTAGCCGGATTGGGCGAACCGCTCCCTCGCCGCGGCGAGGATGACGGCCTTGGTCTGATCAGCCTTGCTACCCATGCCAACGAGTGTAGGCCAACGTGTGTTGACTTTTTCCAACTAACAGCACACCATGAGAATACCAACGCCTGTTGGCATTTCTCACACGAAGGAAATTTCCGTGAACGACACCGACGTACTCATCGTGGGCGCCGGTCCCACCGGGCTCACCCTGGCCGCGTCCCTGCTGCTCAAGGGCGTGAGCGTGACGCTCGTCGACCGCCAGCCCGAAGGCGCCAACACGTCTCGCGCCGCCGGGGTCAACGCCCGCACCCTGGAAGTTCTCGATGGTCTGGACGTGACTCGCCGGCTCCTCAAGGAGGGCATCGAAGCGCCCAGGTTCGTCATTCGCGACGGCGCCAGGGTGCTCCTGAAGATCGACTTCAGCGGGCTGATCACCGACTATCCGTTCACGCTTCTGGTCCCCCAGTCGACGACGGAGCGCCTGCTGCTCGACCGCGTGCGCGAACTCAGCGGCGACGTCACCCGGCCCAAGGTGCTCACCACGATCACGCAGGACGCCGACGGGGTCACCGCGTCGTTCACCGACGGCGACACGGTCCGGGCGCGGTATCTCGTCGGCGCCGACGGGATGCACAGCACCGTCCGCGAACAGGCGGGGATCGGTTTCTCCGGTGGCGCATACGAACACTCGTTCGTGCTCGCCGACGCGCGACTGGGCGGTGACGCGCCCACCGACGAGGTGCGCCTGTTCTGGGCCAGTGAGGGCCTGACCGTCGTCGCGCCTCTGCCCAACGGGACCTTCCGCGTCGTCGCCCCCGTCGACGATGCTCCCGAGCAGCCCTCAGTGGAATTCGTCCAGGGACTGCTCGACTCCAGGGGTCCTGGCGGCATCACCGTGACCGAGGTGGCCTGGGGCTCGCGGTTCCGCATCCACCACCGCGTCGCCGACACCTACCGGGCGGGCCGCATCCTGTTGGCAGGCGATGCCGCCCACGTGCACAGTCCCGCGGGCGGCCAGGGCATGAACCTCGGCATCCAGGACGCGGTCGTTTTGGCCGACACCGTTACCGCAGTGCTCTACGGCGGACCCGACGCGCTGCTCGACGCCTACAGCGCCGCCAGACGCCCCATCGCCCAACAGGTCGTCGAGTTGACCGACCGACTGACCACGCTCGCCACACTCCCCCGAACCCTTCGTCCGGCGCGAAACGTGTTGCTGGGCTTGGTCGGTCACATCTCACCGGCGACCCGCACACTGGCGTCCCGATTGTCGGGGTTGGCGTATCGCTGATCCGGGCACCCTGATCGCATGACCGAGCCCAAGACATACCCCCACGGCGTCCCCAGCTGGGTGGACACCGTCGCGCACGACCTCGATGGAGCCAAGCGCTTCTACGGGGGGCTGTTCGATTGGACGTTCACCGAGGCCGTACCCGCCGAGGCGCCTGGCCACTACCTGATCGCCACCATCGGCGGGGAGGACGTCGCGGCGATCGCCTCGCCGGACTCCGAGGACGAGGCCGTCACGTGGCGCACCTACATCGCCGTTGACGACGCCGACGCCACCGCCAAGGCCGTCGAAGCGGCCGGCGGCACCGTGACCGTGGACCCCCACGACGTTGGCTCCGCTGGGCGTCAGGCCGTGTGCGTCGATCCCCGCGGCGCCGAGTTCCGGCTGTGGCAGGCGCGCAAGCGACTCGGCGCGCAACTCGTCAACGCGCCGGGGGCGTGGAACTTCAGCGACCTGCAGACGCCCGATCCCCACTCGGCAGCGACGTTCTATTCACGGTTGTTCGGCTGGGAGGTCGACGACGTCGGATACGCGACGATGGTCCGCAGGCCCGGATACGGCGACCACCTCGCTGCGACGGTCGATCCCGACATCAGGCAGCGACAGGCGGACATCGCGGCACCGGCGGGCTTCGAGGACACCGTCGCGTGGATGCGCATCATTCCGGAGGGACACCCCGAACACTGGCAGGTGACCTTCGCCGTGGCGGATCGCGACGCTTCCGCGGCGACGGCCGAGGATCTCGGGGCCGCCGTGATCGCCTCCGAGGATTCAGAGTGGACGAGGACCGCGACGGTCCGCGACCCGTACGGTGCGGAATTCGTGCTGAGCCAGTTCACCCCGCCCAAGGGCTAGTTCGGCCCGGCGTCGGGTCTGAATCCACAGCACGGCGGTCGCGATGGCAGCCTCCGCCACCGAGATGGTGGTGGCGGCGACCATCAGCGTCGACATGGGGCTCGCCTGCCCCACTGCCATCACCTGGCCGTGATGGTGCCCCGGCATCGACCAGTGCACGGCAACCATGCCGAGGTTCATCACGGCGACGATGCACCACACCCGTGGCGATCCCGCCGTCCACAGCTCGCGCGCGCAATAGAGGCAGGCCACCGCCATGACGACGATCAGCACGGCCACCGCTGCGTGGCCCGCATCGCCGACCATCAACCCATGCAGGACGGCCGAGGCCGCCGCCACCAGCGCACACGTCCGACGGCCGAGGACGGCGGACCGGTGCGTGGCGGACATGGCTCAACTCTCGCAGCAGTGCGGCTTCGGTGCCACCCCTACAGGCCGAGAAGCCGAACGCTCTCGGCACGCATGTCGACCTTGCGGACCTTGCCGGTCACCGTCATCGGGAACTCGTCGACGACGTGGACGTAGCGCGGAATCTTGTAGTGCGCCAACCTTCCGTCGGCGAAGGCGCGCACCGCGGCGGCATCCAGCGGCGTGGCACCCGGCCGCATCCGGAGCCAGACACAGATCTCCTCGCCGTACCTGGGGTCGGGAACACCGATCACCTGGGCATCTTCGACGTCGGGATGGGTGTAGAGGAACTCCTCCACCTCGCGCGGGTACACGTTCTCACCGCCGCGGATCACCATGTCCTTGATGCGGCCCACCACGTTGCAGTAGCCGTCGGCCCGCATCACCGCCAGGTCACCCGTGTGCATCCAGCCATCGGAATCGATTGCCTCCGTGCTGAATTCGCGCCCTCCGGTCGCATCGCGTCCTCCGGATCCTTGCCAGTATCCGAGCATCACCGAATACCCGCGGGTGCAGAACTCCCCCGGCTCTCCGCGCTCCACCACCCCGCCCGTTTCGGGGTCGACGATCTTCACCTCGACGTGGGGGTGGGCCCGGCCGATCGAGGAGGTGCGCCGGTCCTCGTCGTCGTCGATCAACGTCTGGCACGACACCGGGGAGGTTTCGGTCATGCCATACGCGATCGCGACCTCGGTCATGTTCATCTCGTTCACGCAGCGTTTCATCACCTCGACGGGACAGACCGCGCCCGCCATGATGCCCGTGCGCAGTGACGACAGGTCGCGCTGGGCGAAGTCGGGGTGCCCCAGCATGGCGATGAACATCGTCGGCACGCCGTAGACACCGGTGCACCGTTCCCGTTCGATCGCCGCGAGCGTTGCCCCCGGATCGAAACCGGGCGCCGGAATCACCATCGTCGCCCCGCGCGTCGTGCAGCCCAGGTTGCCCATCACCATGCCGAAGCAGTGGTAGAAGGGCACCGGGATGCACAGCCGGTCTTCGGGACCTAGGTTGATCAGACCGGTGACGAAGTACCCGTTGTTCAGGATGTTCCGGTGTGACAGGGTCGCACCCTTCGGGAAACCCGTTGTGCCCGAGGTGTACTGGAGACTGATCGGGTCGTCGTTGGCCAGCGCGGCGAGCCTGGTGCGCAGCGCAGTCACGGTGACCGCGTCGGCACCGTCGCGCAACTGCTGCCAGTCGTCGGTGCCGAGGAACACCACGTCGGACAGCTGCGGCGTCGCCGAGCGGACCTCGGCCACCATGCTGCAGTAGTCCGACGACTTGAACGCCGTCGCGGCGATCAACGCGCAGGCGCCGGACTGCTCGAGCACGTAGGCCAACTCGTGGGTGCGGTAAGCGGGATTGACGTTGACCAGGATCCCGCCGATCTTGGCGGTCGCGTACTGGACGATCGTCCACTCGGGACAGTTCGGCGCCCAGATACCCACACGGTCGCCCTTCTCGATGCCGCGAGCCATCAAACCCCGTGCAATGAGGTCGATTTCATCGTTCAGCTCGGCGTAGGTCCAGCGTCGCCTGCCCGCGACGTCGACCAGAGCCTCGACGTCCGGGTACCGCGCGGCGGTCCGTTCGAAGTTGGCGCCGATGGTCTCGTCGAGAACGGGGACGTCGGTGGGGCCCGCGTCGTAGGACTTCATCGCCAGTCCACCAGATCCTCGTAGCGGTACTCCGTGGCGATCGGCGTGCCCGCCCGATGCGCGTCCTCCTCGCGACGGCGCAGCTCGACGCGACGGATCTTGCCGGAGATGGTCTTCGGCAGTTCGAAGAACTCGACCCGACGCACCCTCAGGTAGGGCGCCAGGTGGTCGCGCGCATGCTCGAGGATCGCCCGCGCGGTGTCGGCGCCCGCCTCCCATCCCTCGGCCAGCGCGACGTACGCCTTGGGTACCGCGAGCCGGGTGGCGTCGGGCTGTGGCACCACCGCCGCCTCGACGACGGCAGGGTGCTCGATCAGGACGCTCTCCAGCTCGAAGGGCGACACCTTGTAGTCCGACGACTTGAACACGTCGTCGGTGCGGCCGATGTAGGTGATGTAGCCGTCGTCGTCGCGGCTCGCGACGTCCCCGGTGTGGTAGTAACCGCCCGCCATCGCGGCGTCGTTGCGTGCCGGATCGCCGACATATCCGGTCATCAGGTTCAGCGGACTTGCACCGAGGTCGAGGCAGATCTCGCCCTCGTCTGCAGGCTCACCCGAGCGGGGGTCGATCAATACCACCGGCACCCCGGGCATCGGCCTGCCCATCGAGCCTGCCTTCACCGGCTGGCCCGGAGTGTTGCCGACCGACAGCGTCGTCTCGGTCTGGCCGAAGCCGTCCCGGATGGTCAGTCCCCAGGCCCGCTCGACCCTGGCGATGACGTCGGGGTTGAGCGGCTCACCGGCACCGAGGATCTCGCGCAGCGCGTCGGGCCTCGTGCCGAGGTCGTTTTGGATCAGCATCCGCCACACCGTCGGCGGGGCACAGAACGTGGCGACACCGGCCCGCCGGATCTGATGCAGCAGCGCGGCCGCGTCGAACCGGCCGTAGTTGTAGACGAAGATGGTCGACTCGGCGATCCACGGCGCGAAGAAACAACTCCAGGCGTGCTTGGCCCAGCCCGGCGAGCTGATCGCCAGATGCACGTCGCCGGGGCGCAGGCCGATCCACGCCATCGTCGACAGGTGCCCCACCGGATAGCTCACCTGGGAGTGCTCGACCAGTTTGGGCCTGCTGGTGGTGCCCGAGGTGAAGTAGACCAGCATCGAATCGTCGACCGTGGTTCCGGCGGTGAGGGGTCCGGCGGCCCGAACGTCATCGGCGTCGGCGTAGGAATGCCAGCCGGCAACGGCCTCCCCGACCACGATCCGGGTGAACTCTCCGACGACACCGTCGAACTTCGCGGTGTCGGCAGTGTTGGCGATCACGGCACAGGCGCCGCCGCGGGTGATTCGGTCCGCGAGGTCGGCGGGTCCGAGTGCGCTGGTGGTCGGCATGATGACGGCGCCCAGCTTGGCCACCGCCAGCATCGACTCCCACAGTTCGACCTGGTTGCCGAGCATCAGGATGACCCGGTCCCCCTTGCCGGCGCCGAGGCCCGCGAGCCAGGTCGCCACTCGGTCGGAGCGCTCCGCCATCTCGGCGAATGTCACCTTCTGCTCGGAGCCGTCCTGCTCGACGATCCACAGGGCGAGCCGGTCTGCCGTGGAGGGTTCCCGGGCGATGACGTCGAACCAGTCCGTCGCCCAGTTGAACGCGCCCGTCAGCTGCGGCCACGCGAAGGTGTCGACCGCCTTGTCGTAATCACTGATCAGCTCGACGAGCTGATCGCGGGCGCTGCGATAGAGATCGGTGTTGGTGCCCATGCCACCAGGATCTACGTCATGCCCCGCGGCTGCGGCGGATTCCGGAGTTTCGGCGCACGGGAGCGCGCCGCGTCAGGCCAGCGACTCGACCCACGCCCGGTGCAACGCGGCGTACCTGCCGTCGCCGAGGATCAACTCCTCAGGCGGGCCGTCCTCGACGACGCGACCGTGCTCGAGGACCAGCACCCGGTCCGCGACCTCGACGGTGGACAGGCGGTGGGCAATCACCACCGCGGTGCGGTCGGCCAACACGGTGGCCAGGGCCCGCTGCACCAAGCGCTCGCTGGGGATGTCGAGCGACGAGGTCGCCTCGTCGAGGATGAGCACCGCAGGGTCGGCGAGGAACGCGCGTGCGAAGGCGATCAGCTGCCGCTGGCCCGCGGACAACCTGCCGCCGCGCTTGGCCACGTCGGTGTCATAGCCGTCGGCGAGCGCGTCGATGAACCGGTCCGCGCCGACCGCCTCGGCCGCCTTCCGCACCTCGGCGTCCGTCGCGTCGGGGCGACCGAAGCGGATGTTGTCGGCGACGGTGCCCTCGAACATGAAGTTCTCCTGGGTGACCATCACGACGTGGCGACGCAGGTCGGCCTGCGCTAGGTCGCGCAGGTCGACGCCGTCGAGGGTGACCGCACCGGAGGTGGGGTCGTAGAACCGGGCGATCAGCTTGGCGATCGTGGTCTTGCCAGCGCCGGTGGTGCCGACGAGCGCCACCGTCTGCCCCGCGGGGATTCGCAGGTCCAACTCCGGCAGCACCGGTCGGTCCGGTACGTAGCCGAACCTTACGTCGCGGAAGCCGATGTCGCCGTTGACATTCGACAACTCGACCGGCCGCTCGGGGTCCTGGATGCCCGGCGCCTCGGCCAGCACGCCTGCGATCTTCTCCAGCGCAGCGGCAGCCGACTGGAAGGTGTTGAAGAACTGCGAGATCTCCTGCATGGGCTCGAAGAAGATCCGTAGATACAGCAGGAACGCGGTCAGCGTGCCGAGCGTAACCTCACCGTGCAGCACCCGGTAGCCGCCGTAGAGCAGCACGCCGCCGGTGGCGATGTTGCCGACCAGCCGCACTGCCGGCATGAAGACCGCGAGCAGCTTGAACGCCCGCTCGTTGATGTTCTTGTACTCGTCGGCGACGTCGGTGAAGATCTGCTGATTGCGCGGCTCGCGGCGGTAGGCCTGCACGGCCTTGATGCCCGTCATGGTCTCGACGAACTGGACGATCACGAGCGCCGCGCTCTCGCGGACCAACTTGTAGGTCTTCGACGACTGCGTGCGGAACCACCCGACCAGCAGCACCAGAACGGGGAAGGCGCACAGGCACATCAGGCCCAGCTTCACGTCCAGCACGACGAGCAGCACCGACGTTCCCAACAGCGTCAGGACGGCGGTGATGAGACCGTCGAACCCCGTCTCCAACATGTCCTGGATGGCTTCGACGTCGTTCGTCGAGCGGGCCACCACACGGCCGGAGGTGTAGCGATCGTGGAAGGCCACGTCGAGTCGCTGGAAGTGCCGGAAGATCCTGCGGCGCAACTCAAGCAGCACCTCCTGGCCGATCCGCCCGGCGCGGCGCAGGAAGAACATCCGGCTGATGGCCTGCACCAGCACCACACCGCACAGCGACGCGACGATCAACAGGAGTTCCCGTGCCGAACCACCGTCGACGATCGGCGGGATGCCGTGGTCGATGCCGCGCTGCACCAGCAGCGGCACCGACAACCGCGCGGCGTTCTCCACCACCACGACGATCGCCAGCAGCGCCA
>NZ_JAVROT010000515.1:0-21094 GCF_032162605.1 Mycobacterium sp. | reverse complement strand
GCGCGGATGGCCGAGGAGCTCGGCCGCATCACCGCCGAGCGGGTGGCGGCCGAGTTGGACAAGTTGATGCTCGGCGCGGACCCGGTGGCGGGCATCGACCTGATGGTGACCACGGGCCTCGGCGACGTCGTGCTGCCCGAGGTCGGTGGGATGCGCATGGCGATCGACGAGCACCATCAGCACAAGGACGTCTACCAGCATTCGCTGACGGTGCTGCGCCAGGCGATCGATCTTGAGCAGGCCGGAGGGCAGGAGCGGAGCGACTCGGGAAGTAGATCCGGAGGGCAGGAGCGGAGCGACTCGGGAGTCAGTGGAAGCCAGCCCGATCTGGTGCTCCGGTGGGCGGCGTTGCTGCACGACGTCGGCAAGCCGGCCACCCGCAAGCACGAGAACGACGGCGGCGTGAGCTTCCACCACCACGAGGTGGTCGGCGCGAAGATGACGCGCAAGCGCATGCGGGCGCTGAAGTACTCCAACCAGATGGTCGACGACGTCTCACAGCTGGTCTACCTGCATCTGCGGTTCCACGGGTACGGGGACGGCAAGTGGACCGACTCCGCCGTCCGGCGCTACGTCACCGATGCCGGGCCGCTGCTGGACAGGTTGCACAAGCTGGTGCGCGCCGACTGCACGACGCGCAACAAGCGCCGCGCCGCGCGCCTGCAGGCCAACTACGACGATCTTGAGAACCGCATCGACGAGCTCGCGGCCAAGGAGGACCTGCAGCGGGTCCGGCCCGACCTCGACGGCAACGAGATCATGAAGATCCTCGACATCCCGGCGGGCCCTCGGGTCGGGCAGGCGTGGAAGTACCTCAAGGAGCTGCGGCTGGACCGCGGGCCGCTCGAACACGACGAGGCCGTCGACGAACTTCGGAAGTGGTGGAACGCCAAGGACTAGGCCCGCGTCGAACCCTGGTATGGAGTACTGCCTGGGCGACGGTGACGGGACGGCGGCCGTCTGGTCGGCCGAGATGACGCTCGACACGGACGACGACGGTGTGTTCGACGCGATCGGTCTGGACTTCGACGGGGACGGCCGGCTCGACGACGCCCTGGCCGATCTCGACTGCGACGGGGCCGCCGACCATCTGATCCTCGATCTCGACGACGACGGCCGCGGCGAGGCGCCGTTCACCGACGACGGCTCGGGCACCTGGGCCGTCGGCGTCGACGGGCGCTCCGGGCAGGTCCGCTGGTTCGGGCTCGACGGGGTCGAGCTGACGGGCGGCCCGCTGGTGGACTTCGACGGTGACGGTCAAGCCGGGGACCGCTTGCTCGACGTCGACCGCGACGGACTGGCCGACCGCGTGCTCGTCGGAGACGAGGCGTATGTCGACACCGATGCCGACGGTCGCTGGGACGTCAAGCTGACCGACTCCGACGGGGACGGGACGGCGGACGCGGCCGGTCAGCTGGGGCGCTAGTCCCGGCCGGGCGGGATGGGGTTCTTCTCTTCGTTCATCGCCCGACCCCCGGAGGACCCGCGAACGCCTGCGCGATCGTCAGCCACGTCTGCGCGTCCGCGCCGACGGCCGTCACGTCTAGCTCGGCGCGTGGTCTGCGCTGCGTCACCAGCATGCAGAAGTCCTCCGCTGACCCGGTGACCCGTTGCTCGGCGTCGGCGGGACCCCACGACCACGTAGAGCCGTCCGGCGCCGCGAGCTCGACCAGGAAGGGCTCCGGCGGCACGGGCAGTCCGTGCACGGTGAACGCGAAGTCCCTGGTGCGGACGCCGATGTGGGCGATCGGGCGCAGCCGGACCGTGGGGGTCCTTCGCACCCCGAGCGCGTCGGCGACGTCGAGTCCGTGTGCCCAGGTCTCCATCAACCGGGCGGTCGCCATCGACGTGGCGCTCATCGGGGGGCCGAACCAGGGCAGCTTCCTGCCGTCGGCCACCTTGCGCAGTTCGTGGTGCAGACTCCTGCGCGTGCTGCGCCAGTCGGCGAGCATCTCTGCGGGCGCACTGGTCGCGAGCTGCTCCGCCCCCTCGTCGACGAAACCGGTCGGATTCCTCGCCGCGTCCCCCAGAATGTCGCCGAAGGCGGCCCCGTCGGTGACGGCGACCAGGGAGACGCGGTCGGTCCACCACAGGTGGGCGATCTGGTGGGCGATGGACCAGCCCGGTGCTGGCGTCGCCAAGCGCCAACCGTCGTCGTCGAGGCCTGCGACGAGCTCGTCGAGTGTGTCGCTCTCGGCCCGCAGGTCGGCCACCAGACCCTCGACGAGGGCGTTCCCGTCAGCCATGGCGTCACCCTAGTCGGCCGGCCGGGTACCCCTTCCAATCGCGGCGTGAGCCGCCAACCCGAGCAGATAGACCACGGACCCGGCGATCACCAGCCCCGGCGCCTCGCCGTCGCCAGGGATCACCGCCGCTGCGCCCGCGATCGCCGCGACGAACGACAGCCAGAACACCGAGTCCTGAACGGTGAAGACGTGTCCGCGCATGGCGTCGTCGACGTCGATCTGCATGGCCGAGTCCGCGCACAGCTTGACGACCTGGCCCGCGGCGCCGAGAAGGAAGCCGCACGCGACCATCATCGGCAGGTGCAGACCCGCCGCCCCCAGCTGGATCAGGGCCGCAAGGCCGAGCGCTCCGTTGGCGGTGGCGTAACGGCCCCAGCGGCGCACCGCGGGCGGGGTCACGAAGTTGGCCAGGAACGATCCGAGCCCCGTCGAGGCGACGAAGACCACGGCGGTGCCGAGTCCCCCGACGTCCAGGCTGCCGGCGTGCCGGACGATGACCAACACCAGCAGCGTGTTGACGCCGAACACGATGCGGTGCGCGGCCAGCCCCGCGAGGGTGGCGCCGACGGTCCGCACCCCAACCACCGTCCGCACGCCGTAGTCCCAACCGGTGGCGACGGCGTAGGCCACCGAGCCGTGCACGGCGCGCTTGCTGTCGTCCGGTCCGAGCACGTGGGGCTTGAAACGCGCAGCCAGGACGAGCGCCAGTGCCACCGGCACGGCGACGATGAAGATGACTGTGGCAGAACCGGTGTCGCCGGTGCCGACGAGCCAGCGCGGGACCAGCATGAAGTTGGCACCGAGGAACGTCGATGCCGCTCCGACCGCGGTGGCCACGGAGTTCAACGTCACCACCTGCTCGCGGGGAACGACGTGCGGCAGCGCCGCCGACAGCCCAGACGACACGAAGCGGTTGAATCCGTTGACGATCAGCGCGCCGCACAAGATCGTCAGATCGCCCGCCCCGACGGCGAGTAGGGTCGCGACGCCGAGGATGAGGATCAGTCGGGCGAGGGTGGCCGCGATCAGCACCAGCCTGCGGTCCCAGCGGTCGAGGAGGGCGCCCGCGAACGGACCGAGCAGCGAGTACGGCAGGAACAACACCGCGAACGCGCCCGCGACGGCCCACGGGCTGGCGGCGCGCTCCGGATTGAACAGCAGCGCGCCTGCGAGGCCGCCCTGGAAGAGTCCGTCGCCGAAAAGGCTGACCGACCGCAGCTCCAACAGCCTGCGGAACTCGGGCAGTGCACGCACCGACTGCCACACGGCGACGCGGGGGTGGGGCTTGGGCACTTTGATCCGATGTCGGTTGAAGTGTTCGGCGCGCCGATCGGCGTCCAAACCACACTACAAAGATTCGCGAAACACACCGGCATGGCCGTGCCCGTTCGCCACCGCAGGCCCGCGCTGGTGACATGATGGACGCGTGGCGCAGTCAGAGGATCCGGAGGACCACATCGCTCCAGCGATGCACCGGGTACGAGCCGGAACGCTGCTGCTTGCCAACACCGATCTCCTTGAGCCTACGTTCCGCCGCAGCGTGATCTACATCGTCGAGCACAACGACGGCGGCACCCTCGGCGTGGTGCTGAACCGGCCGAGTGAGACCGCGGTCTACAACGTGCTGCCGCAGTGGACGAAGCTCGCGACGAAACCCAAGACGATGTTCGTCGGCGGGCCGGTCAAGCGGGACGCGGCGTTGTGCCTGGCGACGTTGCGCGCCGGCCTGCAGCCCAACGACGTGCCGGGGTTGCGACACGTGCAGGGCCGCATCGTGATGGTCGACCTCGACTCCGACCCAGACACGATCGCACCCGCGGTCGAGGGCGTGCGCATCTTTGCCGGGTACTCGGGCTGGACGATCGGTCAGCTCGAAGGCGAGATCGAGCGCGACGACTGGATCGTGTTGTCGGCGTTGCCGTCCGACGTCCTGGTTGAGCCGCGCGTGGACCTGTGGTCGCGGGTTCTGCGGCGCCAACCGATGCCGTTGTCGCTGTTGGCGACCCACCCGATCGACGTCAGCCGCAACTAGTCTCGTCCGCGAAAGACGTTCGGCGGAAGCTGGATCTATCGGGTGTCAAGCGTGTGTCAGCGGCACGACAGCGTGCACGACGCGCAGGCGCCCGCGCAGCCCGTGTCGGCGGCTTCGTGCCGGGCCACCGCCTTGGCGCTCTGGTAGCACCCTGCCGCCACGGTGCCCACGGCTCCGACGACGCAAACCGCCAATGCCAACACCGCCGTCTGATCCGGGGCGACGAGGGCGACCACTCCACCGGCGCCCAGCATCGCGGCGGCCGCGAGCTGGGTGGGGACGACGGCCCGCAGCACCTGCTGGACGGCGTCGCCCGACTGCGGCCGGGCCAGCGACCACAGACCCAGTGCGGCGGTCACCCCGGCAGCGCACAGGCACAGCACGGCAGCGATCAGCATGGGCCTCACAATACGAGGCCCGGCCGAGGGCCACCCGGCCCGGGCTAGCGAGGAAGGCCGAGCGGCTGGGCCGCCGCTGGTAGTGCAGCAGGTCCGGCGGCCGCTGGTGGCGCTGCGGCCGCTGGTGGGGCGGCCGCGGGTGGCGTTGCGGCGGGTGGCGGGGCAGCTGGTGGCGGGGCGTCGGGCGAACCGACCCTGAACCCGTTCACGATGGCATCGGTCGCCGAGCCAGTGGCGACGGAGACCGCCGCGCTGGTGGTGACCGACAGGGACACCAGGTATCTGTCGGGCCCCGACGTCGCGATGACGTGCCGCCGCGAGGTGTTCAGCGTCAGGTTGTTCTGCCGGTAGGTGCCCTCGATGATCGACGACGGCATGCCGCCGTAGTCGGCCAGGGAACCGTCGGTCGCCCGCCAGGCGGGCAACTCCTGGCTGTCGATGAGACCGTGACTGATCGCTTCCTTCGCGTCGAAGTCGCCGCCCAGCTTGTAGACCACGACCGCGGCGTTGGACGTGTACAGCCCGTCGCCGCCGACGCGGTCGGCGATCACCGCGAAGGCATCGGGAACGTTCGGGTCGGGCACCTGGCTCCACCCGGTCGGCATCGGCAGCACGATGTTGAGCGCCTTGAAGTCGGCACTCTTCTGCGCCTCGAGCGCGACGTTGTGCTGTTTGAGGTAGTCGGTGATCGTTTGCGACGGGGCGGGAACGATCGTCGAGACGGGTTCGGCAGGTACGACGGGGGCGGCGACGTCGGGTCCGGGGGCCTGGACGGCACCAGCGACGGGTGTGCCGATCAACTGGTTGGGGCCGGCGAGGGCCGCTGCGGGCGCTCCCGCCTCGACGGTGACGGTCTGGGTCACCGTTGCGGGCGCGGGGACCAGCGGACCGGTGGGCTCGGCCGACGCGGTCGTACCAGCGAGGCCAAGGACGCATGCCGTACCTGCGGCGAAACCTCCGGCGAGAAGTCCCCAACGACGGGCATCTTCGAACATCTAAACGTCGGTCCTTCCGCGTCATGCGGGTCACTGCGGGCTGGTATGCCCGCGGCCAGGCGCCGACTGTATCCACGTGGCTTCGATAGCCACCAGGCCCGGGACAGACCTGCAACCATGCCCTGACCCCACTGCAACGGAACCGAGACCAAGCCGTCGTCGGACGCCGCTGTGCGAGGGTGCGGTCGGAAGTTGTCTACCCTGTTCACGTGACTGAAGGGGATGGTGCCGCCGGAATCCCGCAGCACCGCTACGACGCGGAGCTTGCTGGCGAGATCGAACGCACCTGGCAGGAGACCTGGGCCCGGCTGGGTACGTTCCACGTGCCCAACCCCGTGGGATCGCTGGCACCGGCCGATGGGGCGTCCCTTCCGGCCGACAAGATGTTCGTGCAGGACATGTTCCCGTACCCATCCGGCGACGGCCTGCACGTCGGTCACCCCCTCGGCTACATCGCCACCGACGTCTACGCGCGCTATTACCGGATGACGGGTCGTAACGTGCTGCACGCGTTGGGTTTCGATGCGTTCGGTCTACCCGCCGAGCAGTACGCCGTGCAAACGGGGACGCATCCGCGTACGCGCACCGAGGCCAACATCGTCAACTTCCGGCGCCAGCTCGGCCGGCTCGGGCTCGGCCATGACACCCGGCGCAGCTTCGCCACCACCGACCCCGACTTCTACAAGTGGACCCAGTGGATCTTCCTGCAGATCTTCAACTCGTGGTTCGACCAGGCGATCAACAAGGCCAGGCCGATCAGCGAGCTGATCGCTGAATTCGAGTCGGGCGCCCGCACGCCGGAGTCCGGTGGTCGGTGGGCGACGATGTCGGCGGCCGAGCGGGCCGACGTCATCGATTCGCATCGACTCGTCTACCGGGCCGACTCGGTGGTGAACTGGTGTCCTGGCCTTGGCACGGTGCTGGCCAACGAGGAGGTGACCTCTGACGGCCGAAGTGACCGGGGTAACTTCCCCGTGTTCCGGAAGCGGTTGCGGCAGTGGATGATGCGCATCACCGCGTACTCCGATCGGCTGCTCGAGGACCTCGACGTGCTGGACTGGCCGGACAAGGTCAAGGTCATGCAGCGCAACTGGATCGGCCGCTCGACCGGCGCGGAGGTGCAGTTCGCGACGGATGTGGGTGACATCGAGGTCTTCACCACGCGCCCGGACACGCTGTTCGGCGCCACCTACATGGTGTTGGCTCCGGAGCATCCACTGGTCGAGCGACTCACCGCCGACGAGTGGCCCGAGGGTGTCGATCCGCGGTGGACCTACGGGGCGGCGACGCCGGTCGAGGCGGTGGCGTCCTACCGATCGTCGGTGTCGGCGAAGTCGGATCTGGAGCGCCAGGAGAATAAGGCGAAGACCGGTGTCTTCACCGGCGCCTTCGCGACGAATCCGGTGAACGGACAATACATCCCGGTGTTCATCGCCGACTACGTGCTGATCGGCTACGGCACGGGCGCCATCATGGCGGTGCCGGGGGGCGACCAGCGCGACTGGGACTTCGCGGACTCGTTCGGCCTTCCGATCGTCGAAGTCACCAGCGGTGGTGACGTTTCGCATGGCGCGCATGGCGGCGACGGCGTCTTGGTCAACTCGGGGGCGTTCGACGGGCTGAGCGTCACGTCGGCCAAGGAAGCCATCATTGCGCGACTCGAGGCCGACGGCCGTGGCCGCGCCCGCGTCGAGTACAAGTTGCGCGACTGGCTCTTCGCCCGCCAGCGGTACTGGGGCGAACCGTTCCCGATCGTCTACGACTCCGAAGGGCGTGCGCACGGACTGCCCGATTCGGCTCTGCCCGTGGAACTGCCAGACGTCCCGGACTACGCGCCGGTGCAGTTCGATCCGGAAGACGCCGACAGCGAGCCGTCGCCGCCGCTGGGCAAGGCGACCGAATGGGTGCACGTCGACCTGGACCTCGGCGAGGGCCTGAAGCCCTACACCCGCGACACCAACGTCATGCCGCAGTGGGCGGGCAGTTCGTGGTACGAGCTGCGCTACGCCGACCCGCACAACTCGGAAGCCTTCTGCGCCAAGGAGAACGAGGCCTACTGGATGGGCCCGCGGCCGTCGGAGCACGGCCCTGGGGACCCAGGTGGTGTCGACCTCTACGTGGGTGGCGTCGAGCACGCGGTGCTGCACCTGCTGTACTCGCGGTTCTGGCACAAGGTGCTCTACGACCTGGGCCACGTGACCTCTCGCGAGCCGTACCGCCGCCTGGTCAACCAGGGTTACATCCAGGCCTTCGCCTACACCGACTCGCGGGGCTCCTACGTCCCCGCAGCCGAAGTCGTTGAGCGCGACGGCAAGTACTACTGGCCAGGGCCCGACGGTGAAATAGAGGTCAACCGCGAGTTCGGCAAGATCGGCAAGAGCCTGAAGAACTCCGTATCACCCGACGAGATCTGCGAGGAGTTCGGCGCAGACACCCTGCGCATCTACGAGATGTCGATGGGTCCGCTCGAGGCCTCGCGGCCGTGGGCGACCAAGGACGTCGTCGGGGCTTACCGGTTCCTGCAGCGGGTGTGGCGCGTCGTCGTCGACGAGGGCACCGGCATCGAGCGGGTGGCCGGCCACGAAGAGCTGACCGAAACCACCCTGCGACTGATGAACAAGACCATCGCCGGCGTTGCCGAGGACTATGCGGGGCTGCGCAACAACACCGCTGCCGCCAAGCTCATCGAGTACACCAACCATCTCACCAAGGAGGACGTCAGGGCGCGCGCTGCCGTCGAGCCCCTGGTGCTGATGGTGGCGCCGCTGGCGCCGCACCTCGCCGAGGAGTTGTGGCGCCGTTTGGGCCACGACTCGTTGCTGGCGCGCGGACCCTTCCCGCAGGCCGACCCGGCCTATCTGGTGGAGGCCACCGTCGAGTACCCGGTTCAGGTCAACGGCAAGGTTCGCGGGCGCATCACCGTCGCGGCGGACGCAACCGCCGACGCGGTGGAGACGGCCGCGCTGGTCGACGAGAAGGTGGTCGCGTTCATGGCGGGCGCGGCCCCGAAGAAGGTCATCGTGGTGGCGGGCAAGCTCGTCAACGTCGTCATCTGAGCGACGCTCGCGATTTCGGCGCGCAAAGTTGCGGTCAGCGCAACCGGGCGCGCCGAGATCACGCGTTGAGCGGTGGGGTGCGCGGCGGTGACGTGCGCCTGCGCCCGGTGGCCTCCAGCGCGGCGCCGTAGCGAAGCAGTGCGACGTCGTCGTACGCCCGGCCGGCGAGCGTCAGCCCCACCGGCATGCCGATGTCGGCCATCGTGCCCATCGGCACCGTCACGGTCGGGATGCCGAGATGGCGAATCGCCAAGTTGCCGTTGGCCACCCACACCCCGTTGCGCCAGCCGAGGTCGGCCGATTCCGGATTCACGTCCATGTCGGCCGGCCCCACGTCCGCCACCGCGGGGAAGATGACGGCGTCCAGACGCAACTCGTCCATCCACTCCTCGAGGTCGATCTGCCGCGTGCGCTCCAACGCGTGTACGCCATCCGGAATGGTCGCGATGGCGAGGAAGGAGTCGACCGGATGCGCGCGGAATAACGACGGATACTCCGCGATGTCGTCGTCGAACCCGTCATACCGGTCGGGCAGCGCGCCCGGCGGGGACGGGAAGATGCGACTGCCGTCCACGTCGGCCAGCCGGTTGAGGGCGGGGTCGCCGTTGGTGGCCAGGAAGTCGTTCCACGCCCACGCTGACAGGTCGACGATCTCGCGGCGCAGATACTCCGGGCTGACAAGACCGCGAGTGGCGATGGTCGGGGCACCGGCCCGGTCGCCCTCATAGTTGCTGACCACGGGAAAGTCGACGTCGATCACCTCGGCGCCGGCGGCGAGCAGGTCACGCCGCAGCGCGTCGAACAATACGACTATGGACGCCCGGGTCTCGATGCGCTGACCCGTCGGACCGCCGATCCCCGCCGCCCCGACGCCGGCATCGGGATCGGCGTTGACGTACATCCGCGGCACGCCGAACCGGCGCCCGGTCAGGTCACGGCGCGCCCGGTCCGCGTCGTTCACCGCGAGTGACCGGTACGACGGAGGTCGCACCTCGCCGACGCGTGGCACCGATACCCACGGCTGCAGCCGCCAGAAGTCACCGCGGGCGTCGGGATCCTCGGCCACGATGACGTCGAGCACCTCGAGCAGGTCGGCCATCGAACGGGTGTGTGGCACAACGACGTCCATGGTCGGCACCAGCGGCCAGCCGCCACGGGTGGAGATCAGCCCACGGGACGGCGTGTACGCGCACAACCCATTGTTCGATGCCGGGCCGCGGCCCGACGACCAGGTCTCCTCACCGATGCCGAAGGCGCAGAACGACGAGGCCGTCGCGGTCCCGGAGCCGTTCGACGAGCCTGACGCGAACGGCGCGGTGAGATAGTCAGCGCAGTACGGACTTTCGGCCCGGCCGTACAGGCCGCGTTGCATCCCGCCGTTGGCCATCGGCGGCATGTTGGTCAAGCCGATGAGCACGGCGCCCGCAGCCCGCAGGCGTTCGACGACGAACGAGTCGTACTGGGCGACCAGATGCGCGAATGCCGGGCTGCCCGCCGCAGCCGTCAGCCCACGGGCCAGGTAACTGTCCTTGGCTGTGTACGGGATTCCGTCCAGCGGGCCGTACGCACGACCCGCCGCCCGGCGGCCGTCCGATGCCACGGCGTCGGCTCGGGCATCCGGGTTGGCCACCACGATGGCGTTCAGCACGCCGTCAAAGGCGGCGATGCGGGCGAGATGGGCCTCGAGCAGTTCCACCGCGGTGACCCGACCGCTCTCCAAGGCGGCGCGCAACTCGGCGATGGACGCCTCGTGGACCTCGAACGCCTCCGGCATCGCCGCGGCTACCTTTGCCTGACGATGATCTCGTGCACGTGAGCGTCGGATGGGGTGGCCACCGCGTGCGCCACCACCGCGGCCACCGTCTGCGGTGTCATGAACTGGTCGGGAACGTAGTCGCGCTCCTCGTAGGCGATCAGGTCGCGCTGCATCTCGGTGTCAATCCGGCCGGGGTGCACCGACGTGACGCGCAGGGTCGGCTCGTCGGCGCGCAGCGAGTCCGCGAACGCCCGCTGCGCGAACTTGCTCGCCGAGTACGACGCCAGCCCGGGTGAGGCGTTCAGTCCGGCAACGGAGTTGATGAAGATCACCTGCCCCCGAGCGCTACGCAGGGCGGGCAGCAGCGCGAGGGTCAGTGCGACGGTACCGACGACGTTCACCTCGAAGGTGGTGCGCCATTCGTCGGCACTGGATTCGGCGACTCGCCCCGGAATGGACAACCCGGCATTGTGGACGAGCACGTCGAGGTCGGTCAGTACCTCGGCGGCCGATTCGATCGAGTCGAGGTCGGCGAGGTCCAGTGGCCAGGTCGGGGCCCCGAGTCGCGCGGCGAGCGCGTCGAGGCGGTCCGAGGGACGGCCGGCCAGAAGCAGGGTGTGGGTGGGCGCGAGCGCGTCGGCGATGGCCGAGCCGAGGCCGCCTGCGGCGCCGGTGATCATCGCGGAACGGGTCTTCTCTTCGCGCGAGCGCTCATCGCCAGGCATGCGAGGAACCCTACCGACCTGCGCGCTTGCCTTCGGCGTCGCATGATTGATCCGATGCCACCGGATTCGAGCTTCGCGCCCACCCAGCTAGCTGCCCGTGCCGCCTATCTGCTGCGCGGCAATGACCTCGGCGTGATGACCACCGCCGCACCCCTGCTGTACCCGCACATGTGGAGTTGGGATGCGGCGTTCGTGTCGATCGGCCTCGCTCCGCTGAGCGTCGAGCGGGCCGTCGTCGAGCTGGACACCCTGCTGTCGGCGCAATGGGCCAACGGGATGATTCCGCACATCGTCTTCGCCAACGGGGTCGACGGCTACTTCCCCGGCCCGGCGCGCTGGGCCACCTCCGCGCTGGCGGCCAATGCACCGCGCACCAGGCACACCTCGGGGATCACGCAGCCGCCCGTGCACGCGATCGCCGTGCAACGCATCCTCGACCGTGCCCGCACGCGGGGCCGTTCCACGCGGGCGGTCGCGGAGGCGTTCCTCGATCGCCGTTGGAGCGACCTGGTCCGGTGGCACCGCTGGTTGGCCGAGGCGCGGGATCCCGATTCGCACGGCCGCGTCACGATGTACCACGGCTGGGAATCGGGCATGGACAACTCCCCGCGGTGGGACAACGCCTACACCAACGTGATTCCGGGCGTCATGCCGGAGTACCAGCGCGAGGACAACGCCATCGTCACCGATACGACGCAGAGGCCGTCCGACGTGGAGTACGACCGCTACATGTGGCTCGTCGAGGAGATGAAGTCGGTGAACTACGACGACGCCCTCCTGCCCAAGGTGATGAGCTTCGCGGTCGAGGATGTCTTCGTCTCCGCGATCCTCTCGGTCGCGTGCACCGTCCTCGCCGAGATCGGCGAAGACTACAAGCGGCCGCACTCCGATGTTCGCGACCTGTACTCCTGGGCCGAGCGCTTCCGCAGGGGCGTCGTCGAAACCGCGGACGAACGCACCGGCGCGGCGAGGGATTACGACCTGCGGGCGAAGAAGTGGATCCCCACTGAGACGGTGGCGCAGTTCTCGCCGCTGCTGTGCGGCGGGCTGCCGCACGACCGGGAACGCGCCTTGTTGAAACTTCTCGAGGGCCCACGGTTCTGCGGGCATCCTGACCTCAGGTACGCGCTGATCCCCTCGACGTCGCCGGTGTCACGTGACTTCCGGGCGCGCGAATACTGGCGCGGGCCGATCTGGCCGGTGGTGACGTGGTTGTTCTCGTGGTGCTTCGCCCGGCGGGGATGGTCGGAGCGTTCGTCGAATCTGCGGCGCGAAGGACTTCGGCAGGCCAGCGACGGCACGTTCGCGGAGTACTACGAACCGTTCACCGGGGAGCCGCTGGGTAGCATGCAGCAGTCGTGGACCGCGGCGGCGGTGCTGGACTGGTTGGGCTGAGACCGTGCCTGAATCCCTCGCTTCGCTCCTGCCCTCCGAGGGCTACGGGCCCTGCTCGGCCAATCGGGACAGCGGCGCAAGGGCTTTGGCCAGCGTCTCGCGCTCGTCCTCACTGAGCCTGCTCAACAGCACGGCCAGTGCGGCGCGCCGGGTGGCCAACGCCTCGCGGTGTTGAACCAGCCCGCGGGGTGTGACGTCGACCAGGACGGCACGCAGATCAGACGTGTCGCGTGACCGCTTCACCAGCCCCAGCTTCTCGAGCCTGCGGATCGCGACGGTGGTGGTGGGGGTGCGCACGCGCTCGTGTGCGGCGAGCTCGGTCATGCGGATCGGACCGAGGTCCAGCAGCGTCAGCAGTATGGACAACTGCGCCAAGGTGAGGTCGGCCCCGCCCTCCGGCGCGTTGCGATTGGAGGAGTCGGTCCGGCGCAGCACGGAGAACAGCTTGGAGAGCACCTGCTGCAGCTCTCCGGCCAGCTCAGTGACCTGCGGTTCGGTCTCCACCATAATTCGCTAGTCTAACCTGTCACTGTCTGTCAGAAGCATGACATGCGGAGTTTTCGTCCGAAATGACGTACATCCGCACCTGACCGTTCTCGCCACATCATTGCCTCGGGGTCGCCGATCACAGCACCTGGGACAGGAACTGGCGGAGCCGGTCGGTTTCTGCATCGGAGAAGACCTGCTCGGGTGGGCCGGATTCGACGACCTTTCCGTGGTCCATGAACACCACCGCATCGGCCGCCGACCGGGCGAACCCCATCTCGTGGGTGACGACAACCATCGTCATGCCGTCGGCGCCGAGATCCGCGATCAGTGCCAGGATGCCCTTGACGAGCTCGGGATCCAGTGCCGAGGTGGCCTCGTCGAAGAACATCACCTGCGGAGCCATCGCCAGGGCGCGGGCGATCGCCACCCGCTGCTGCTGCCCGCCACTGAGGGTGAAGGGGCGGACATCGGCCTTGTGCCGCAATCCGACTCGTTCGAGCTGCGCCAGGCCGAGCTCGCGGGCCGCTTCGGCGGAGAGCTTCTTCAGCTTGCGAGGCCCCAGCGTGACGTTGTCGAGCACGCTCTTGTGCGGGAACAGATTGAACTGCTGGAACACCATGCCGATGCGCTGCCGCAACGCGTCGGGGTCATCCTTGAGCACCGATCTGCCGTCGAGCAGGATGTCGCCGCCGTCGGGCTCATAGAGCCGGTTCAGGGCCCGCAAGAGTGTCGACTTGCCGGAGCCGGACGGGCCGATCACCGCGACGGTGGCCCCCGCGGGCACGTCGATGTCAACGCCCCGCAGGACCTTGTTCGGTCCGAACGCCAGGTGAATGTCCTTACCGGTCAACGAGACCGGTTCGATTCCGGAGGGTGGAGAGGTTGGAGACGGGGCTTCAGAGGGTGAAGACATCAGATCATCTCCTGGGCGGCGGTCGGGGCCAACGGAGGATCCTCCGCCTCGGTGGACGTCCGGCCTCGTCGCAGCCGGGCGTCGATGTAGTTGACCAGGTGGGTCAGCGGGATGGTCAACGCCAGGTAGAACAGGCCCGCGGCTACTAGCGGTGAGAGGTTCCCGGTCTGCGCGTTGAGATCCCGGCCGACCTGGAACAGTTCGCGCTGGCTGGCGATCAGCCCCAGGAAGTACACCAGCGACGAGGCCTTGAGCAGGGAGATGAACTGATTCACCAGGGCAGGCAGCACGCGCCGGATGCCCTGCGGCACCACCACCAGACGCATCGACGACGAGTAGCTGAAACCCAGTGCGCGAGAGGCTTCGAGCTGGCCTGCCTCGACGCTCTGGATGCCGGAGCGCAGGATCTCCCCGATGTAGGCCGCTGCCATCAAGCCGAGTGCCGCGATGCCCAACGGGTAGGGGTTGTTGCCGGTCAGTCCGCCGACGATCGGGCCGACGCCGAGGCCGATGATCAGAATGATCACCACCTCGGGCAACCCTCGGAAGACATCGGTGTAGACGCGGGCCGGCCACCGCAGCCAGCGCGTGCTGGAGATGCCTGCGACCGCGAGGCCCAACCCGAGCACCAGGCCGATCACGCTCGCGCTGATGGTCAGGATGAGCGTGTTGGGCAGACCGGTCTTGAACAGGTCCGGGATGGCCTTCTCGTACAGGTTCCAGTCGAGGAAGGAGTCCTTCAGTTGCCGTAGTACGGATTTCGGTGCGACGGCGGAGTTGTCGGCCGCGGGCGCCTTGCTGGCGGCGATCGCGGCGAAGTCGGGGAGCACCGGCGCCGGGGCGGCCTTGGAGCCGGGCTTCCAGCCGGGCGGCAGCGCACGCGGCACCCAGTCGGAGTACAGCTTCGCCCAGGTCCCGTCGGCGATCACGGTGTCGAGCCCGGCGTTGAGCGCGTCGATGAGCGGTTTGTTCTCCTTCGCGACTGCGTAGGCGACGAAGTTGTCCAGACTGAAGGTGTTCTCGACGATCTGCGCCGGATCGCCCGCCTGAACCGTGCCGACCGCCTGCTGCGATGGCGCCACCCAGGCGTCGATCTGGCGCGTCTTCAGGCTGGCGTAGACGGTGTTGTAGTCGGGGAACTTCACCGGATCCAGATGCAGGGTGTCGACGACGTAGGCCTCCTGCACCGTGCCCTGCACCACGCCGATGCGTTGCCCGGCGGCCAGTTTGTCGAAGCCGGTGATCGGTGAGCCGGAAGGGACGACCAGTGAGAAGTAGCCGAAGTCATAGCCGTTGGTGAAGCCGACGGTCTGTCTGCGGGCATCGGTGGTGGTGATCGAGGACGAACCGACGTCGAAGCGACGCGACGCCACCTGCGCGAGCAGACCCGAGAAGTCGGTGCCGACGAAGTTGACCTTGAGGCCGAGCTTCGCGGCGACGGCACGCAACAACTCGTTGTCGAAGCCGGTGAACTGACCCGCGGCGTTGATGCAGATGCTCGGCGGCGCGTCCGACAGCGTGCCCACGGTCAGCACTCCCGGCGTACCCAGGCTCAGCGCGGCGGGGTTCACGGCCGTCAGCGGCTCGACGTTCGGCGTCGTGTACTTGTCCGCCTCCGGGCCCTTCGCCGCGGCGGCCAGATTGGTGGGCAGCGCGCTCGCGCTACCCACACCGGGAGGGGCGCACTGGTCGTTGTCCGCGCCCGCCATCGGCGCGAGTCCCATCGTCACGACGAGGAGTGCGGCCAGTGCGCCGACGACAGCCTTGTACATTCGCTCGCCGGTCATCTAAGGAAACCTAACGGCCTCGGCCACGGGAGCCGTGGATTCGGCTCATTCAGAGTGCAACGGACGGTGCATCCGGTGACGCGGACGGCCCGAGCACGCGGCGCCGGATGAGCTCGGCGAGCATGGTCCGGCCCGTGACCTCGGCCCGGCCTGCGCAGGCGGCCCTGGCCGCATCCGCATCCCCGTCGGCGATTGCGGCCGTCTCGGTGACGTAGAACGGAAGCAGCTCGTCGTGGCTGCCGAAGTACGCGCCCCAGAGAGTCCGCGGCATGAACGTCTGGGACGCCCGAAGCGCGGCCTGCAGGCGCGGTCCGGCGTATTCGTCGTTGATCGTCTTGCGGTAGCGCCACGTGTGCTCGTGGAACGCCCTCGACTCCACCGTTCCGCGCAGCGCGGTGAGCGTGGCCTGGAGTTCGTCGACGAGTTCGGGGCGTTGAGCGGTGGCCGCCCGTGCCGAGGGGATTCCGTTGAGCACGCCGTAGATCTCGTGGTGTTCGCGGACAACTCCCTCGTCGAAGCGCTCGACGAAGGCGCCCCGGTGGTACCGCGTGGACACCACGCCGCTGTGTTCGAGCTCGACCACGGCCTCCTGCACGGGAACTCGGCTGAGGCCGAGAGCCTCGGCAATCTCGTTGCGGTCCAACCGGTCTCCGGAGCGGAGCTTGCCCGTCAGGACCAGGTTCACGACGTGTGAGACGACGAGGTCCTTCTCTTTGATCCCGTACTTCTTGGGCATGGCGCGGTCAGTTTCCCACGTCGCCGCCGATGCGGGAAGTGTTCGGCCGCCTCTCCCTAGGCGCGTTCATCCCGCCAGCCGCACAGCGCCTCGGCGGAGGTCAGGTCGTAGTCGGGCCCGTTCACGCCGACGGTCAGCAGGCTGACGCCGAGATCGACGAGCGCTCCGGCGTCGGCGAGCAGCGCATCACCTTCGCCGGTGACGCCTGCCGAGCGCTCGATGGTCGAGGCGTCGCGGCCGAGTTCGGCGCAGTGCCGGTCGAGGACTTCGGACTTGCCGGGGTAGGTCTCGGTGGTGGTGAACCCGTGCCACAGGTGGGCGTACTCGGCGACCAGGCGCAGCGTCTTCTTTTCGCCCTGCCCGCCGATGAGGATGGGGATGTCGCGGACGGGCGCGGGGTTGAGCTTGCCGAGTCGGGAGGTGATGCGCGGCATCGCTGCGGCGAGGTCGTCGAGGCGGCTGCCCACGGTGCCGAAGTCATAGCCGTACTCGTCGTAGTCCTTCTCCTTCCAGCCCGAGCCGATCCCGAGGATCAGCCGCCCGTCGGAGATGTTGTCGACCGTCCGCGCCATGTCGGCCAGCAGCTCGGGGTTGCGGTAGGAGTTGCAGCTCACCAGCGCGCCGACCTCGATGTGCGACGTCTGTTCGGCCCAGGCGCCGAGCATGGTCCAACACTCGTAGTGGGCGCCGTCGGGATCGCCGTACAGCGGGTAGAAGTGGTCCCAGTTGAACGCCACGTCGACGCCGAGGTCCTCGCAGCGCAGGACTGCGTCGCGCAGATGGCCGTAGTTGGGGGAGTGCTGGGGTTGCAGTTGGACGCCGATGCGGGTCGGGAAGTTTGGGGAAGAGTCCACCTGGACACCGTAGCCCGGCGCGGTCATACGCCGATCTGGCCGCCCGCCTTCCACACCGCGACCACCGACGGCCGGGCGGTGCCGTTGCCGCCCTCGGGCCACTGCGACAGCGGGTCGTCGATGTTGTTGTCGTCGTTCTCGCCGGGATGTTGCACGCTGACCGTGACGAGGTCGTCGGTGACGACCGGTCCGCATGTCTCGGCGCCCAGGGGAACCGTGAGGAACTGCCGGGTCTCGCCTCGGTTGGCTCCATCGAGCGCGACGGCGAACAGCCCGTCGTTGGAGTCCAGCGCGTTGCCGTCGGTCGATATCCACAGATTGCCGTGGCTGTCGAAGGCCAGGTTGTCCGGACAGGAGATCGGGCTGACCTTCGTCTTGTCGAAACCGGCGAAGTACGTGTCGGCGGCGGCCGGATCGCCGCACACCATCAGCAACTCCCAGGTGAAGGAGGTGCCCGCGTGCTCGTCGGTGATCTCCATGATCTGTCCGCTCTTGTTGTCGTTGCGGGGATTGGCCGCATCGACGGGAGCCCTGCCTGGCGCGCCGCGGTCGTCGTTGTTGGTCAGTGCGACGTACACCTTGCCGGTCGTCGGGTTCGCCTCGAAGTCCTCGGGGCGGTCCATCTTGGTAGCGCCCGCCTTGTCGGCGGCGAAGCGTGTGAACACCGCCGCCTCCTGGGCGGACACCCCCGCCACCAGAGACTCGGCTTGGCCTGCTGGGCCGGACCTCAGCAGCGGAAGCCACGTGCCGGTGCCGCTGAAGGAACCCGTCGACGGGATCCTGCCCGAGCCGTCGATCTCCGCGGTGGGGATGTCGCTGCCGAGCTTCGCCACGTACAGCGTGCCCTCGTCGAGAAGCGTCATGTTGTTGGCCATGGCTGCCGGCTCGCGTCCGGGTTGGATGCGCTTGCTCGAGACGAACTTGTACATGTAGTCGAAGCGTTCGTCGTCGCCGGTGTAGACGACGACGGTGCCGTCGCCGGTCACGTACACGGTGGCACCCTCGTGCTTGAGCCGTCCCAGCGCGGAGTGCTTGACGGGTGTGGAGCCGGGATCCCACGGGTTGATCTCGATGACGTAGCCGAACCGATTGACCTCATTGGGCGCCTTCGCCAGATCGAAGCGCGGATCGAACGTCTCCCATCTGAGCTCGCTCGGCTCCAAGGCGATGCCGTAGCGGTTGAGTTGGTCGACGACGACGGGGCCCGGCGCCGGGGCACCCTCGGGGACGCCGAAGTAGGTGTTGAAGTTCTCCTCACCGGACAGCACTGTGCCCCAAGGGGTTACGCCACCCGCACAGTTGGCGAAGGTGCCGACGACATCGCGGCCTGCGGGGTCGGTGGGTGTCTTTACGAAGTCGGTGCCCGCGGCGGGACCGACGAGCGTGAACGGTGTGTCGGCCATGATGCGGCGGTTGTAGCGTCCCATCACGGGGCGCAGACCGCCCTGCGGTGCGCGTTCGACCTCGACGACGGTCAAGCCCATCGCGGCGATCTCGATGTCGAACTGTTCGCGGCTGGGGGCGTCGGCGTCGTAGCCGGGGAACATGAACTGCGGCGTGGCGTACTCGTGGTTGGTGACGAGAAGGAACCGATCGATCCGACCGTCCACCGGCAGCAGTGCGGCGAAGTCGTTGTTGAAGCCGAACTGCTGGCGTTGCGCTGCCGCGGTCTGCGCGCGGACGTCGAACGCGGGTGCGCCGGGCAGCACGGGGTCGCCCCAGCTGATGACGACGCCCTGCTGGTAGCCCGCGGGGATGACGACGACGTCGTCGCTGTTGGGGGCGACGGACGCGAAGGCCATTCCCGGTGGTGCCTCGACGGGTGCCGCCGACGAGGTAGGCGTCGCGGTGGGTTGGTCACTGCCGCTGCAGGCAGCAAGGGCGCAGCCGGCACCGACTGCCAGCACGGTCACGCCCGTCGTCCGCAGGAGTGCGCGTCGGGAGACCTGCTTGGCGATATCGCCGAAGTATTCGTTGTCACTGACGTTGGGCACCGGCTTGAAGCATGCGTCGCCGCACTTGTAGCGGCACGTCACGTGTTGGCGCGCCGAGCGTCCATCGTGTGTGACGAAGAAGTTCAACGGCGTCAACGCCATGGGAAATGGGTTCCTTCCAACGATTTACCGGCCGGGGCTGCGGTCGGTCCGTCGGAAACTTACGGCCTGCTGTTGATCAGCTGTGAATCAGAAGGTGAACAAAAGCTTACGGAGTCAGCCGGTGAGGACGCCACGCAGGATGTTGGCCAATGCTCGTGGCTGGTCGCCTTGGACGGAGTGACCGGAGTTGGCGACGACGTGGGTGCGCTGGAACCCGGGAGCGCCCTTGGCGAAGGCCTCGGCGTCCTCGTCGTTCACGAAGTGCGAGTCGGCGCCGCGCACCAGCGTGGTCGGCATGGTGATCGAGGGAACGTCGTCCCACAGATTCTCGAACCCCTCGCCCTTGCGGAACGAGTCGTAGCGCCAGGTCCAGGTGCCGTCGTCGAGCTGCTTGCTGTTGTGAAAGACGCCGCGGCGCAGCGAGTTCCGGTCGCGATGCGGTGCGGCCGCGATGGTCACGTCGAGCATGGCGGAAAACGACGGGAAGGTGCGGTCCCCCTGCACCAGTGCCACGGTGCCCATCTGTGCCTTGGTCATCTCTTCGTGGCGAGCAGGCGCCGAGGGGGTGACGTCGACGAGCAGCAGCTCGGGAACGAGGGCGGGTTCGGTGGCGGCGATGCGCAGAGCGGTCAGGCCACCGAGTGACATGCCGACGACCAGCCGCGGCGTCGGCGCCCACTCGCGGAGCACCGGCAGCAGCGTCTCGGCACTGAGCTTGGGTCCGTAGTCGCCGTCCTCGCGCCAGGCCGAGCGTCCGTGCCCGGGCAGGTCGACGGCCAGGGCGGGCACGCCGAGTCCGAGGATCACCGTGTCCCAGGTGTGGGCGTTCTGCCCGCCGCCGTGCAGGAATACGACCTGCGGGGAGTCCTTGAGCGATTTCAAGCCCCACTTCAGGGCGCTGATGTCGCCGGAGGAGACGCGCTCGACCGGAGGCAGCTGACCCGTCGCGCCGATCTGCTCGGCGTTCTCGGGCAGCAGGGCGAACTCGTCGAGTCCCGCCAATTCGTCGTCGTTGACCACGGTTCTTTTCTACGCGATTTGGGCGCGCTAAGCCGCGCTCACCGCGGCTCAACGCGCCCAAATCGCGAAGGGACTAGCCCTCGATGAAGCTTTCCAGCTGGGCGCGCGCGATGTCGTCCGCCATCTGCTTGGGCGGGCTCTTCATCAGGTACGCCGACGCGGCTTCGACGGGTCCGCCGATACCACGGTCCTTGGCGATCTTCGCCGCACGCACCGCGTCGATGATGACGCCGGCCGAGTTCGGCGAGTCCCACACCTCGAGCTTGTACTCCAGGTTCAGCGGCACGTCGCCGAAGGCACGGCCTTCGAGGCGGACGTAGGCCCACTTGCGGTCGTCGAGCCAGCCGACGTGATCGGACGGACCGATGTGCACGTCCTTGGCATTGAACTCACGCTGCAGATTGGAGGTGACGGCCTGGGTCTTGGAGATCTTCTTGGATTCCAGGCGCGAGCGCTCGAGCATGTTGAGGAAGTCCATGTTGCCGCCGACGTTGAGCTGCATGGTGCGATCGAGCTGCACGCCGCGGTCCTCGAACAGCTTGGCCATCACGCGGTGGGTGATGGTCGCGCCGACCTGGCTCTTGATGTCGTCGCCG
>NZ_JAVROT010000514.1:0-4329 GCF_032162605.1 Mycobacterium sp. | reverse complement strand
TCAGCACCTGGTCCACATCGCGTGCCAGTTGGTCGAGATCCAGAGACAGGAACTCCTTGGCGTAGTCGAAGTCCTCGTCCATCGGATTGGCCGCGCGGCAGGGCCGAGCCAGGGTCTTCAGGTTGAGCCCGCGGGGCCAATCGCGTTGGTCCCCGCTTGCCGCGGGGTGATTGCGCCGCTTGAGCGACCCGCGCATGCATATGGTCTGGTCGTAGGTCCTGTTGACGTAAGCGTCAGGGCTCTCAGGCATTGGCCGTCCTTCCGGGCTCTCTAAACCTCAGATGCAGAGCGCACGGCGCACCGCGCGCACGTTTCGCCGGGACACCGGCACCATAGTGTTCTCGTGATCGTCCATGACGAGAACCAGCTCGCCCTTGTCTCGACGTTCGACCTCGCGAATCCTGTTCAGGTTCACGATGTGTCGGCGGTGGACCCGCAGGAACCCGGCGTGGCTCAGCTCGTTGTCGAGCTTGTCCAGGCCGGGCGAGGCGGCCCGCATCCTGCCCTGGTCCGTTGACAACCACACTTCGTTGCCATCCGATTCGGCGAACAAGACTTCTGGCAACCGCAGCATCACCATCCGGTTCTCCCGGACTCCGACCACTCGACGCGGATGTTCCTCGGCGTACAAGCTTGCTTCGGTCCGCGGCAATTGCTCGCCGTCGGAGACACCGAAGGAGATCAGGTGTCCGGCCAGATTGCCGTACCGGAATACCGGGCGAATTGCGACCGGCGACGGTTCGTCTGCGAGGTGGGTGAAGATCTGTGTCGTGCCGATCCAATCGGGGTTGTGACTCGCCTGCTTGCTGGCGTACCGGACGGCTTCGATGAATGCCGGCAGCTTCGGATTCCAGCGCACTGCCGGGTCGACTGCCGGGGTGTTGCTCGGCACACCGAGCGGCACGCTCGCCGTTCCATCGGCGATCACTACCCTGCCCGCCGTGTCGACGGCGGCCAGTGCATCAGCCGACCGGGCCCTGGCGTGGTTGTACGCGGCGAGCAGTTCGGCGCCGCCGTCGCGGGCGCACATGCGCAATTTGCTCTGGGTGTGCGCGGCGGCGTTCGCCAGCCATGCGCTCGCGGATGCTGGCATGTCACTGCGCAAACTCGAGATGTTCAGGCTAGCGATCGGCTCCTTGCTCACCACGTCCCGCACCGCGACGCCCGCGCACGTCCAGTCGTGGAAGGCCTGGCACCAGTGTTCTTCCCGCTTGATCACCAGCGGGTTTCGCGTTCCGAGGGCGGTACCTATGCCGTTGGTGCCCACCGCGCTCTCCGACCAGCAGAACCACGGCGCGAGGCCCGTTCCGGCGGCGACGGCAAGGGTGGTCTTGTCGCCCCACTCGGCCAGGACCCTGCCGTTGGCGTCGGCGATTATCACGATGCCGAATTTGGACACCTCGTGGACCATGGCTGCGGCACGAAAGCCTAGCTCCGCGAACACGACATCGTGTTCGAGCGAATGGTCGACCTCCGTGACCGCCGCAGGCGCCTCGGACAGGAACGGGTCGACGCGGTACTGATCCCGACATCGTTGCCAGGAGATCGCCACTTCGGGCCGCACGCCGCGGACGTTGTCATCCCCCTGTACGAAGCTTTCCCACGCGTCGTACAGCGCAGTATTGGTTGTGTAGGGAGGTTTCGATTCGAGCTGTGCACTTGACATCGGGGCCACCTTTACGTGCTTGGACTTGTGTTGGCGAAGCCACGGATTCCTGGGACACCCCGGCATGCCCTACCAAACTCTGGAGTTTCGTGTGATGTGGATCATATACCTTTCAGATTGTGATCGATTCGAGCAAAGCGAGCCATGGACGGTTACGAAATGACCGGCGGCCCCGGCCAAGTCACGCAGCGAAGTTAGCCCGCCGGGCCTGCGACGTCCTCGGCTGCCTTGAGCGCGCGGAGGGTGTTCTCGCCGGCGAGCTTGGCCAGGTCGGCGCTGGACCAACCGCGGTCGGCGAGAGCGGCGAAGAGTCGCGGATACCCCGACACGTCCTCCAGTCCCTCGGGCATGGCCTCGGCCCCCATGTAGTCACCGCCGATGCCGACATGGTCGATGCCTGCGACCGCACGCACGTGCTCGATGTGCGCCACGACCTCCGTCAACGTGGCGACCGGCGGTGGCGACTGCTCGGCAAGACCCGTCATCAGTGCGCCGTACGCCGGTTCGCCCTTCTGGATGCCGCGGCGTCGAGCCTCGTCCTTTGCCTCCGCGTGCCAACGGGTGACCGCCGGTGAGACGAACGCGGGCAGGAACGTCACCATGCACACCCCGTCGTTCTCCGCCAATGTCGCCAGGACGTCGTCGGGCACGTTGCGTGGGTGGTCGCAGACCGTACGGGCGGAGGAGTGGCTGAAGATCGCAGGCGCGGCGGTCACCCGCAGCGCGTGCCGCATGACGTCAGCAGACACGTGCGAGAGATCGACAAGCATCCCGAGCCGGTTCATTTCGCGTACGACGTCCTCACCAAACTCCGACAATCCGTGCAGCACAGGGTCATCGGTCGCCGCGTCGGCCCACGGCACGTTCTTGTTGTGGGTCAAGGTCAGGTAGCGCACCCCCAACGCGCGCATCATGCGCAAGACCGCTAGCGATCCGTCGATGCAGTGGCCACCCTCCATGCCCAACAGCGATGCGATCCGGTCGCCCGAGGCCCTGACCTCGTCCGCAGTCGTAGCCAGCATCAGCCGGTCGGGGTAGCGGGCCACTAGCCGCCGGACGAAGTCGATCTGCTCCAGCGTGGCAGTCACAGCCGCGGGACCGGTGAACAGCTCCGGGGACACGTACACCGACCAGAACTGTCCAGTGACGCCGCCAGCCTCCAGTCGCTTCAAGTCCGTGTGCAGCTCCGGCACCACCCCGGTCAGGTCGACGGCGTCCAGGTCGGCGTCGTACTCCTGACGCATCGCCCACGCGAGATCGTTGTGACCGTCGATCAGCATCGTCGTCACATCTCCTCCGACCGTTGCGGTTTGGTCGACGCGCGACGTTTCCCATCGAACGTGACCGCGGTCACTTTACGGTTCACGCTGCTCCGTTGGTACCGGATGCGGCGCAACTACCGTTCGCCCGGGCTAGGGAGCCGTTCGACAGCATCTGAGCACCTTTCGTGGTTCAGCCAGCGGGTCGGGAGCCGGATCTGCGGCCCACCAGCGCACCTGATCGCCGGAGCGGGCGCACCATTCCGCGGCAAACCCACCCCCCCGATCACCCGTTGGGTCGATGCCGGCGGACCTAGGTCACTGGTGTGCTCGGGGTCACACCAATGATGTGAAGGCGGGAAGACTTATGGGAACTCAATTCTTTGTGATCGACGTCGACGCCGACGTCTCTCGTCGGCTCCGACGGCTCGGAGCCACGGTGATCGACGCCCCGTCATTGTCGACGCACGACCTGCCTTCGGCGTATCTCGGCAAGCGACCAGACCTGCGATTCGCGTGCACTACTCGGCCGGATCGTCGGCGCCGCCACCTGCACGTGCGATCGTCGCGTTCTGTCGTACGTGCCGCACAGGTGGCGACGAGGCTGGCCAGGCGGGACCGCACCGCCGCCACCGTCAGCTACGACCTGAATATCGCCGCTGTCGCCGAGGGACGCCTGTCCCCCGCAGACCTGACCTCGATCGAGTCAATGATCGGATGCAGTGACATCGTCACACTGAGCGAGTGCGACCTCGCGGCACTGCGTCCCGGCGAGCGGCATGCCGATGCGGTTCGCTGGGTGATGGCCCGCGGGCCCGCAATCATCACGGTGACGAATGGCATGCGGGGCTCCGTCGGGTATGTCAGGGGCGGTTCCGTGCTGTCTGACGGTTGCCGTGCCGCGAACGCCGGAGCAACAAACGGTGTCAGCGCAGCATTGACTGCCGGCCTGTTATACGCATTGGACGAGCGGGACCTGCTCGGCCCCGGCGCATACGAGGCGTTGCGGGGAATCGGCCTCCGCGAGGTCAACGACGTGTTCAGCGCCGCGAATCGCCATGGCGCATCGACTTCTTCGCCCCTCGGATCCGAACTCCCCCGGCACGAAATCGTGTTGGGCGCGTAGCCGGAGCTCGACTGCCTAGTAGAGCGCGTACCGCTGCAACGTCGGCGCCAACCAGTCGATGAGCTCGTCTCGGCTCATCGCGACGACTGGTGGTAGCCGAAGCACGAAGCGGCACAACGCCATCCCGAGCACCTGGGTCGCGATCAAGCCCGCCCGGCGGGGGGCGTCGTCGGGCACGAACTTCGCGATGGCGGGCATCAATTGCGCCGCGAAGATGTCCTTCATACGAAGCGCCGCTTCGGCATTCGTCGTCGACGAACGCAACAGCACGACAAGCG
>NZ_JAVROT010000513.1:0-3871 GCF_032162605.1 Mycobacterium sp. | reverse complement strand
GGCAGCTTCTGGTCCGCGAACGCCGCGCGCAGATGTGAAAAGCGCTCCATCTGCTCGGCGAACTGGGGCTGCTTTGCCGCCTCTTGGATCTCCGCGAGGTGTGAGGTGAAGTTGAAGCCGATGGCCAGATACTTCGACGGCGCTGGAATCGGCGCTCGCAGAACGACTTCCGAAAGTGGCGTCCGCTGCCGGATGTTGGTGGCCTTGCGGGCCACGTCCGCCGTAACGACAGGACCGGCGGCCAGTACCGCCGTGACGTCGGGCGGGACACCTTCGAGCGCACTGAGTGCGACGACGTAGTCGTCGACGACGACTCCTGCGCTCACGCCCGCACTGCCGAGTTCGTAACGTACAAGCTTCATTTCGTCTCCTTTTTCGTGTAGAGCGCCTCAATCTGCGAGGCGTACTTGTGGGTGATGGGCCGGCGCTTCAGCTTCATCGTCGGCGTCAGCTCGTCGGAGTCGGGCAGCCAGTCGTCGTTGAGGATGGCGAATCGCTTGATCTGCTCGACGCGCGCCAACCGTGCGTTGGCACGGTCGACACCGGCCCGAACCTCAGCTTGTAGTTCGGCATCCGTCGCGTACGACGCGGCGATTGCAGGATCCAGCACGATCAGCGCGACGTTGTACGGTCGCCCGTTGCCGAACGCGCATACCTGACCGATGAGCGGACTGCTCTCCTTCAGGCGTGCCTCGATGTTGGCGGGTGACATGTTCTTTCCCGCCGCATTGATGATCAGTTCCTTCTTGCGATCGACGATCCGCAGGTGCCCGCCGGCCTCGATGCGGGCGATGTCGCCCGTGTGCAGCCAGCCATCGGCGTCAATCGCCTCGGCGGTCGCCTCCGGCCGATTGCGATAACCCGCCATCAGCAGCGGCCCCCGGACGAGAAGCTCCCCGTCGTCGGCCAACTTCACCTGCGCACTGGGCAATGGTGGTCCCACGGTCCCGGCGCGGACGTCGCTTGCGGCTGCCAATGAGACGACGCCCGTGGTCTCCGAGAGGCCGTAAACCTCCCGTAGCGGGATCCCGATCGCGGCGTAGAACTCGATCACCGCGGGCGGGCAGGGCGCGGCGCCAGTCACCGCTGCCGTGAGCTCATCGAAGCCCAGACGGCGACGGATCTCTTGGTGGCCGATACCCGCTGCGACGTCGGCCGTGATGGACGCCTGCAGCTTCTCCCACAATCGCGGGGGCGAGAAGAACATGTGCGGGCGGACCCGTGGTAGCAACTGGGTGACGGCGCTTGGGCTGGGGCAGCACACGACGCTGAAGCCCACCGTCATCGGCAGGTAGTGCGTGCAGACGCGCTCGGCGATATGGGCCATCGGCAGATAGGAGATCGTGCGTTGCCCCGGCTGAATTCCGACCAGCGCGCCAATCTCGGCGGCCATGGTGAGGATGTTCGTGTGGGTGAGCTCGACGCCCTTCGGTGGCCCGGTCGTGCCCGACGTGTAGATCAACGTGGCAAGCTCGCCTGGCATTACGGCCGCGGCGTGCTCCAGTTCGTCGGAGTCCAGGAGCTCAAACCACGCGTCCGATCCGACGACGATGACGTGGTCCACGGCGCCGGGACCGTGCTCGAGCGCGGCGAGCAGCCCGTCGACCAACGCCGCTTCGGTGACGACGATGCGGCAACCGGCGTCGGCGATCAGGTGGGCGAGCTGCTCGGGGGCCGACGTGTTGTACATCGAGAAGGGTGTGGCGCCGAGGAGCAGCGCGCCGGCATCGGCAACGTGGAATTCGGGCCGGTTGCTGAGGAGAAGGCCAAGCGTGTCCCCGTGGCCCAATCCCAACGACGCGAAGCCGGTAGCGACACGGCGGGCCTGAGTGCCGTAGTCACGCCACGAGAGCACCACTTCCAGATCGGCGTTGAGAATCGCCGGCGCATCGGCGCGGGATTCGACCATCGCCAGAAACGCCTCGCCGACCGTGACCATGTCGCGGTGAACCACCGTGCTCATTGGTGCGCCTTCCCGTCGTGGATGTGCTGCCAAGCGTATTCGGCAATGTGACAACTGTCAATTAAAATATTGTCATGCAACTTTAGACTGAAGGCTCTCCGCCGGCTTCACGCGTCGTGGGATGGATGCGCGCTCGACGGCTGAACTCGGCGGCCAGTTCTTGCAGCGCCTGGTTCGCAGCGGTGGAGATTGCGTAGAGAGAGGCGAAGGTGTGGATCGTTCCGGGGTAGTCCTTGGCGAATACGTCGACGCCCGCGGCGGCGAGCTTGTCGACGTAGGCCAGCCCCTCGTCTCGGCGTGGGTCGTGGTGCGCTACGCCGATGACGGCGGGGGCGAGTCCGCTGAGGTCGGTGGCGCGGATGGGGGCGACGTGGGCTGAACCGAGTAGTTCGGAGTAGTTCGGGTCTGTTGCCGAAGTAATTCCGTGCGCTTTTGACGATGTCGTCGAGGGTGAGGAGGTAGCCGCGACCGTTCTCGTGTCGGGAGGGGTAGTCGGAGTCGATCACCGGGTGGAGCAGAAATTGCGCGTTCAGGTGCCGGCCCTGGTCTCGGAACCTGCGGGCGACCACCGCGGCGAGGTTGCCGCCGGAGCTGTCCCCGGCCACCGAGAGCTGGCCGCCGACGCCCCCGTAGTCGTGGATGTGTTCGTCGACCCAGGCGGTCGCGGCGAGACAGTCGTCGAGACCCGGCTGGGAAGGGATGCTCTGGTGCGAGTCGATAGTCGACCGAGACGAACACATGGCCCGATTCCTGCGCGAGTTTGCGCACCAGGAAGTCATGGCTGGCGATGCTGCCGGTCATCCATCCGCCGCCGTGGAAGTACACCGCAGTGGGTGCTGGGTCGGCGGTCGGCCGGTAGGTGCGGATGGGGATGCCGGTCAGTGGGCCGGGGATGGTGGCGTCCTCGACGGAATAAATGGCGATTCCGGTTGGGGGGCAACGATTTCGGCGAGGTGATAGATTCTCGGCGTGCCTGCGTGAGTGTCACGGGTTGGCTCGGCGGCGGTCTGCGGTTGACCCGCGCCAAGAACCGGGCGATACCCGCGTCCACTGCCATGTTGCGACCAATCAAGTGCCGTGCACCCTCTGCTCGTACGTTGCGCGTTTGCCGACGTCGACGCGGTCGGTAAACAGGTGGTCCAACCCGATTGAGCGCCTCAACGCGTCCGCGACGCTGCCCGGGAGAATCCGTTGGATCACGAGCACCGCTCCGGCTGCCCGGGTGATCGTGACACGCCGTTTCGGCTTGCGGATCAGACCAACGATTGCGCTTGCGACATCGGTTGGTTCAGCATTCGTCAGGCCCCTGGCTTGGTCGATGCCGGCGACCATCTCGGTATTGGTCATCGCCGGGAGCACCGCCGAGTAGTGGACACCGGTGCCGCGGTGCTCCGCGCGAACCGAATTGGTGAACCCGAGGACGGCGTGCTTGGTGGCGCAGTAAGTCGCTACCCCCGGCGACGGTGTCTCGGAGTTCACCGACGCGACGTTGATGATGTGGCCGCTGCGCCGGGCGAGCATCCGCCGGGCCGCGACCTTCGTGCCCACGATCACGCCGTAGACGTTGACGGCCAACGCGCGTCGGGTCAGCGCGTCGGGCTCGTCGACGAGCCGACCGACCGGAAGTATCCCGGCGTTGTTGACCAGAACATCGATCGGACCCAGCCGACTCTCCACCTCGTCGAGGAAGCCGGCGAACGAGTCGTCATCTGTCACGTCGAGCCTGCCGTACACATCGAGCCCGAGGTTCGCACCCACCTGTTTGACCGCTGGCTCGTCGATGTCGCCGATGGCGACCTTGGCCCCAAGCTGGTGCAGCGCGCTCGCGGTGGCCAACCCGATCCCGCGGGCGCCACCAGTGATGACGACAACCTTTCCGCAAACTGACTTGATCGTTGGGTTGGTGGC
>NZ_JAVROT010000512.1:0-18281 GCF_032162605.1 Mycobacterium sp. | reverse complement strand
CGCGCCGACTCGGGTGTTCCGATCGTCATGCTGACGGCCAGGACCGACACCGTCGACGTGGTCCTCGGGCTGGAGTCCGGTGCCGACGACTACGTGATGAAGCCCTTCAAGCAGAAGGAGCTCGTCGCGCGGGTACGGGCGCGGCTGCGGCGCAACGACGACGGTCCCGCCGAGATGCTGTCGATCGCCGACGTCGAGATCGACGTGCCCGCCCACAAGGTCACCCGCGGCGGTGAGCAGATTTCTCTGACGCCGCTGGAGTTCGACCTGCTGGTGGCGCTGGCACGCAAACCGCGGCAGGTGTTTACTCGGGATGTGCTGCTTGAACAGGTGTGGGGTTACCGACACCCCGCCGACACCCGTCTGGTGAATGTGCACGTCCAGCGGTTGCGGGCCAAAGTCGAGACTGATCCGGAGAACCCGCAGGTGGTGCTCACCGTTCGAGGAGTGGGGTACAAGGCCGGACCTCCGTGATCTGGACCGCACGGCGGTCGTCGTGATCTGGGGGTCCCGTCGGCGTATCCGCAGCCGTTCGGCGCCCATGCTTCGTGGCCTGGGCACCCTGGGCCGCGCGCTCAGCTTCGCGTGGCGTCGCTCTCTGCAGCTCCGCGTCGTCACCCTCACGCTCGGGCTATCGCTGGCGGTCATCCTCGTCCTCGGTTTCGTGCTGACGAGTCAGATCACCGACCGCATCCTCGAAGTGAAGGTCCGCGCGGCCACCGAGGAGATCGACCGTGCGCGGACCACCGTCAGCGGGATCGTCGGAGGCGAGGAGACTCGATCTCTGGACAGCAGCCTGCAGCTGGCGCGCAACACGCTGGTGGATCGCAAGGTGGATTCGGGATCTGGGCTCGCCGGCGCGTTCGACGCAGTGTTGGTCGTGCCGGGCGACGGGCCTCGCGCAGCCACGGCGGCGGGCCCCGTGGCGGAGGTCCCGGGGGCCCTGCGGGACTTCGTCAAGGCAGGGCAGGTCAGCTACCAGTACGAGACTGTGCACACCGACGGCTTCTCGGGTCCGGCCCTGATCGTCGGCAGTCCGACGTCGTCACCGGTGACAAATCTCGAGCTTTACCTGATCTTTCCGCTGAACAACGAGGAGAGCACGATCACGCTCGTGCGCGGCACGATGGCCACCGGCGGCGTGGTCCTTCTCGGGCTGCTCGCCGCAATCGCTCTGCTGGTGGCCCGTCAGATCGTCCTGCCGGTGCGTTCTGCGTCGCGCATCGCCGAGCGGTTCGCCGAAGGTCATCTGACCGAGCGGATGCCGGTGCGTGGCGAGGACGACATGGCTCGGCTCGCGGTGTCGTTCAACGACATGGCGGAGAGTCTTTCGCGGCAGATCACCCAACTCGAGGAATTCGGAAACTTGCAGCGCCGCTTCACCTCTGATGTCAGTCACGAGCTGCGCACGCCGCTCACGACGGTGCGAATGGCCGCCGACCTGATCTATGACCACAGCGAGGATCTCGAGCCCGCGCTGCGACGTGCGACGGAGTTGATGGTCAACGAGCTCGACCGCTTCGAGACGCTGCTCAGCGATCTGCTCGAGATCTCGCGCCACGACGCGGGTGTCGCGGAGCTGTCGGTCGAGTCCGAAGACCTGCGCCTGACGGTGGAGAGCGCACTCGACAACGTGGGGCACCTGGCCAAGGATGCCTCCGTCGACCTCATCGTGGACGTGCCCGCCGAGGCCGTGATCGCAGAGGTCGACGCCCGGCGGGTGGAACGCATCCTTCGCAATCTCATCGCCAATGCCATCGACCACGCCGAGCGCAAACCGGTGCGAATCCGCATGGCGTCTGACGAGGACACCGTCGCGGTCACGGTTCGCGACTACGGCGTCGGGTTGCGTCCCGGCGAGGAGAAGCTGGTGTTCAGCCGATTCTGGCGCTCCGACCCGTCGCGCGTGCGCCGCTCCGGTGGCACCGGGCTGGGGCTGGCGATCTCCATCGAGGACGCCCGGCTGCACCAGGGCAGGCTCGAGGCGTGGGGTGAGCCGGGCAAGGGCGCCTGTTTCCGGTTGACCCTTCCGCTGGTGCGCGGCCACAAGGTGACGGCGAGTCCGTTGCCGCTCAAACCCACTGGTCCCGACGGCCCACCGCGCGAGCCGACTCGCGAGCGGGAACCCGCGGGGGAGCGCACGTGAGGGGTGTGCGGTGGGCGGTCTGCCTGCTGGCACTGACGGTCGCGCTCGGCGGGTGCGCCGGGGTGCCGACTTCCTCGGCGCCGCAGGCACTCGGCACCATGGACCGGGCCGCCCCGCCGAGCCTGCCCACCCCGTCGCCGGGGATGGATCCAGACACCCTGCTGCGCGAATTCCTCAAGGCGACCGCCGATCCGGCCAACCGACACCTCGCCGCACGCCAGTTCCTCACCGAATCGGCCTCCAGCGATTGGGACGACGCCGGTAGCGCGCTGTTGATCGACAGGGTCGTGTTCGTGGAAACCCGTGGTCCCGAACGGGTTTCGGTGACCATGAAGGCCGACATCCTCGGGTCACTCTCGGACATGGGGGTTTTTGAGACCGGCGAGGGCGCGTTGCCCGATCCCGGCCAGATCGAGATGGTCAAGACACCCAGCGGTTGGCGCATCGACAAGCTGCCCAACGGCGTCTTCCTCGACTGGCAGCAGTTCCAGTCGACGTACAAGCGCAACACGCTGTACTTCGTCGACCCGACCGGAAAGACCATGGTCCCGGACCCGCGTTACGTGGCGGTGTCCGATCCCGACCAACTGGCCACCGAGTTGGTCACCAAGCTGGTGTCCGGTCCCCGGCCGGAGATGGCCAACACCGTGCGCAATCTGCTCGCGCCGCCGCTGCGGTTGCGCGGGCCCGTCACCCGAGCCGACGGCGGCAAGACGGGTGTCGGCCGCGGCTACGGTGGTGCGCAGATCGACTTGGACAGCCTCTCGACCACCGATCCGCATTCCCGACAACTGCTTGCCGCGCAGATCATCTGGACGCTATCGCGAGCGGGTGTCAACGGTCCGTACGTGATCAATGCCGACGGCGCTGCGCTGGATGACCGGTTCGCCGAGGGCTGGAACAACTCCGACGTCGCCGCCACCGATCCTGGTGCCGATCCCGGCGCGGCGGCGGGTCTGCACGCACTCGTCGGCGGGTCGCTGGTGTCGTTGGACGGGCAGAAGACGCCTCGGGTGCCCGGTTCCTTCGGGGACCTGCCGGACCAGACGGCGGCCACCTTGTCCAGGAGCGGGCAGGAAGCGGCGTCGGTGGTGACGCTGCGGCCCGGGGCCCCGGACATGGCGTCGTCCCTCTGGGTCGGACAGGTCGGCGCGGATGCGTCGCAGGCGATCGACGGGCGCACGCTGTCCCGCCCCAGCTGGTCGCTCGACGATGCGATCTGGGTCGTCGTGGACGGCAACAACATCGTGCGTGTGATTCAGGAGGCGGCATCGGGGCAGCCCGCGCGGATCCCGGTCGACGCCACCGCGGTGGCCACGAAGTTCCCCGGAGCGGTGTCCGAGCTGCAACTGTCACGCGACGGCACGCGCGCGGCGATGGTCATCGAAGGCCAGGTCATACTGGCTGGCGTCGAGCAGACTCAGGGCGGTCAGTACGCCCTGACCTATCCACGGCGGCTGGGATTCGGTCTCGGCGACACCGCGGTGTCTTTGTCGTGGCGCACCGGTGACGACATCGTCGTCAGCCGAACCGATCCACGTCACCCGGTTTCGTACGTCAACCTCGACGGGGTGAACTCCGACGGTCCGAGCCAGAATCTGCTCGCACCGGTGTCGACGGTGGCGGCGAATCCGTCGACGCTCTACGTTGCTGATCAACATGGCGTGCACCAACTTTCGGGATCCGCCGCGGAGAACGACCTGACGTGGGTCGACATTCGGCCGCTGATGGTGGCCGGCGCCCTGCCCGTGCTTCCCGGCTGAGCGTGCGCCCCACATCATCTCGACATGCTGGCCAGCACATCGTCGAGTTCGCCGAGCAGCTGCGTTGCATGGTCGGCGGTGAACGGTAGCGGCGGCCGTATCTTTAGCACGTTCTCGTGCGGACCGGAGGCGCTGATGAGGATGTGACGATCCCGAAGTTCATTGACGACCAATGACGCTCTTGCTGCGTCAGGAGCATCTACGTCTTGACCTTGGACGAACTCGACCGCGGTGAAAAGCCCACATCCACGGACGCCACCAATGCAATCATGCCGGGTTGCCAGCTCTGTGAGCCCCTCCAACAGCGCCTGACCCGCCGTGGTCACGTTGTCGAGCAGCTGCTCGGATTCGATGACGTCCAGGACCGCGGTGGCCGCGGCGATACTCACAGGATTGCCGCCAAAGGTATTGAAGTAACGGATATCTCGACCGAAGTTTGCCAGCACCTCCTCGCGACCGACTACCGCCCCGATCGGCACCCCGTTGCCCATCGGCTTTCCCAACACGGCCAGGTCGGGCACGAAGGCATGTCGTTGAAAGCCCCACCACGTGGAACCGATCCGTCCGAACCCCGGTTGGACTTCGTCGGCGATCCACAGACCGCCCGCTTCCCGCACCGCACGTGCTGCCGGCGCGAGAAATCCAGCCGGATCGGAATGCACTCCGTCACTGGACAGGATGGAGTCCACGATCATTCCCGCGAATCCGACGCCGCGGTCGCGCAGATCCGAGACTGCCCGACGGACTCGGCCTGCGAAGTCCTCAGCCATGGTGGCCGAGTCGTCGCGCTGCGTATCGGGAGCAGCGACGAGTGCCACATCGGAACCGATCCGGTTGTTGGGCCCCAGACTCGGCGATATGGCCGCCGCGGCAGCCGTGGTGCCGTGGTATGCGTGGGACGTGCAGATGATGCCCTCGGCGCCGGTCTCGTACCGGGCGATCCGCAGGGCCAGGTCAACTGCCTCACTGCCCGTGCACGTGTAGACGACCTTCGTCAGTTCAGGCGGGAAGAGGCCGAGAAGTCTTTCCGAGTACGTGATCACGGGCTCGGTGAGATACCGGGTGTTGGTGTTGAGGACGCCGAGCTGTTCATTGACCAGGCGCTGCACGTGCGGGTGACTGTGGCCGACCGCCGGGACGTTGTTGTAGGCGTCGAGGTATTGGTTGCCGTCGGCGTCGTACAGCCACACACCGGATCCGCGCACGGCGACCACGGGGTGCCGGTAGAACAGCCGGTAGCTTGGCGCGAGCACGGCCTCGCGCCGGCGGATGAGTGCCTGCGCCTCAGGGTCGAGATGATCGAACTCGGACCCGTCGAAGGCGTTGGCCATGTGCAGAGTCTTCGAAACCACGCTTACTCCTTGTTCTTCCGGCGCACAGTCGCCAGATGGGCGGGATCAGCTCAACATCGCCGATCGATGGATCTCGGACACCGTGGAGTCCCGCGCACGCCGGGCGGCCACGGCGTGGTCGATGTCGACTTCCACGAGCCGGACGGTGTTGGGTGCTTGCATCTGCGCCAGCGCGTCGATGTCTACTCCGATGACGGTTCCGATGGTCGCGTAGCCACCGCCAGTCACACCGTCTCGGAGTAGGCAAATCAGTTCCTGTCCGCCTGGGACCTGAATGGAGCCGACGGGGTAGCCGAGATCGACGACGTTGCTGGGGTCGGCACCGGCGCCGAAGGGTGCCTCTCGGTCGATGAACTCCAACGGTGGTCCACTCAGCCGATAGCCGACTCGGTTGGCTTCGGTGCCGATGGTGAAATCCGATGACAGCATCTTCTCGACGCTGACGCCGGTGAACCGGTAGCTGCACAGCCCCAACACGATGCGGATCTCTTGATGTGTGTTCAGCGAGGGGCGCAGCGATTCGTCGACGACATAGCCGAGGCGGGGATAGGGCCCGAACTGATTTGCGCTCGGCAGGACGTCGCCGACGCGGACTTCACGCCCATCAACACCGCCGATCGCCGATTGCAGATACGTCGATCGACTGCCCATGACAACCGGTGTCCCGATACCGCCGCGCACGGCCACATAGCTGCGGAGGCCTCTTCGTGCCTGCCCGACGGTCAAGACCTGTCCCTCGCGTACTGGCAGCGTGGTCCAGGACGGCATCGACACCCCATCAAGTCTCAAGTCGACCTCGGCGCCGGTTACCGCGACCACGGTGTCGCGGCGGAAATGCAATGTCGGGCCGATGAACACCGATTCCAAGGTGGCGGCCGCCGGGTCGTTTCCCACGAGTGCATTGGCGACGTGGTGGGAGAGGTAGTCCATCGCACCGGACGGGGGAAGGCCGATGGCGAAGTAGCCGTTGCGGCCCAGGTCCTGCACGACGGTCTGTACACCGGGTTCGACGACGTCAAGCATGGCTGAGCTCGTTCAGCAGCGATCTGTCATATGCCAACGGGTCATCGAAGAACCCCGCCAGACTGAACTCCACCGGCACCCGCCGATAACGGTATGCGGTGTTCTCCACGTCCTTGCGGATTGCGTCGTACTCGTCTCGATCAATAGGCCGGTACTTGACGATCATTCCCGCCTTGGCCAGCACCGGATCGGTGGAGAAGTCGGGAAGTTCCTGCGCGAGGTCGAACACCGGGGTGGCGGCCCTGCCGACGAGTTGGTAGCCGCCCGCACCCCGAGCGGGATAGATCGTGGCGAACGCGCCGCCGTGGCCGAGCGCCCGTTCGGGAGTGTCGGTCCGGGGCCGCACGTACTTCGGCGCCTCCAGCTGCATGTCGTCGGGCACCAGCTGCATGGATTCGGCATTGCCCGGCACGAAGCACATGAAGGTGACGATGAACGGATTGCCGGAGTGTGCGGAGATGAAGTCTTCGATCGACTCGAAACCGTTGATCCTGCTGATGTATTCGAGGTCGGTCTCGGTGCTGGACTGGTGCCGGTCCCGAAACCGCATCGCTGTCTCGGTGCTCCACGGGTCGTTGTAGAGGACCGGGACCTCGAGGATCTCGGTGTCCAGTACGACGTCGGTGGTGTCGACGAAGCGGCGGTGCTGTTCGAGGACCGGTTCGTGCAGTGACCGTGGGTCACACCGGTTGGGGTCGACGCGCAGCATGTAGCTCGCGTTCGAGGGGCAGATGTCGACGACACCGTCCAGATTGATTTCGGCCAGGCCGGCGGTGATCGCCTGGATTCTCAACGCTCCTGACAGCGACATGTACTCGGTCAGCTCGACGAAGACGAATTCCTCACCGCCGAAGCTCATCCGAGACCCGTCGGGCAGCTCGTTCACTCGTCGTCCTCGAAGACCGACCGGACCGCGACGTCGTTGTCGGCGAGCAGCCGCCGGATCTCGGTCGCCACCGCCACGGCATTCGGCCGATCGCCGTGAACGCAGACGGTCTGCACCGACATCGGGATCTCGCGCCCGGAGACCGTCAGTACGGTGCCGCGGGCCATCCGAAGTGCTTGTCGGGCCACGATTTCGGGGTCACGTGCCTCCGGTCGCGGCTCGATGATGTTTCTTCCGTCCTCGTCGAAGTCGAGATCTGCGGCGTTGTCGGCAATTACCGGTAACCCGGCGGCGCGCAGGGCATCGGTGCCAGGTCCAGGGGCCAGCAGCATCGGGATCCCTCTTTGCAGGCCTTGCAGGGCCTCGCCGATCGCTACGGCCCGCGCCCCGCTGGCGGCGATCGAACCGTAGAACGAACCGTGCGGCTTGACGTGGCTGAGTTCGACGCCGAAACGGCTTGCGACTCCCATCAGGGCGCCGACCTGGTACAGCACGTAGTCGACGGCGTCGGTGTCGTCTATGACGATCGGTCGCCTGCCGAAACCCAACAGGTCGGGGAATCCGGGATGAGCACCGATGTTCACCCGCGCGGCGGCGGCCATCTCCACCGATCTGTGCATGGTCGACGGATCGCCGGCATGCCAGCCGCACGCGACGTTGACCGTCGTGACGAGCTTGACCAGCTCATTGTCCTCGCCGAGGTTCCACCGGCCGAAGCTTTCGGCGATGTCGGCGTTGAGGTCGATTCGATTGGTCACCTTCGTTTCCTCTCCGATCATGTCTGGTGCGCTCACTGCGGATCCTGGACGCACCCGGGTAGCCCGGACGGGTTCTGGACGTCCGCGACGTCCCCTTCCCGCCAACCGCTGTCGCACTTGCCCCGTGTATAGACCCGTCGCCATTCCGGTTGCGCAAACGCAGATACGGCACCCAGGGGTTTGAGAACCGCCATCGGCTGGCCGGTCTTGGCGGCGGCGAGAGAGCTCTGCGGTAGCAGGTCCTTCTGGAAGATTTCGGTGACGAAGGTGTCGGACTCGTTCGGGAAGAAGTTGCAGCCACCGACGAACTCGTTGCCGGGACAGGGTTTTGCGGTTTGCGTGGTGACCCACGGTAGCGGCATCTCGATGTTGTGTGGCACCGAATCGGGCCCCTGCTCCAGGATGCGCAGGCCGATGCGCATCGCGACACCTGCTTGCGCGGGCGGAGAGCCCGACGAGATTCCCGGCCATCCTTGGCTCAGCATCTTGCGGAAGTAGTTGCCGTTCTCACCTGTGACCGGAACCTTCTTTCCGGCCGCCTGCAGCGCCTTGACGACGCCGACTTCTCCATCCTGGGACCAGATGCCGCTGACATCGGGGTGCGCTGCGAGTGCCTTGGCGGTCTCCTGCTGGCTGACTGCCGAGTCCCACTTTCCGTAATACTCTGCGACGACGGTGATCCCGGGATACCGGTCGAATACGGCCTTGGCCGTGTCGTAGTGGACCTGGTCGGTCGCCGTTCCGGGGACACCCCGGTTCATGAAGATCTTGCCCTTACCGTTGAGCATCTGCGCCAGCGCTTCGGCCGTCTGCGCTCCGAAGAAGGCGTCGCGCGGATCGTCCACTCGTGCGCCGGTGATGAAGGCGACGTTGTAGGCGCATGGTTCGCGGACCGTGGAGTCATAGGCGATGAAGGTGACGCCACGTTCGCAGCCTTGCCGGATCGTCGGCGACAAGGCGGTAGGCGACAGGGGGTAGAGCACCACCAGCTTGGCCTTGGCCGCGATCATCGACTGCAGGTCGGAAATCTGCTTCTGAATGTCGGTACCCGAGATCTGTTTTCTGACAACGTATTTCCCAGCGTATTCTGGGGAGTTGGCGACGGCCAGGGCGAGGTTGCCAGCTTCGTCCTGCCAGTTGTTGCCGCTGTAGCTGAGATCGAGGAAGATCTTGTCCCTGCCCGCGTCGGGGTCGGCGCATGCACTCAGAGCGGCTGCCGTGATCAGCGCTGCGGCCAGCGCGGGGACGGAACGTAACCGATTCACGTCAGTTCCTCCTGCCTGCGAGGCGGGACCCTAGCAGCGCAATGAGGATGACGGCGCCGTAGACGATTTGTTTGTAACCCTCGGCCAGGCCGGTGGCGCTGATGTCGATGCCCAGCAGCGTCAGCAGTAGCGCGCCCGCAAGCGTGCCGCCGTAGGTGCCCGAGCCACCGCGGATCGCGGCACCCCCTACGACGACAGCGGCGATGCTGGGAAGCAGCCACGGCTCACCGACATTCAAGTCGGCGCCCGACGAGTATCCGAGAAGCATCACTCCCGCCAGTCCGTAGGCAGCACCGGCGATCCCGTACACCGAGACCGTCACCCGGCCGACGTCGACGCGTGCGTTTCTGGCCGCTGCGACGCTGTTGCCCAACGCATAGGCACGCAGTCCCAGCGTCGTCTTGTGCTGGATGAAGAGGCCCAACGCCGCCACCACCAGGAACAGCCAGATCGCCACGGGAATCCCGACCACCGTGGTCTCTTGACGAAACAGCGCGGCCAGCCCCTCAGGTGACCGCTGCGCTGGGGCGCCACGGGCCACGCCCAGCAATACAGAGGCGAGGATCGTGCCGACCGCGAGTGTGACGATGAACGCGGGAAACCCCAGTTGATTGATGATCAGGCCGTTGACGGCACCCACCGCGGTGCATGCCACGACGGCGATGATGGCGGCGAACACAGCGGGAATGCCGGCTGTCCACAGCCATCCGGTGAGGTAGGCACCGAGAGCGACCGAGGAAGCCACGGACAGATCGATGCCGCCGGTCAGTACCACCAGGCCCTGCCCGAAGGCGATGACGGCGAGGAAGAGGCCGAGGCTCATCACGTTGACGACGAGTGATACCGACGGGAAGCTTTCACTTGCCAAGCGGGACAGCGGAAGACACAGCACGAGCAGCACCCAGACGACGAATGCCTGGTTTCGCATCCAGTCGCGGCGGGAGCCGGTGGGTGCGGACTGCGAGTCGGTGCTGCCGGGTGCGTCCACAGTCGGCTCGGTGATTCCAGAGGTCATGCTGGCACCCTTTCCTGGACGTCGGTGCTTGGTCGCCGCGAGGCGGCGAGCCGCATCGTGATCACCGGTATTGCGAGTGCGATGAGAATGACGCTGCCCTGCAGCGCCCCTGACCAGAAGTCTTCGACCCCCGCCGCGAAGAGGAGCTTCGGCAGCGCGACGAGACTGCCGGCGCCCAACATGGCGGCCACCGCGCTGCCCGACCCGCCCCGGAAACCGACGAGTCCGAGGGCCATGGCCGCAAAGCACGTGAGCAGGAAGGGCCGTCCCGCGTTGGGGTCTCCCGAAGCCGTGATGGCGGTCAGGTAGAGACCCGCTGCCGCGTAGAGCCCACCGGCGAGGGTGTAGCAGAGAACCTCCACCATGCCGACTCGAACACCGGACATCAGCGACGCTTGACGGTCGGCACCCACGGCGTAGGCCGCCACCCCGATCGGCGACGTGCTGAACGCCCACCACACCCCGGCGAGTATCAACAGGACGATCAACGCGACCGGCACGGGGCCGAGGGGATCGGTCAACGCCAACGCGAACGACTCGGGAACCTCGCCGCCCGGTGCGGGCAGAACGACCAGCGCGATGCCGGTCAGGATGATGAACGTTCCCAGCGTCACTGCCAGCGATTGCAGACCGGCACGGACGACGAGCAGTCCGTTCACCAAGCCGATCAACAGGCCGACTGCGATCACGGCCAGCACGATCAACCAGGTTGCGCCCGGATACTTCGCCATGGTCGTGGCCGCGATGACATTGGAAAGACTGATCGTGCCGGCCACCGACAGGTCGAATCCACCCGTGATGAGGACCAGCGTCGTGCCGACCGCGGCGATCGCCAGCGGCGTCATCAACACCACGAAGTTGTTGAACGCGTAGCTGTTCCGTTCGAACGGGCTGACGAACAGTACCGCGCCGTAGCAGACGATGAAGACGGTGAGGGCGATGCGGGTCTCGCGGTTGGTGCCGATGCTGCGGCGCGTCAAGGACTCGACGATGCTCACTGGACGGCCTCCGCGTTGCGGCCGAGCACACTGTGCATCACCGAGCTTTCGGTGAGACCGTCTGCGGTGTGCTCGGCGACGATCCGCCCGCCATAGAGCGAACAGACACGGTCACACAAGCCGACGAGTTCGGGGATCTCGGTTGAGTACACCAGCACGGCGTGCCCGCTGGCCGCGAACTCCCTTGTCATCCTGTAGATTTCCAGTTTCGTCGCGGCGTCCACACCGCGCGTCGGATCAAACAGCAGCAGGCAACGCGGCGATTGCGCCAGGGACCGGCCGAAGACCACCTTCTGCTGGTTGCCTCCGGACAAGTCTGCGATGCGCTGCTTGAGCATGGTCGGTGCGAGGTTGACCTCGGCGGCGATGCGTTCGCTGAGCTCGCGTTCTTGCCGTCGTGATACCACCGAGGCCCGCGAGAACCGCGATGTCAGCGGAAGTGTCAGGTTGAAGTCGGAGCGCATCTGCAGGAACAACGCTTCGCTCTTGCGCTCTTCGGGGACAAGCGAGAAATCAACCGTGCCCGGCTTGGCCGCGACGGACACCGTGCCCCCGTGAGGGCGCAGTTCCCCGGCCAGGGCGTAGAAGAGCTCGCGTTGGCCTTGGCCTTCGAGACCGGCCACGCCGACGATCTCGCCGGTGCGCACCTGGAGCGACACCCCGGCCAGCTTGACGCCTGCCTTTAGTTCCCGGACGTCGAGAACCACGTCGCCGATCCGGTCTTCGTCGGGTTTGGCGGGAAATGCATGGCTGAACGAGCGACCGATCATCAGTTCCACCAGATCGTCTTCGGACAGTTCACCCCGGGTGAAGCCGGCGACGGCCTGGCCGTTGCGCAGCACCGTGCCGGTGTCACAGATCGTGTTGATCTCGTTGAGCTTGTGGCTGATGTAGATGACGGAGGCGCCTGCGGCGGTGACTCGTGCCAGCTGCCGGAAGAGCCAGTTCGGGTCGGGAAGCGCCGCCGTCGGTTCGTCGAGCACCAGCAGCGACGGAGAACTCGAAAGGGCTGCAACGATTTCCACCTCTTGGCGAGCCGCAAGGCTGAGGTCGCTGATCACCGCATGAGGGTCGAGATGTTCGGCCTCCCACTCGCGCAGCTGGGCTCGAGCCCTCTCGGTCAGCTCTCGCTGAGACACCGCGAAGCCGAAGCGGGTCGGCAATTTCGGCAGGCAGAGTTTGGTGGCGACAGTGATGTTCGGCGGCGCGCTGAGTTCTTGGTAGGCCATCGCCAGGCCGATGTCGCGGGAGTCGCGCGGCGATCCCAGCTGCAACCGCCGGCCGCCGATGGTCACCTCTCCGGCGTCGGGTCTCACGACGCCGGAGAGCACTTTCATCAGGGTCGATTTGCCTGCCCCGTTCTCCCCGAGCAGTCCGTGTACGCGGCCGGCTTCGACCGACATCGAAACCTCGGACAGCGCGGTCGTCGCGCCGAATCTCTTACTGACGTTGCGGATTTCGGTATGTGCCATGACCGGTCTCAGAATCCATTCCGTCGTGCGGGACGCCGACTGCTCAACTCTGCCAAATGCGCTGCCGCGGTTCGAGTATCGACCTGCAGGATGCGGTGCAGCGCAGGCAGGGTGTGGCGCATCCGCATCGCTCCGTACTCAGTGGGATTGGCCTGTCCGCGGACCGCCCATGTCAATGCCTGCACGCACAGCCGTGCCGCCGCCAGCGGATAGGCCACCGCCAGTTCGTCATCAGTCAACGGTGTGACGGCGCAATAGCCGGAGATGATGAATCCCATCGCAGTCAGGGGATCGTCCTTGCGGAGCATCGCGTAGGCGCCTGCGATGGCCGGTTCGGCGACCCGCACGGTGTACAGCGCGTCGTTGAAGTCCAACACGCCTGCCACCTTCTGGACACCGTCGATGACTTCGACCAAGACGTTGTTGTCGTTGAGATCGTTGTGGACCATCGCCCTGGGCAGCGGACCCAGTCGCGGTTCGACGTCTGTGAACCATCCGCGGGCTGTGAGGATGTCGGGATTCTTGCCAAGCGTGGGATCCAGAGCCAGACACTCGTCGATCACCTCGGCGGAGCGCGTGACGTCCCAGTGGTGAGTCTCGTGCAAGGTCTCGGACTCGAAGCCTTCGAGAGCCTTCGTCACGCGGGCCGCGGCGGCGCCGATGTCGAGGAGCAATCCCTCGGAGTGGCTCGCGATGTGGACCATGTCGGTTCCGCGCACCCAATCGAGCACGGTGAGCAGCCACCGCTCGGAACCGACGTCGATGCCCACGTCCAGGTCGCCATCGTTCGTCTGCACCAGCGTCGGTACCCCCACACCGACGTGTCGATCGGCAATGTGCAGCAGAATCTCCTTCTGCCAGCGCAGCCGATCACTGCGGTCCGCCTTCTTCCGGAGCTTGGCCAGGAAGGCGCGCCCATCGCCGGCCGAGACTCGGTAGTTGCGATCCAATTCGCCACCCAGGAACTTCAGGTCAGCACCGACGAGTCCGTAGGAATCGGCCAGCCGAGCGGACACGACAGCCTCGGCCAATACATCCGTATCGGGAGAGTTGGCGGCTGGCTTGGGCATCGATCTCCTTCCCGGACGCAGGTCCCATGTGGGGTGCGACGTGTCGTACCCCACATTCAATTGCGGCAATATGCCCAGGTCAATGCTCCGAGTGGCGCGGGATGGTGGGAAGATTGAGTGCAAAGTGCACATTCCAGGTGGGTTCAGCGCGATGATTGTTTCGGCCGAGTTGCCCCCGTGTGAGAAGCGGATTTCGAAGGAGCGACATGACGACTCAGACGGACGAGACGACGCCCTTGATCCGGGCGGCGGCGCGTCGGCTTCTCGACATCCGACTGCCGCAGATCATCGACCGCGCGGTGGAACAGACCATCCACGACGAGCCGACGTACTCGACCGGCCCCGTGAGCCGGGACGATCTGCGCTACCACATGGACCGCACGATGCGTCTTGCGCTGGCACGGCTTGTCGGTGACGACATACCCGAGTCCCTCGAGAACGCCGCGATCGACGTCGGACGTATCCGGGCGCACCAGAACGTTCCCCTCTCGAGCGTCCTGCACGCATTTCGTATCGACCTCAAGACGCTGTGGGAGGCGTTGATTGCCGAAGGCCGCGCATTCGGCGTCTATACCCGCGCCGACTTCCTGGAACGTTCGTCGTTGATGGTGTGGGAATCCATCGAGGCCAGCACCGAGGAGGTCGTGCACGGCTACCAGGTCGCGCAGGGCAGCCGCGAAGAGATTCGCTCAGCGGCGTTCGAGCAGCTTCTCCTGGACGGCGACCGCCATCAGCCCACGGTCGACAACGCCGCGCGCACGCTGGAACTCCCGGCGTCGGGTCACTACGTCTGCCTCGTGGGAGCCTTCCCGATTCCACGGCCGGAGTTGGTCGCCGAATGCGCCGCCCACCTCGATGCCGGCGGCAACGCGTTTTACTTCAACTGGTTTGCCCAGGAGCTTCGCGGCGTTATCAACGTGACCAGCAGCCAGCCCGACATCATCGCCTGCCTCCTGCCACTGGACGAACACGCCTGTTCGGTCATCGACGCCGCCGGGATGGCCGCCGTGCCAAGGGCCATCCGGCTTGCCCGGATGGCAGTGAGTGGGCGGTCCGATCTCGGAGTCCGTTGGGTTCGGGACAATTGGTTGCACGCCGTCACCGCCGCCAATGCCGAATTGTCCGAAGCGTTGCACTCTGCGGTATTTCGCCCGCTCGGCACGCTCACGGAACATGAACGCAACGGAATACTCGAAACGGTCGGAGACCTCGTCACTCATGGCGGAACCATTGCAGACATCGCCACGCGAACCTATCGGCACCGCAATACCGTTCGAAAGCGGCTCAGCGTCTTCACGGCGTTGACCGGCTTCAATCTCGCGGAGACCAGTGACCTGGCAACGGCTGCAATAGCGTTCGCGGTCGACAGCTCGAAATCCCACGGTACCAAGACTCGAGCCGGCTCAACCGGCGACGGCTTCAAAGAACTCGACCATTAGACGCGGGACGCGGTCGACAGTTCGCACGACCCGCGCACCTTTCGGGCCGCCGCGCCTCACGACACGTGCGCGGCCTGCGCCGCCCGCTGCCGGGCCACGAAGCGAATCGATAAGCGCTGCAGCAGACCTGGGGCAAGTCTCGAGAACAGCCAGGCTTGCCGGGCCTGCCTCGGCAACACCAAGAGCGCCTTGTTGAGCTCGATGGCCCGCAGCGTGTCGCGAGCCAGCTCGTCGGCGGATGAGAACTTGGGGCTGCCCTGACTGCGTTTCTCGGTCAAGAAAACCTCCATTCAACTGATGCTGCAACTGTAAGTAATTCGGCAAGGTCGATGGGTGGATCGTGAGGGTCCGGCCGAGCCGGGTTGTCGTACCGGGCCGACAGACTGCAGGAGTGCTGCTCGACCTCGTCCTCCCACTGGAGTGTGGCGGCTGCGGGGCACCTGGCACCCGGTGGTGCCCGACGTGCGCGCGCGCTCTCGCGGTTCGGGCGGATGAGCCGATGGTGATCTCGCCACGCCTCGACCCCGGCGTCCCCGTCTTCTCCCTAGGCCGCTACGCAGGCGCCCGCCGCGCGGCGATCGTCGCGATGAAGGAACACGGCCGCACCGATCTCGTCGCGCCGCTGGCAGTGGCCGTCAACGCCGGACTGACCCGACTCCTGGCGTGGGGCATCGTCGCCGTCCCCCTGATCGTCGTGCCAGCGCCCACCAGAAGGTCGGCGGCCCGCAGGCGCGGCGGCGACCCCGTCACCGCCCTGGCGAGAACCGCGGCGATCTCGGAGGTCTTCGTCGTCTCGGCGTTGGGGATGCGTGCCCTTACCCGAGACTCCGTCGGACTGTCGCCTGGTCAGCGTGAGCGCAACATCGCCGGCCGGGTCAAGCTCCGCACGCCGGTCCACGGGGAGGTACTGCTCATCGACGACGTCGTGACGACCGGCGCCACTGCATGCGAGTCCGTCCGCGTCCTGCAAACTGCGGGCGCCCGGGTGACCGCGGTTCTGGCGGTCGCGCACGCATGACGTCGCGGGTCTGCGCGGGCGGTGATTACGGGGAGATCAAACCGGAATGAACAACTCGAAATAGGTGTGCGAAATTTGTGGCACAGGCGGGTGAACACGGACTACCGTCGGGACCAACCACCCGTGAACGACTCACGGCGGCGTCGACAACTACCGGCGCCACATCGCCTGAATAGCGGTAGGAGGTGAGCATTCGACACCTTGCGCCGCTGGCCGATGACATTCGCGTCCCGCCGGCGCACTTCCGTTAAAAGCCCTGCACGCTGCGTGCGTGCTGGCACCGTCCAAGCCGACGAGGAAACGAGTTGCCAAGTATGTCAATCCAATCCGTAGACACCGATCGCACGGCGATGGTGGTCCAAGAGGACGAGCCGCAAAACGAGCCTCACGCAGAGGTCGTCGTCAAGGGCCGCAACGTCGAGATTCCCGACCACTTCCGCATCTACGTCTCAGAGAAGCTGTCGCGCCTGGAGCGCTTCGATCGCACCATCTACCTGTTCGACGTCGAACTCGACCATGAACGCAACCGCCGTCAGCGCAAGAACTGCCAACACGTAGAGATCACCGCCCGCGGTAAGGGACCCGTGGCGCGCGGCGAGGCGTGCGCGGACAGCTTCTACGCGGCGCTGGAGTCGGCCGTCTGCAAACTCGAGAGCCGGCTGCGGCGCAGCAAGGACCGCCGCAAGATTCACTACGGTGACAAGACCCCCGTATCGCTGGCCGAGGCCACCGCGGTCAACCCGCCGCCTCTGGTCGTGCCGTCACAGACCGAGGATGCCAACCAGACGCCCGAGGACCACGAACCGGGGCGGATCGTGCGCACCAAGGAACACACCGCTGCCCCCATGAAGGTCGACGACGCGCTCTACGAGATGGAACTCGTCGGCCACGACTTCTTCCTGTTCCACGACGAGGAAAGCGACAAGCCCACCGTCGTATACCGGCGCCATGCCTACGACTACGGGCTGATCCGGCTGGCGTGATCGGGCCCGCCTAGGCGCCGTAGCCCGAGCTGACGGGGCGCATGAGGCTGGCCGGCTCGGCGAGTCACCTACGATGGACCTCGTTTGAAGTATTACGAGTTCGATCGAGCCCACAGGGGAAATTAGCGTGCTGTCGAAGTTGCTCCGTCTCGGTGAAGGCCGCATGGTCAAGCGCCTCAAGAAGGTCGCTGAGTATGTCAACACCCTGTCCGACGACGTGGAGAAGCTTTCCGACGAGGAACTGCGCGCCAAGACCGTCGAGTTCAAGAAGCGCGTCGCCGACGGCGCGGAACTCGACGACCTGCTGCCCGAGGCGTTCGCAGTGGCTCGCGAGGCCGCGTGGCGGGTCCTGAGTCAGCGGCCGTTCGACGTGCAGGTCATGGGCGCCGCCGCGTTGCACTTCGGCAATGTCGCCGAGATGAAGACCGGTGAGGGCAAGACGCTGACCTGTGTTCTGCCCGCCTACCTGAACGCACTTTCGGGCAACGGCGTGCACGTGGTGACGGTCAACGACTACCTGGCCAAGCGCGACAGCGAGTGGATGGGTCGCGTTCACCGCTTCCTCGGCCTCGACGTCGGCGTGATCCTGGCACAGATGACGCCGGACGAGCGGCGGGTGGCATATGCCGCCGACATCACCTACGGCACCAACAACGAGTTCGGCTTCGACTACCTCCGCGACAACATGGCGCACACGGTCGAAGACATGGTTCAGCGCGGGCACAACTACGCCGTCGTCGATGAGGTCGACTCGATCCTGATCGACGAGGCCCGCACCCCCCTGATCATCTCCGGGCCCGCCGACGGAGCCTCGAACTGGTACGTCGAGTTCGCGCGGTTGGCGCCGCTGATGGAGAAGGACGTCCACTACGAGGTCGACATCCGCAAGCGGACCGTCGGCGTGCACGAGGTTGGGGTCGAGTTCGTCGAGGATCAGCTCGGTATCGACAACCTGTACGAGGCCGCGAACTCGCCGTTGGTCAGCTACCTCAATAACTCGCTGAAGGCCAAGGAGCTGTTCTCTCGCGACAAGGACTACATCGTCCGTGACGGCGAGGTGGTCATCGTCGACGAGTTCACGGGCCGCGTGCTC
>NZ_JAVROT010000511.1:0-2631 GCF_032162605.1 Mycobacterium sp. | reverse complement strand
CCGCGAGCTCGCCTCGGGCGCACCCGCCGCCATCGTCCTGCCCGACGACGCGGACTTCCGGGCACGCGCCGACGATCAGGGATGGCTGATCACGGGCAGCTCGAAGTTCACTGCCGGCGTGTGTGCGGCGCGGATGATCCTGGTCGGCGCGCGCACCGATGGTGGCGACGTCATCTGGGCGCCGGTCGACACCGGAACGCCCACTGCGACAGTCGAATCCGTACCCGGCACCGACCTGATCGCCGACGTCGGAACTCTGCGGCTCGCGGAGTATCGCGCGGTCGAGTCCGACGTTCTGACCGGAATCGACGAAGACCGCGCAGCAGGTGTGGTCGTGGGTCTGGTGGCCAGCACGACAGCCGGCATCAGCCAGTGGTGCGTCGACGCCGTCACCGCACACCTGCGCACCCGGGAACAGTTCGGCAAGGTGATCGGCACCTTTCAGGCCCTGCAGCACAGTGCGGCCATGCTGTTGGTCAACAGCGAATTGGCCACCGCGGCGGCCTGGGATGCGGTGCGTGCCGCTGACGAACCGCCCGACCAGCAACGCCTCGCCGCGGCGGGGGCCGCGGTCATAGCGATCTCGCCGGTGCCTGACCTGGTGCTCGACGCCCTGACGATGCTCGGCGCTATCGGTTTCACCTGGGAACACGACGTGCACCTGTATTGGCGGCGGGCCATCAGCCTGGCGGGATCGATCGGCCCGGCCAGTCGCTGGGCCCGGCGACTAGGACAACTGGGCTGCGCCCAGCAGCGTGACATGTCGGTCAATCTGGGCGACGCGGAATCGGACTTCCGGTCCTGGGTAGCCGAGACGTTGGACGCCGCCCTGCAGTTGCGCAACGACAAACCCGCACCGCACGGCGACTACGAGGACCAGGCCAGCGGGCCGCAGCGCACGTTGATCGCCGACGCCGGTCTGATGGCGCCGCACTGGCCGGCGCCGTGGGGCGTCGATGCTGGCCCGTTGAAACAGCTCATCATCGACGAGGAGTTCGCCAAGCGCCCCGGTCTGGTCCGGCCGTCGCTGAACATCGCCGAATGGATCCTGCCGTCGGTCCTGGCCGCCGCACCAAAAGACCTGCAGGAAAGCCTGATCCCGGCGACTCAACGTGGCGATATTCATTGGTGCCAGCTATTCAGCGAACCCGGAGCCGGCTCCGACCTCGCGTCGCTGGCCACCCGGGCGGCCAAGGTCGATGGCGGCTGGCGGATCAATGGCCACAAGATCTGGACGTCACTGGCGCAGTACGCCGACCTCGGCGGCCTGCTGGCGCGCACCGACCCCGAGGCCAGCAAGCACCGCGGTATCGGCTATTTCATCCTCGATATGCGATCCCCCGGGGTTGAGGTCCAGCCGATCAAGACGGCGACCGGGCAGGCGCATTTCAACGAGGTCTTCCTCAACGATGTCTTCATACCCGACGACATGCTCCTGGGCGGTCCAACCGACGGCTGGAGCCTCGCGATCGCCACGATGGCCGAAGAGCGTTCCGCCATCAGCGGATACGTCAAGTTCGATCGTGCTGTTGCGCTGCGCCAGTTGGCGGCTGAACCCGGCCCCGAGCGCGACGATGCACAGCGGGCGTTGGGAGAACTCGACGCCTACACCAACGCGATCAGGGCGCTCGGGGTGCGGGAAACCATTCGGCTACTGGACGGGCAGGCATCGGGGCCGGCGTCCAGCATCGCCAAGGTGGCGATGAACGTGCTGCTGCGGCGCACGTTCGAGGCCACGCTGCGCCTGACCGGACACACGGCCATGGTCGCCGACTCCGAACCCGCGGTCGTGCAGCCCTATCTGCATCTGCCGGCTGAGCTAATCGGCGGCGGAACCAGGGAGATTCAGCTGAACATCATCGCGCAGATGATTCTCGGCCTGCCCCGCAAGTAAACCCCGAAAATAAGGACACATCATGGGATTACGTGGAGAGGCCGCGATCGTCGGGTACATCGAGCTGCCACCCGAGCGGCTGAACAAGGCCTCGCCCGCGCCATTCGTCATCGAGCAGTGGGCCGAGCTTTCCGCCGCCGCGCTCGAGGACGCGGGACTGCCGGGCGACGTCGTCAACGGGATCGTCGCCTCCCACCTCGCCGAGTCGGAGATCTTCGTGCCCTCCACGATTGCCGAATACCTGGGGATAGGCGCACGATTCGCCGAACACGTGGATCTTGGCGGAGCCAGCGCCGCGGCCATGGTGTGGCGCGCGGCCGCGGCCGTCGAGCTCGGCATCTGTGACGCCGTGCTGTGCGCACTGCCGGCCCGTTACATCACGCCGTCGTCGAAGAAGAAACCCAGACCGATGATCGACGCGATGTTCTTCGGCTCGTCGAGCAACCAATACGGCTCTCCACAAGCCGAATTCGAGATTCCGTACGGAAACCTCGGCCAGAATGGGCCATATGGCCAGGTGGCCCAGCGCTATGCCGCGATCTACGGCTACGACGAGCGGGCGATGGCCAAGCTCGTCGTCGACACACGCGTTAATGCCAATCACACCGAGGGCGCGATCTGGAAGGACAAGCCACTCACGGTCGAGGACGTGCTGGCTAGCCCGGTCATCGCCGACCCGCTGCACATGCTGGAGATCGTCATGCCGTGCGTCGGGGGCGCTGCGGTGGTCGTCGCCA
>NZ_JAVROT010000510.1:0-3128 GCF_032162605.1 Mycobacterium sp. | reverse complement strand
CACCGAGTCGTGGTGGTGCCGGACGCTGGTGCTCTCCGCCGAACGCACCGCGCGTCGGGCCGGGACGGTCCGCGTCGCCGTCGCGGCAGGGCAGTTGCGTCGACCGGGTCCCCGTCAGGCGATGCTGGACGCGATCGACCTGGCCCTGATGCATCAGTGCGCCCCTGCCGTCTACCGCTGGGAGCCCAAGTCGGCGTTGACGGACGCCGCCTGACCCGGACCGCTAACGTGGCGTCCTATGGCTGATGCTGACGTCATCGTGGTGGGAGCGGGGCTGGCCGGACTGGTGGCCGCCTGCGAAGTGCTGGACAAGGGCCGCTCGGTCCTGATCGTCGACCAGGAGAACGCCGCCAACCGGGGCGGACAGGCATTCTGGTCGTTCGGCGGCCTGTTCTTCGTTGACAGTCCCGAACAGCGCAGGTTGGGCATCCGCGACAGTCACGAACTGGCGCTGCAGGACTGGTTGGGCACCGCGGGATTCGACCGCCCCGAGGATCACTGGCCGCGCCAGTGGGCGCACGCCTACGTCGACTTCGCGGCGGGGGAGAAGCGCAGCTGGTTGCGCGAGCGCGGGCTGCGAACCTTCCCGCTGGTGGCCTGGGCCGAACGCGGCGGTTACGACGCCCGCGGGCATGGCAATTCGGTGCCTCGCTTCCACGTCACCTGGGGTACCGGCCCGGGCCTGGTCGAGATCTTCGCCCGTCAGCTCCTGGCCGCCGGTTCGAAGGTGCGGTTCGCGCATCGCCACCGCGTCGACGAGGTCATCGTGGAAGGCGGCACGGTCACCGGGGTGCGTGGTGCAGTACTCGAACCGTCGGCAGCGCAACGCGGTGTCGCATCGTCACGAAACACGATCGGCGAGTTCGAATTTCGCGCACCCGCCGTCATCGTCGCCAGCGGTGGCATCGGTGGCAATCACGACCTGGTCCGCGAGAACTGGCCGGCCAGGATGGGCCGGGTGCCGGAGCAACTGCTCAGCGGCGTGCCCGAACACGTCGACGGCCGCATGCTCGGCATCAGCGAGACCGCGGGCGCCAATCTGATCAACCGTGACCGGATGTGGCACTACACCGAGGGCATCACCAACTACGACCCCATCTGGCCAAAGCACGGCATCCGCATCCTGCCGGGACCGTCGTCGATCTGGCTCGACGCCACCGGACGGCGACTGCCCGCGCCCCTGTATCCCGGCTTCGACACGCTCGGCACGCTCGAGTACATCGCGAAGACGGGCCACGACTACACGTGGTTCGTGCTCAACGCACGGATCATCGAGAAGGAGTTCGCGCTGTCGGGTCAGGAACAGAACCCCGACCTGACCGAGCGCGACGTGCGGAAGGTGTTGTCGCGGGTGCGGCCGGGCCCGCCGCCACCCGTGCAGCGATTCGTCGACCGTGGCGACGGTTTCGTCACGGCGACGACGCTGCGCGACCTGGTGGCCAAGATGAACGACGTGCCCGCCGTCGAACCGCTTGACTACGACGTCGTCGAAGCGGAGGTGACGGCCCGCGACCGCGAAGTCCGCAACTCCTACACCAAGGACAGCCAGGTGATCGCGATCAGAGCCGCCCGCGGCTACCTGGCCGACCGGGTCGCCCGTGTCGTCGCGCCGCACCGGATCACCGATCCGAAGGCGGGTCCGCTGATCGCGGTCAAGCTGCACATTCTGACGCGAAAGTCGTTGGGAGGCATCGAGACCGACCTCGACTCCCGCGTCATGAGGGCCGACGGGACCGCGCTCGCCGGACTCTACGCAGCCGGCGAGGCTGCAGGTTTCGGCGGCGGCGGCGTGCACGGCTATCGCTCGCTGGAGGGCACCTTCCTCGGCGGCTGCGTGTTCTCCGGCCGCGCGGCGGGCCGCGCCGCGGTGCGTGACACGGCTTAGGCGCGCGCCCCGCTCAGAACTCGGTGCCGTTCTCCTCTGTCAGCACCTGGAAGTCGGTGTCGGTCATGTCCGAGAGCCGCCCGTAGTAGATGCCGCGTGCCTCCTTGGCGACGACGGCCTGGTGGATGGGCACGGCGCGGTCGGGCGCCACTGCCCGCAGGTAGTCCACGGCCTCCGAGAGCTTCATCCACGGCGCGGCGGCGGGTGTGGCGAGCACCTCCACGGGCTCGCCCGGGTTGAACAGCGCGTCGCCGGGATGCATCAACCGCGCGGGATGCCCCTCGTCGCCGACGAGATAGGAGATGTTGTCGATCACCGGGATCTCGGGGTGGATCACCGCGTGGGTGCCGCCGACTCCTCGGACGTTCAGGTGGCCCACCGTGACCGCGTCACCGACGTTGACCGCCTGCCACGCTCCACCGAGCTGGGCTGCCGTCATCGGGTCGGCGTAGAGCGCGGCCTGCGGGTTGGCGTCGAGCAGGGCGGGTAGTCGCTCCACGTCGGCGTGGTCGGGGTGTTGGTGCGTGATCAGGATCGCCGACAACCCCGTGACGCCCTCGAAGCCGTGCGAGAAGTTGCCCGGATCGAAGAGCACGGTGGTCTCGGTGCCTGAACCGTCTCGGAAGCTTGCGAGGAGGCAGGAGTGGCCGAAGTGCGTCAGTTGCATGCCTCCATTGTGGCGCGCCAGGCCGCCGGTAGAGTGAGCGCCGAGCAATCTTTCCAAGGACAGGAGCCGCGCGTGGCCCGCGTCGTAGTGCACGTGATGCCCAAGACGGTGATCCTCGACCCGCAGGGGCAGGCGATCGTCGGAGCGCTGGGCCGCCTCGGCGTGGCCGGGATCTCTGATGTCCGGCAGGGCAAGCGTTTCGAGCTCGACGTCGACGACGGCGTCAGCGATGAGACGCTCGCCGAGATCGCCGAGTCGCTTCTGGCCAACACCGTCATCGAGGACTGGACCGTCACCAGGGAGGACCAGTGACCGCCCGGGTGGGAGTGGTCACGTTTCCCGGCACGCTCGACGACGTCGACGCCGCCCGCGCCGTGCGGTTGGCCGGCGCCGAATCCGTCGGCCTCTGGCATGCCGACGCCGATCTCAAGGGTGTGGACGCGGTCGTCGTCCCCGGCGGGTTCTCCTACGGTGACTACCTGCGCTGCGGCGCGATCGCCAAGTTCGCGCCGGTGATGGGTGAGGTCGTGACGGCTGCGCGCGGTGGTCTACCAGTCTTGGGGATATGCAACGGCT
>NZ_JAVROT010000509.1:0-7367 GCF_032162605.1 Mycobacterium sp. | reverse complement strand
CCCAGTTCGACGGCTACACCTCGGGCGCTACCACGGACTTTCACGACGACTACATGTCGAGCGGGGACGTCGGCTACCTCGACGAGGCAGGCCGGCTGTTCGTGGTGGGCCGCGACGACGAGATGATCGTCTCCGGCGGCGAGAACGTGTACCCCATCGAGGTGGAGAAGATCCTCGCCGCTCACCCGGAGGTCTCCGAGGCCTCGGTGCTCGGGGTCGACGACGAGCAGTACGGGCAGCGACTGGTCGCCTTCGTCGTGCTGGGGCCGGGTGGTTCGGCGAGCCCGGACGCGCTCAAGGCGCACGTCCGCGAGAACCTCGCGAACTACAAGGTGCCGCGCACCATCAGGGTGCTGAGGAGTTTGCCGAGGGGCAGCACTGGCAAGATCCTTCGTCGTGACCTTCAGGACCTCATCGAGAAGAACGTCGACGATGCGCAAACATCGTAGGCGGTACCCGCTGCTGCGAGCGACTGCCGAGTTGGTGAACGCCGCCAACGCCGTCCGACCGCTGGGCCGCGAGGGTTACGTCACGCTGCCGGTGTTCGCGTTCGGCTGGCCGACCGGTGAGGCCGCGCCGGTGGTGGCAGGCGCGTCGATGCTCGACGCGGCCCGGCGTGGCCTGCGCGGTGACTTCGAGGGACCGCGCGGCCGAATCGCCTTGGCGCTGACGGCGATCGCCTGGGGACTGCTCGGGTTCATCTACGTCCGCAGCACGAAGTCCCAAGAATCCTTCGAGGGCCCGCTGCGCGAGACTCTCGGCGACGACTACGCGGCGATCGCGGCCGAGGAGCGCCGCCGTCGGCGCGGTGGTGTCCTTCGGACGTCCTGGGCGCGGCGTCAGTACGTCAAGAAGGCCGACATCGTCCGGTACGGCCCGCACCGCGCCAACGTCGCCGACGTCTGGCACCGCAGCGACCTGCCCCGCGACGGGAAGGCCCCCGTGTTGCTGCAGGTGCCGGGCGGCGCGTGGGCGATCGGGATGCGCCGTCCGCAGGCATATCCGTTGATGACGCACATGGCCGAACGCGGGTGGATCTGCGTGTCGATGGCCTACCGGGTCAGCCCGCGCAACACCTGGCCCGCCCACATCGTCGACGTGAAGCGTGCGCTGGCCTGGGTGAAGGAGAACATCGCCTCCTACGGCGGTGATCCCGACTTCGTGGCGATCACCGGCGGCTCGGCGGGTGGGCACCTCACGGCCCTTGCGGCCCTGACCCCGAACGAGCCGGAGTGGCAGCCGGGCTTCGAGGACGCCGACACCTCGGTGGTGGCCGCAGTGCCGATCTACGGCCGATACGACTGGTTCTCCCGTGAGGGCTCCGGGCGCCCCGAATTCATCTCGATCCTGCAGCGCTACATCGTCAAGACGCGCTTCAACGAGAATCGGCAGGTGTACCTCGACGCGTCGCCCATCACCAAGGTGCGCGCAGACGCCCCACCGTTCTTCGTGTTGCACGGCACGGACGACTCGATCATTCCGGTCATCGAGGGGCGGGAGTTCGTCGACGCGCTCGCCCAGAAGTCGGACGACGTCGTGATTTACTCCGAAATTCCGCACGCGCAGCACGCATTCGACTTCTTCGGCTCACCGCACGGTCAGTACACCGCGACGGCGGTGGCGCACTTCCTGGACTGGGTGAAGGCCAAGCGCGGCTGACCGTCGCGGGTTCATTGGGCGCTTCCCGCACTTTATCAAGCCGTAAGTGATAGCTTACCGTTCGTGGTCACTTACCAAGTTGACGATGCGTGGGTAGCCCTCGCCGACCGCACGCGACGGGCGATCGTCGAACGCCTCGCCGACGGGCCCATGGCGGTTGGCGAATTGGCACGCGAACTGCCCGTCAGCAGGCCAGCCGTGTCCCAGCACCTCAAGGTGCTCAAGTCCGCGGGCCTGGTACGGGACCGCCCCAGCGGCACCCGCCGCGTCTACCAGTTGGTACCGAGCGGCATCGAGGCGCTTCGGGCCGATCTCGACCGGTTCTGGTCGAAGGCTCTCAGCGCATTCAAACAGCTCGCCGACGAACCGGAAGGAGACGAACCATAAATCATCCTCGTGTTCAATCGATTCGGCACCAAGTCGAGGTCAACGCCCCCATCGAGCGGGCGTTCGCGCTGTTCACCAGCAAGTTCGACCTCATCAAGCCACGCGAGCACAACCTGCTCTCGGTGCCGATCGCCGAAACCGTGTTCGAGCCCAGAGTCGGCGGGCACATCTATGACATCGGCGTTGACGGAAGCCGCTGCGAATGGGCCAGGGTGCTGATGTACGAGCCGCCATCCCGGGTTGTCTTCACCTGGGACATCGGCCCGACCTGGGAGCTGGAAACTGACCTCACCAGGGCCAGCGAGGTCGAAGTTCGGTTCATCGCCGAGTCCGGTGAACGAACGAGAGTCGAATTGGAACACCGCCACCTCGATCGTCACGGCCCCGGTTGGAATGCCATCGCCGACGGGGTGGACGGCGACGCGGGCTGGCCCCTCTATCTGCACCGCTACGCCGAGGTGGCCCGTACGGCAGCGGCGCCATGAGCACCGACAGCGGGACGAGCCTGATGGAGATGGCCCGCGCAGAACGCTGCGATCTCGCTACATACCTCGCGACGCTAACACCCGCGGAGTGGCTGGCTCCGAGCCTGTGCGCCGGCTGGAGCGTCAAAGACGTTGTCGCACACATGCTCAGCTACGAGGAGCTCGACACCATCGGCCTGGCCAGGCGATTCCTGAAGGGTCGCTTCGTACGTGCCAACGAGGTGGGTGTTGAAGAGTTCGCGCCGATGAGCCCCGACGAGTTGCTGAAGTTCCTCGAAGACCACCTGCGACCGCGGGGCCTGACCGCCGGGTTCGGCGGAATGATCGCCCTCGTCGACGGGACCATCCACCACCAAGACATCCGACGTGCGCTCGGCCAGCTCCGAGCCGTACCCGTCGAGCGCCTGACGCGCATCCTCCCCCTCGTTCCGAACAATCCCCGACTGGGCGCACGACGACGACTTCGAGGTCTGCGCTTGCAGGCGACCGACGTCGCCTGGGCCCATGGGCGCGGTCCCGAAGTCGCAGGCACCGGCGAGGCACTGCTGATGGCGATGGCCGGCCGCCGCATCGTCGTCAACGAACTCACCGGGCCGGGCCAAGGCATGCTCGCGGACCGCCTCTGACCGGCTGACGCCTACTGTGCCATCGCGCTTTCGACGACCGTCAGCTCTTCGGAAAGCCCGGCGGCACGGCGGATTTCGATGAATGCGTCGACCATCGCCCCGGTCAGTTCGTGGGGGTCCTCGACGGTCGCTCCATCGGAGAGCACCGAGATGTTCAACTGATCGACGTAACTCCAGACCGTGATGTTGAGACCGCTGCCGGTGGTGAGCGGACCCACCGAATAGATCTCGGTGACCAATGCGCCGCCCACCCTGCCATGCTCACGCGGGCCGGGAACGTTCGAGATGGGCAGGTTGAGCACCTTGTTCTGGCCGTCCTTGTTCGCCAGCCAACGGAACAAGGCCTCGGCGGGCGCAGGCGGGAAGTACGCCGCCCATCTGCTCACCAGTTCGGGTCCCATCAGATGGTGGGTCTCCTTGGCGGACGCCGCGGCGTCGTGCACGGTCTGGACGCGCTCGAGTGGATCGGAGAGTTCCACCGGCAGCACCATCATGACGCCGGTGAAGTAGTTCCCGGAGATGCGATCGCGCGAGAAGTCGAAACTCACTGGCACGGAAGCCAACAGCGGATGGTCTGCCTTGCCTTCGTAGCGCATCAGAAGCCGGCGAAGCGCCCCGGTCGAGATGGCGAGCACCATGTCGTTGATGGTGACACCCAGGTGCTTGCCGGTCTGCTTGACGTCGGCGAGCGCCAGCGACGCCGTCGCGAACTTCCGCGTCCCGTCGACCATGTGGTTCATGAAGCTGGGCGGCGGCGTGAAGGGGCGGGTCAGTTCGGGGGACAACTTGTGAGGACTCTTGCGCACCCGCCCCACGCCCTGGGCCGTGTAGCGCATCACCCCTGGCAGTCGACCGATCTGACGCAGGTGGTCACCGAAGGCCGTCCGTACCAGTTCCGATCTGGTGGGCGTGGGGTCGGTGGCATACGAGTCGCGGTCGGCCGGACCCGTCTGAAGATCCATGCCCCGCGCCATCAGGTTGGCCGAGGCGACCCCGTCCGCCAGCGCGTGGTGGATCTTGCCCAGAACCGCAATCCTGCCTCCTGCGAGGCCTTCGATGAAGTACATCTCCCACAGCGGCTTGGTGCGGTCCAGCGGCGTGCTGGCGATCTTGCCGACCGCATCGTCGAGTTCGCGGCGGCCGCCAGGGCTGGCCACCCGGTACGGACGGATGTGGTACTCGAGGTCGACCTCGCAGTTCTCCCGCCACATCGGATGGTGGAACTTGAAGGGGATGTCGACGAGTTCGTAGCGGAACGGGTCGAGCTTGAAGAGCCTGCCGTGGATGACCTTGCGGAAGTCGTCGACGCCGAACGTCCGGCCCTTCAGGTCGTCGAGCGCGATCACGGCCAGCTTCAGCGTGTGCATGTGCACGGTGGGTGTCTCGCTGTACAGCAGTACGGCGTCCCAACCGCTGAGCCTCTTCACGCGGCTATATAACCTGCTTTGCCCCAGCCACCGTCTGGTTTCGGTGAACTTCGTTGAGGAACAAGCCGATTGCCGTGGCCATCGAGCCGGTGCGGGCTCCGTCGGTCATGTCGAAGCCATGGCCTGCGCCCGGCAACTCCACGTAACCGACCGGCGCCCGTGACTCGGTGCGCAGCTTCGCCACGAAGTCGCGCGCCTGCTGCACGGGAATGACGGTGTCGCCGCTGCCGTGAATGACGAGGAACGGTGGCGCGTCGGCATGTGTGCGGGCGATCGGTGACGCATTGCGGAAGATCTCCGGATGTCTGGCGATATCGTGCTTCACGACGACCCGCTCCAGGAAGTCCACGAAGCGGACCCGCTCGACGGTGGAGCGGTCCTCCCAGTCGTAGCGGCCGTAGATGCCGACGACGGCGTCCACCGAGGTGTCGGAGCCTTCCGGCAGGTCCTGCTGCATCTCGGGATCGTTGGGAGTCAGGCCTGCCAGTGCCGCCAGGTGGCCACCTGCCGAAGTACCGGCTACGGCAACGAAGTTGCGGTCGCCGCCGTACTTGTCCACGTTGGCGCGGGCCCACGCGATGGCGGTCTTCACGTCGGTGATGTGTTGCGGCCACGGGTGGTTGGGCGCGACGCGGTAGTCGATCGAGAGGCACACCCAGCCCATTTCGGCCAGATGCGACATCAGCGCATAGCCCTGGAGTATCCGGCCGCCGTGCACCCACGCGCCGCCGGGCAGGAAGAGCATCACCGGGGCGGGTTGCACAGGCAGGTCCTTGGGCCGCCACACGTCGAGTAGTTGAGATGGACTGCCGCCGTAGCGAACCGAGGACCGGTACACGTTGCGGCGGTGCTCGAACGCCTTCCACACCGGCGGAGTGCGCTCGGGGGCGGGCCAGGTGATGTCGAGGTCCTTGGCGGGCACAACCCCGCGCAACGCCGCCTCGGTGACGGCATTGGTCGCATCGCGCTGCTGCTTCTTCACCGCGCCGATACCCGGCGTGAACCAGGACTTGACCGCAGCGCCGACGAAGTCGGGGGTATGCCGTACGCCCCAGATGCTCATCGCGGTGGCGCCGCCGAGCGGTTCGAGGTGCCTGCCGATCACGGGCAGGGACGTCGCCGCGACGCTCATCGCCAGCATGTAGTCTGCCGGACCGGCCTTCATCAGCCAGCGGGCGCGGGTGGCCCAGGTGGGTCCGGGATACCGGGTATCCGGTCTAGCCGTCATTTCGCGAGGGTACCTCGGTTACCCGCCAGTACACGACAACCAATGAGAGTTGTCTACCAACTCGACGTCTACTGCCCGAATATGAGCCGTATCACAGGTCATGCCGCCGCCAAGGTGGTTGAGTCGAGGTCGTGGGCACCTCTGCGCTAGCGATCACCGACGACCACCGCGATCTGGCCGACGCCGCGAATGGCCAGCTCAGAAAGCTGAAGAGCTGCGCTGCGGCCAGGGCGACCCTCGACCAGGACGCAGCGGGCGCGACCCACCCCGCCGACCTGTGGTCTGCATCCGTCGGCGTCGGTTGGCAGGGCCTGGCGATCGCCGAAGAGCACGGTGGGTCGGGCTTCGGACTGCCCGAGTTGGCCGTGGTGCTCGAGGCACAGGGACGCGAACTGTGTCCCGGCCCGTTCCTGCCGAGCGTGTCGGCCGCGGTGGTCATCGATCGCTGCGCAACGGATGCCCTTCGAGCGCAACTGCTTCCAGGGCTCGCCGACGGCAGTCGCGTGGGCGCCCTCGGGCTGTCGAGCAGCATCACCATCGGTTCGGATCTGGCGCTCACCGGCGAGAGCGCCGCCGTGCTGGGCGCACCACACGCCGACGTCCTGGTGCTGATGGCCGGTGACGACGTCGTCGTCGTGGATGCGAGCGCCGACGGCGTGACGGTCACCACCCTCGTGCCACTGGACACCACCCGCAGCATCGGCGCGGTCGAACTGCGCGAGGTCACCGTCACCGAGGACCGCGTCCTTCGGGGGCCGCGCGCCGCGCGCGCACCGTGTTCCGCATCCTGGCCTCCGCCGAGGCTGTCGGAATCAGTTGGGCCGCCTTGGAAATGGCGGTCGAGTACGCCAAGGTGCGCGAGCAGTTCGGTCGCACCATCGGCACCTTCCAAGCCGTCAAGCACCACGCCGCCAACATGCTCGTCAACGCCGAGCAGACCACCGCAGCGACGTGGGACGCCGCCCGAGCAGACGATCTGGACAGCGCATGGTTCCCCGCAGCGGTGGCCGCATCGCACGCGATCCGCTCGCAGATCCTCGACGCGGAGTGCAACATTCAACTTCACGGCGGTATCGGCTTCACGTGGGAGCACGACGCACACCTGTACCTGCGCCGAGCCCGCACGCTCGCGGCGATCATGGCCGACGGCGCCGATCCCCTGATCGACGTCGTGGCGGGGCAGCGCAGCGGGCAGGCCCACGGCGCGTCGTTCACGCTGCCCGCCGAGGCCGACGAGTTCCGCGCCCCCGCCCGCGAGGCCGTCACCACGTGGAGGTCCCTGCCTGCCGAGAAGCGACGCGACTTCCTCGTCGACTCCGGGTATCTGGTGCCGCACTGGCCGAAGCCGTGGGGCCGGAGCGCCGGCGTGCTGGAGCAGTTGGTGATCGAGGAGGAATTCGGCCCGGGGGCGAGCGAAGCGACGGGGGAATTCGGCCCGGGGGCGAGCGAAGCGACGGGGGAATTCGGCCCGGGGCGAGCGAAGCGACGGGGGAATTCGGCCCGGGGGCGAGCGAAGCGACGGGGGAATTCGGCCCGGGGGCGAGCGAAGCGACGG
>NZ_JAVROT010000508.1:0-6250 GCF_032162605.1 Mycobacterium sp. | reverse complement strand
CGAGAGGTTCCACATGATCCAGCCGGTCGAGGAGAACCAGAGGAACCGGTCGCCGTCGTCGATATCGAGGTGAAGCGCACCGGCCTTCAGGTTCTCCAGCAGAAACCCGCCATGCCCGTGCACGATTGGCTTCGGCTTGCCGCTCGTTCCAGAGGAGTACACGACCCAGAGCGGGTGGGCAAAGGGAACCGGTGTGAACTCCAGCGGCGCCCGCTTCGCCACCGCATCGCGGAACGACAGCGTCGAAACACTGCCCGGCGCTTCGAAACATGCTCCGGCGTCGAGGTGGCTCACCAGGATCAGCGTCTCCAACTCAGGAAGCCCACTTACGATGTCGCGCAGGACATCGCGGCGGTCAAAGGCCTTGTCCCCGTACCGGTATCCATCGACCGCGACGAGTATCTTCGGCTTGATCTGCCGGAACCGATCGAGCACTCCGACGGCCCCCATGTCCGGCGCGGCACTCGACCACACCGCGCCGAGGCTCGTTGCTGCAAGCATGGCGATGACGGACTCGGGCACGTTCGGTAGGTAGGCAGCTACGCGATCGCCCTGCCGCACGCCGAGGCTGCGGAATGTGGCGGCCAGCGCGGCCACCTCGGCGCCCAACTCGCCCCACGTCAGCTCTATGCGTGAACGTGACTCGGACTCGCAGACCACAGCCGCACGCGAAGCCCACTCTGGGCGAAGCGCTCGCCACAGCGAATGCTCGGCATAGTTGATCAAGGCGCCGTCAAACCAGCGAGCCCCAGGCATGACGCGGCGATCGAGCACCCGCTCGTAAGGGTGATGGGTGATCACGCCGCAGAAGTCCCAGATCGACGACCAGAAGGCCTCCAACTCATCGACCGACCAGCGCCACAGCTCCTCATAGGAGTCGAAGTGCCGTCCGCGCTCGTCGCGCAGCCAGCGCAGATACCTCGTGATTCCGGCCCGCTCCACCCGCTCCGGCGGCGGGCTCCACAAGCGTTCAGGCGTGCCCTCCGGTACTGCTGTCATCCGCCCTCCGACGCTCGGCCCCAAGGTTCGAAGACTCTCAGAATAGTGAGCGTCTCAGCGGTGAGGTGGCATTAATTCATAGCTGTCGCCGAATCTGCTAGTGGATCCGGTCGCGAGCTGCACCCCTATTGATCACTTATCGAAGCGGGGGACCCCGTCAAGCTCTCCCCGGTCCGAACGACCAACGCCGGGCAGGGCTTCCAGGGATTCTGGCGGCCGACGGCGTGAGGGTCACTGCAGCCGCGGGTCGATCAACGTGACGCCGACCGGAGAGGCGGTGTCGACCGACGGGAGTAGACGAGCGCCCTCGGCCAGTCCGACGACTTGCTCGACCAGGTCCTGCGGGCGCAACGTGCCTGCTTCCACCAGTTCCAACATGCCGGGATAGTCCACACTGGCCATGCCGTGACTGCCGAGAATGTCCAGTTCCCAGGCGATCACCCGCTCCATCGGCACCGCGGGGTGCCCGTCGACGCCTGGCAGCAACCCCACCTGTACGTGACGTCCCCGCCGCCGCAGGCTGTAGATGGCGTCCGAACAGGTGACCGGGGTGCCGACCGCGTCTACGGCGACGTGGCTGCCCCCGCCCGTGAGGTCGTGCACGCGGGTGGCGAGCTCGCCCCGATGTAGTTCCCCGTCGCTTCGCTCGCCCCGATCGGCGAGCACGGTGTGCTCGGCACCCAGGCCGCGCGCCAGGTCCAGCGCTGCCGGAGTGCGGTCGACCGCGACGACCCTGGCACCGGCCGCGACGGCCACCTGCACAGCACTGAGGCCCACCCCGCCGGCCCCGACCACCGTCACCCACTCGCCGGGCCTGACTCGGGCCCGAGCTGTCAGTGCGTGGTAGGCGGTGGCGAACCGACAGCCCAATCCCGCCGCCGCCGCATCGCCGACGACCTCCGGGACGACCACCAAGTTGGCGTCGGCCGCGTGCAGGGCCACGTACTCGGCGAAGGAACCCCAGTGCGTGAAACCCGGCTGAGTCTGATTCGGACACACCTGCGCCTGACCATCCAGGCACCACTGGCAGTGCCCGCAGCCGCACACGAAGGGTGTGGTCACCCGGTCACCGACCGTCCACCGTCGTACCTCGGCCCCCACCGCGACGATCACGCCGACCAGTTCGTGCCCCGGGACGTGCGGGAGTGCCACCCCGTCGTCATGCCCGGCCCACGCGTGCCAGTCGCTGCGACAAAGACCGGTGGCGTGCACCTCGAGGACCACACCCCCGGGCGATGGCGCCGGATCGGCGACCGACCGTACGTCCACCGAACCACCGAACTCCTCGAAGATCACTGCTCGCATGAAGCCATCGTCCCGCGTCTGTCCACCGGCGCGACGCTTTGGCATGCTGTTACACCATGACGCGCTGGTATGAGGTCGGACCCGCGGACGACGACTTCTTCGCGTCCGCGCCACACGTATTCCGTTACTCGAGGCGGTTCGCGGCGCCGGTCGAGAAGGTCTGGGAATCCCTTGCCTCAGATGACTCGGTCGCCGCCTGGAGCGCAACGGTCAGTGCGGTGAAATGGCTGAGTCCCTGCCCATTCGGTGTCGGAAGCACCCGCGAGGTCGTGTTGGCCCCCGGGTTGACCCGCGTTCGCGAGCGCTACTTCCGTTGGGACGAGGGGCACCGTTATTCGTTCTCCGTCTATGAGGCGAACCTGCCCGTGTTCCGGCGGTTCGCCGAGGACTATGTCGTGGAGCCGGAGCCTTCCGACAGCGGCGCGACGCGGTTCACGTGGACCGTTGCCATCGAGCCCAAGAGTGCGTTCGCATTGCCGTTCAAGCCTCTAGCCCCGGTGCTCAAGCTGGCGTTCGGGAGGATGGCCGCTGATGGCGAGCGCTACTTCGCACGCACCTGACTCCGGTCGTCGGCGCAATACTGTTCGAACGGGGCCACCCGTTGACGGGATTGGTTGCCGCCGTTGCGTTTCGCGTCGTACATCGCTCCATCGGCCGACGCAATCAATGCGTTGATGACCAGGTTCGGATCGTGGCGCTCGACGAACTGATCGCATCGGGCGCTGGCGATCCCGACGCTGGCAGTGATCTCGTAGGGCAGATCGGCCACGGCGTCGCAGAGACGCTGACCCAGGGCAGCCTGCCTCGGGTCGACGAACACGTCGGCGACCAGGAACTCCTCACCTCCCACCCGCCCGACGATGGCACTCGGGCGGGTGTGCTCGCGAAGACCGTGCCCGACCGCGATCAGAACGCGGTCGCCCGCGGCGTGACCCTTGGTGTCGTTGAGCAGTTTGAACCGGTCGAGGTCGATCATCGCCACCACGAGGTGCGAATCGGAGTATCCGTGCGCCGCGACGAGCTGGCCGGTCCGTTCGTAGAACGCGCGGCGGTTCAGCAATCCGGTGAGGGGGTCACGGTCGGCGTTCAGCAGATCGACGCCGAGAGCCTGGACGATGATCTGGATGCCGAATGGCACCGCGATGTTGACGACCACCATCAGCCCGTATTCGCACAATGCGCGCACGACGTCGTGATTCGTCGCCAGTGCCACCGCGGGGACGATGGGGATGACGACCACGACGACCGCGTTGGCGACCATGAGGAACGCGGTGTGAAAGATGGCGATGTACGCGGAGACCGTGACGAAGGCGGTGCACGCAAGGAGGGCGATCGAGGGGTCACTCTGGGACAGCGCCGCCATGGCGATACTCGCGCTGGCGGTGATGGCAAAGGCGATCGACTCCGACCTGGACGGCCAGCGAACGATCCACAGCAGCGCACAGCCGGTGCCAACGACGACCGACAGAATGGACAGAACGATGCGGACGACGCCGTCCGGCGGCGCCGAACTCCACAGCAATGCGAAGGGAATGATCGTCAGGGACGCCGAGGTCACCACCATCACCGCTCGGGTAATTCCCACCATGCGGTGCGCTTGAAGGTAGGAGCCGAACCAGACGTAGTGGTCGGGCTGCCCCCACCACGAATGAATGCGCTTCAACATCGTCTCCCCCGTGCATCACCGCCCCGTGACGCCACCAGTAACCCGTTTGCCTGACAGTCACGTCAATTGATCGACTTAGTCTACCGAAACGTCGACGGTGCCGAACGACCTAAATTCAAATGGGAACTGACCACCTGTGGCTACATAGGTAGTCGGTGGTCGGAAGCGCCTTTCACTGACGGCTACCGCCACGATGGCTGAAAAGCGTCGTCGTGTGATTTGGCCTGTCTCGTGAGTTAGCTGTGCGTCGAGTGCGGCGCGCGACGCGCGCGTCAGGCCTCGACGACGTCGAGCCATTTCGGGCCTGCCGCTGCTGCGGCTGGCCGCCAACGCCACGGGCTGACGCGCGGTAGGGCGCAGCCGGAACACATACGCCGCCCGCCTCGCCACGCCACCGCATCCCACTGATGTTCGACGTCGCGGCGCACCATCGACTCCCAGACGGAACCGACCGAGGCGACGAAATACGACGGCGACCACAACACCTTCGCGAACCCGCACAGATGCGCAAACTCCGCGCGCAGCTCCCGTGCGGTCCGACCGGTGAACGCCCGCACCACCTGCACTGGTGCATCCGCCCGGCCGACCCGCACCAACACACCCCCTATGGCGTGCAGCGAAACCGGCGCTCGGACACGCTGCGCACCCTAAAAAACAAGACCGACACAACCCACGAACACCCCCCGGTCACCAACCCCGATCCCCCCAACGACTCCAACCGACGGTCCCCTCAGGCCGCACTGATGGCGTCCGGTGTTGCGAACGTCTGCGACGAGTCTGCACATGTCCATCGCGGGCCCGCCCGTGTGTACCGTCGCGCTTGCTCGCACGACCAGACCGCACCGAGGGCTTCCAGCGCCGAACCGCCTGACAGCAAGCCCCTGCGGAGGCGTCGTTAGGCTGTGCCGCATGGCTGCTGACATCGTGCCTGTGAGGCTTGGGCTGACCAAGGGCGATCTGTACACACTGTGGGCTCCGTCGTGGCGTGATGCCGACGACGAGTGGCAGGCGTTCCTGGGCAAGGACGACGACCTATACGGCTTCGAGTCGGTCGCTGACCTGGCCGCATTCGTCCGGACCAATTCCGACAACGACCTCACCGACCACCCGGCGTGGGATGAACTGAAGGCGTCGTCGGCGCACCGACTCGACCCCGGCGAAGACCGTCAGCACGACCTGATCGGTGTTCCCGAGGTGGCGGCGGAGAAGCCGACCGAGGAGTCGGTGGCGAAGCTGTTGCATGCGCTTGGCGTGGTGCAGGCGGTCGGCTCCGTATGCGATCTGACCGTGGTGTCGAAGTTCTTCAACGGCAACCCCGTCCTCGGGTCCCTCGGCGGTGGCGCCGAGGTGTTCCAGGGCCGTGCTGGCCGCAAGCGCTGGGCCGAGATCGAGGCCGTGATCGCCCGCGGATGGGACGGTGTCGTCGACGCGATCGACGAGATCGTCACGATCCCCGACGTGAACTCCGCGGCCGCCGAGAAGGCCGAGGCCGAACTCGCCGAACCGGCCCCCGAGCCGGAGGTCGTGGACGAGGCCGCCGACGACGTGGTGATCGAGGACGAGGTCGACACCGACGACGAAGAGGCCGCGCTCTCCGCGCAGGCCACGGAACAGGTTCTCGGCAGCGACGAGGATTTCTGGACGCGCGTCGGCATCGATCCGATCCGCCTGCTGACCCGGGGCGGCACGTTCTACACCCTGCGCTGTTACATGGACGACCAGCCAATCTTTCTCGGTCGCAATGGACGCATCAGCGTGTTCGGCTCCGAGCGGTCGCTGGCCCGCTACCTGGCCGACGAACACGAAAGCGATTTGTCGGATCTCGCCACTTTCGATGACATCAAGACCGCTGCCACCGACGGGTCATTGCAGATCCGGGTCACCGACGACAACGTCTACGTGCTGCGCACCCTGGCCGACGACATCGCCGACGGGCCCGACGCCGTGGACCTCGAGCAGCTCGAACTGGCCATCGAATTGATCCGAGACGTCGGCGACTACGCCGAGGACGACACCGTGGAGGAGGCGCTGAACCAAGACCAGCCCCTCGGCAGGTTCGTCGGTCACGTGTTGTCCGCCGACAAGGTTCGCAAGCCTCCCGCGCCGTACGCCAAGGCCGTCGCGCAGTGGGAGAAGGTCGAGAACTTCGTGGAGTCCCGCCTCCGCGAGGAGTGACCTCGCGGACCTAGAAGTCGGCGGGATCCGGTCGCACCACGGACCGCGATTCCAAGCCGAGCCCGCGGACGTGTTCGGCGATGGCACCAAGGTGCGACACCCAGA
>NZ_JAVROT010000507.1:0-21742 GCF_032162605.1 Mycobacterium sp. | reverse complement strand
ACGCGCCTGCGGTCTCGCGGAACGCATCCCCGGTTGTCTGATCGGCTACTTGCCGCTGGCAGCTGGCGCTGACGTGTGAGTAGTCGGGACGTTCGACCCGCGACTGTAAGACGCGCATCCCGTTCGTAGTCATGACCAACAGAACGACCAGCTGTGCAGGCAGGCGAGCTGGAGGAATAGCGCACGTTTGGAATACCGTCACTCCGCCAGCAATCAAAGAGCTGCGGCGCGGCTGCCTACACATGCAACGAGACGACACCGGACGTATCTACCGCTATAAGGTCGCTAGCCGGGCCTTCAAGGGTGAGAACGACCCGCGCGGGGTGGACGCAATGTGGGTCATCGGGACACCGGCCGCCCGCTGCCATCCGTGTGCTCGAAAGGCTGCAGTCCGCAGAGACGGATTTACTGTTCGCCTACCACCCGTTGATTCAGCTCGAGTCCTCACGCGGCGGCCAGATTAGGGCATCGACCTCAAGTTGGGCAGTGACCAATCTCAACGCCTTCATCACCTGGGTCAACGACTATTGCGCTGAGCGCGGCCGCAACGACGGCATCCCAAGCGTCAATGGGAGGCCATGGCGGCTCACTACTCCACAATTCCGCCGCACGCTGGCCTGGTTCATTGCCCGCCGCCCCGGCGGCTCGATCGCCGGAGCAATCGCTTACCGCCACACCGCTCAGTTCAACCGGTGGCGGACCGATCGCGAACCGCGCTCGTGCACGTATGCCCAACTCGAGCAACCGCTTTCATTTCAGCTCGACGACATCGTGCCGGGCCTGGGATCGGCCGGCTAGGCAACTTCTGGCGCGGGCTATGGTGAGCGCTGTGCCTCCCGTGTCCGGTCACCCCGCGGATGCCTCGCCGTGGACGCCCCGGGAGGCCGAACTGCTGGCGGTCACGTTGCAGCTGTTGCAGCAGAACGGCTACGACCGGTTGACGTTGGAGGCGGTCGCGACCACGGCCCAGGCCAGCAAGGCGACGATGTACCGGCGCTGGCCGACGAAGGCCGAGTTGGTACTGGCCGCATTCATCGAGGGTGTCCGTCAGGTCGCCGTGCCGCCCGACACCGGCACCCTGCGCGGAGATCTGCTGTATCTCGGGGAGTCCATCCTAGACCAATGTGGCCAGCACGCAGGCACCCTGCGCGCAGTGCTGGTCGAGGTTTCGAACAATCCAGCGCTCAGCGACGCAATGCAGACTCAATTCATCGACAAGCGGAGGGCCTTGATGCAGTTCATCCTGCAACAGGCCATCGACCGCGGAGAGATCGACGGCGCCGCCGTCAACGACGAGTTGTGGGATCTGCTGCCCGGCTACCTGACCTTCCGATCCGTCCTCCCGAACACTCCCCCCACCCCCCACACGGTGCAAGCCCTCGTCGACGACGTCCTCCTCCCCTCGTTGACGCGAACGACTAATCGAGGCGACCCGATCTAGGGCGTCGCGCGACCGCTTTGCGCAGCTCACGGGCAGAATGTCAAGACTTGTCCCGAGCAGTCCCGTACCGTACCGTTCTGCCATGTTGGTCGATCTCGCCCCGCAACTGCGACTGAGTTCCGTCCAGTAGTTTGTCGAGCTCGTCGAAAGGTCAACGAGTGAAGAGAGTTTCGATCGGCAACCTGGTCAGGAAACACTGGATGGTGGTGATCGCCGTGGTGGTGGTCGCGATCACCGGGTTCGCCGTGTACCGGCTGAATGGCATCTTCGGCTCCAACAACGTGGTCTCACGGCCCAGTGCCGACTCGCTGGAGAACCCGGACTACAACCCCAAGCGCGTCCTGTTCGAGGTCTTCGGGCCGCCCGGATCCGTGGCGACCATCAACTTCCTGGACAAGGACGCCCAGCCCCAGCGCGTCGACGACGCGGCCTTGCCGTGGTCGACCACGCTGACCACGACGGATCCCACGCTCTTCGCCGATCTCCGTGCCCAGGGCGACGCAGCGCCCATCGGTTGCCGCATCACCGTCAACGGCATCGTCAAGGACGAAAGGTCCACCAGCAACGTGAATGGATACATCGCCTGCCTGGACAAGTCCGCATGAGCGAACACAGTGTCAAGGACGTCGAGGACGCCCAGGGCTCGCGGATCGCGCGCAACATCCGGCGCTTCGCCGTCCCCATCCTGCTCATCTGGGTCGCGATCGCCGCGTTGACCAACGTCTTCACCCCGCAACTCGAGATCGTCGGAGAAGCCCGCTCGGTTGGGTTGAACGCGCCCGACTCACCGTCGATCATGGCGATGAGGCACATCGGCCAGACCTTCCACGAGTTCGACTCCGACAGCGCGGCGATGATCGTGCTCGAGGGCGACCAACCTCTTGGCCCCGACGCTCACCACTTCTACGACGACATGGTCAAGCGCCTGGGGCAGGACACCAAGCACGTCCAGCACATTCAGGACTTCTGGGGGGACCCCCTGACGGCGGGCGGTTCGCAGAGCAAGGACGGCAAGGCCGCTCTCGTGCAGGTGTATCTGGCGGGAAATCAGGGCGAGGCGTTGGCCAATGAATCGGTCGACTCCATCCGAGACATCGTGGCCAGCATCCCGCCCCCACCGGGGGTCAAGGCGTACGTCACCGGTGCCTCACCGCTGATCGCCGACAACTTCGAGATCGGCAACAAGGGCACCGAACAGGTCACCCTGGTCACCTTCCTGGTCATCGCGATCATGCTGCTGTTCGTCTACCGCTCGATCGTCACGATGATCATCGTGCTGCTGACGGTCCTCGTCGAGTTGTCCGCTGCCCGAGGGGTGGTCGCCTTTCTCGCGAACTCGGGAGTCATCGGCCTGTCGACTTACACGACCAATCTGCTGACGCTGCTGGCCATCGCGGCGGGTACCGACTACGCGATCTTCGTCGTCGGGCGATATCACGAAGCGCGTGGGGCAGGTGAGGAACGTGAAGCGTCGTACTACACGATGTTCCGCAGCACCTTGCACGTGATCATCGGTTCGGGACTGACCATCGCCGGCGCGGTGTACTGCCTGAGCTTCACCCGGCTGCCCTACTTCCAGACCTTGGGGTTGCCCGCCGCGCTCGGCGTGCTCGTCACGCTGGCGGCGGCGCTCACCCTCGGGCCCGCGGTGCTGGTGATAGCCAGTCACTTCGGACTCCTGGAGCCCAAGCGCAAGATGCGCACCCGCGGGTGGCGCCGCATCGGCACCGTCATCGTGCGGTGGCCCGGTCCCATCCTCATCGTGTCCCTCGCGCTGGCCCTGATCGGTCTACTCGCCCTGCAGGGGTACAAGACCAGCTACGACGCCCGGCCGTACCTGCCCGCCTCGGCGCCGGCCAACGTGGGCTATGCGGCCGCCGAGCGCCACTTCTCCGAGGCGCGGCTGAACCCCGAACTGTTGATGGTCGAGAGCGATCACGACATGCGGAACCCCGCGGACATGCTCATCCTCGAACGCATCGCGAAGGCGGTCCTGCACACCCCTGGTATCTCGCTGGTGCAGTCGATCACCCGACCCCTTGGTACGCCGATCACGCACAGCTCCATCCCATTTCAGATCAGCGCGACCAGTGCCAGCCAGATCATGAACCTCAGCTACCAGCAGGCCAGAGCGCAGGACATCATGAAACAGGTCGACCAGACCAGTAAGTCGATCGGCATCCTCGAACAGCAACTGGAGCTGCAGAAGCAGAGTGCCTCCGCGACCGACGAACAGGTCCAGGCGTTCCACGACACCGTCGCGACGATCAACGAGGTGCGCGACAACCTCGCCAACTTCGACGACTTCTTCCGGCCGCTGCGCAACTACTTGTACTGGGAGCCACACTGCTTCGACATACCGTCGTGCGCGGCGTTGCGATCGGTGTTCGACTCACTCGACGGCATCTCCGAGCTCAGCGATCAGTTCGGGAAGATCACGGCGAGTCTGGACAAGCTCAATGCCCTTCAGCCGCAACTCGTGTCCCTGATCCCACCCCAGCTCGACGTTCAGGAAGCCAACCGCGACCTGCTCCGGTCGAACTACGCCACCACGGCGGGCACCGACGCGCAGTCGGTGGAAGCGCTCAAGAACGCGACCGCGCTCGGAAAGGCCTTCGACGACGCCAAGAACGACGACTCCTTCTATCTGCCCCCGGAGGCGTTCGACAACCCCGACTTCAAGCGCGGCCTCAAGCTGTTCCTCTCACCGGACGGCAAGGCGGCCCGCATGACCATCACGCACGAGGGCAATCCCTCGACGCCAGAGGGCATCTCGCACATCGACGCCATCAAGAACTCGGCGTTCGACGCGATCAAGGCCACCCCGTTGTCGGATGCCAAGATCTACGTCGCAGGCACCGCGTCGTCCTACAAGGACATTCAGGACGGCGCCAAGTACGACCTGCTGATCTGTGCGCTGGCCGCACTGAGCCTCATCCTGCTGATCATGGTCTTCATCACCCGAAGCCTGGTGGCCGCCATCGTCATCGTGGGCACCGTCGCACTGTCGCTGGGAGCGTCCATCGGATTGTCGGTTCTGGTGTGGCAGTACCTCTTCGGCATCCCGCTCTACTGGATCGTGGTCCCCCTCGGCATCATCCTGCTGCTGGCGGTCGGGGCCGACTACAACCTGCTGCTGATATCCCGGTTCCAGGAGGAGGTAAAGGCGGGACTGAAGACCGGCACCATCCGTGCGATGGCAGGCACCGGTGGGGTCGTCACCGCCGCCGGTCTGGTGTTCGCCTTCACGATGTCGTCGTTCATCGTCAGCGATCTGATCGTGCTCGGCCAGATCGGCACCACGATCGGCCTTGGCCTGATGTTCGACACGTTGATCGTGCGGTCGTTCATGACGCCGTCCATTGCGACCCTGCTTGGCCGCTGGTTCTGGTGGCCTCAGATCATCCGCACCCGCCCGGCCAGCCAGATGCTGCGCCCCTACGGCCCACGCCGCGCGGTCCGCGATCTGCTCGAGCGTGACCCGGACACACGTCCGATACGTTCTCAGCCGCCGGAGGACCCTGCGTAGAGGTGGATCAACCCGGACGCGACCGCGAACCGCGGGCCGTGCAGTCCGTCGATGCTGGCCCGCCCCACGACGACGGACGTCGAGCGCAGTGATTCTCCGACCGTCCGCAGCAGTTCGTCGTCGAGGGCGCCGCCCCCGGCCAGGACGAGCGCGGGCGGCGGTTCGTCGAACGCGCGTAGGCCACGGACGATGTTCGCCGCCACCGTTTCCTGCTTGATCGCCAGGCGCAGACTGCGCCACTCCTCGGCCGCGAGCCTGACGGAAAACGGGACCAGCCCGGCACTTCCGCGGGTGCACAGCCTGCCGATCGCGTCGGCGGGGGCGGGACTGTCCAAGAACAGCCGGCGTCCGTCCTCCTCGTGCGCGACGTGCGGACCCTCGACCCGCAACGCGGGGCTGCGCTTGACCCGTTCGGCAAGAGCACGCGGAATGTTCAGCACCCGCGCGACGGCCGTCGTGATCGCCTCCCCCGCGCCCGCCGCGGTCACGGCGCGGTCCACGCCGATCAGGTCGATGGTGCCGCCGCCGATGTCGCATACGACGGTGCCAGGCGGCAGGCCCTGCGTCGTCCGCGCCCCGACGGCCGCGGCCTCCGGCTCTGCTGCGATGGTGCGGGTCGGGCGTCCGGTGAGGTCCTGCAGCGTCTCGGCGGCGTCGGCGACGAGGTCGGCGGCCAGCAGCGCGACCACGGTGCCGCGCGTGTCGGCGACGCCGCGTCGTAGCCACGCCCCGTTGTCGATCGACGACAGGTCGGTGAAGAAGGCGTCGTCGACCGAAATGCCGTTCTGTGCGGCGGGAATCGAGTGCAGGCGGACCTCGACGACGTTGCCCGGCGGCGCGAGCCGCAGAACGCTGTGCGCCTGGGCGGGTGTGTACCGCACCGTCCGTCCGTCGACGGTGCAGTCGACGTAGTCGTCGTCGACAGTCGGAGGGTCGGGCGGCCCGGTGCGGCGGGTCACGGCGATCGCCGGGGAGTCCGCGAGTTCGCGGGTGAACTCGGCGACGTGCTGGATCCCGTCGTGCCCGAGGTCCAAGGCGACACAGAGCGCGATCGGGTCCGCCATCGCCCGGTAGGCGCGGCCTTCGGCGACGACCTCCACCGCGACCAACGCGCCCGGTTCGACGCCGTCGACGTCGACCTCGTCGACGACCGGCACGTCGATGGAGATCCGGTTGCGGATCAGCACGGCGTCGTCCTGGGCAGCGATCACCCCGACGACGTGCCAGCCCCGGGCTACGGCCGCCGAGATCCCGCGCGCCGCCACTTCGAAGTCAGTGGCCCCGTCAACGGAGACTATTGTCGGGCCTGCTGTTACGTCCGCGGCCAGACTGCCCAGCGGCACGTGCCGCCCCACTCCGAGACCCGTTCCCGCCGGCGTGCTGGCATCGACCTTGCGCAGACTCTTCACCGGCGACCATGGCGAGGTTGGCGGCGGGATGGGTGCGGTCGCGGTGTCCACCGGCCGGAGCGCGGCCAGCAGGAGCAGGTCGGCCGTTACGTCTGCGTCGACCTCCAGGCCGTGCAACAACGCCGCAGCGCCTCGTAGCGACTCCCTCGAACCCTTGCGCCCCCGCGTGGGACCCTGCCCGTGGGCGATCTGTTCGACGGCCCCGCCACCGACTCGGGCCAGGACGATCTCCGTGGTGTGGTTGCCGACGTCTACCCCTGCCACTATCACCTCGCTGACAGCGCCTGACGTCACCGCAATAGACCTCGCCTCGCGTAGACCACGGCGGCCTGTCGAACCAGCTCCGCGCAACGGGACGCGCCGCGGGTCTCCAGCGAGGCGCGCAGCGCATCGAGCTCCTCGGCGGTGGAGCGATGCGGTCGCAGCGACTCGTAAAGTTTCATCACTTCGTCATCGTCGATGGTCGCGAGTTCCGCTGCGCGGAGGAAGTTCTCGGCCAACTGCGGATTCCCGCCGGCGTCGGCGACGACAGCCTGGTGGGCCAGGGTCGCCGGGTCCATCCGGAGATCCGACAGGCTGAGGTTGCCGTCGACGGCGGCTTGGACGGTGAACTTCTGTTCGCTCGTCACCGTCGCACCTCCACCGTCGTCGGCGCCTGACCCGGTTCGCAGGCCTCCCGCTCGAGTGCGACGAGTGCCACGGCGCGGGCGTGGTAGCGGGCGGAGATCGACTCGTCGGTGCCGCCGGTGAAGATCGGCACCGGGGCCATTCCCTTGGCATGCCTGGCCGCGTTCTTGCCAAGCTCGCGGTACATCCGCGCGGTCAGCAGGGGGGCGACGCTGAACAGTTCGAGATTCGCCAGCGGCGCCAGATCCCGGCGGTGGATCAGCGCGGTTCCCTTGCCCTGCAATCCGATTCCGATTCCCGACCCGGACAGCCGCGCTGCGGTCAGGCCGATCAGCCCGACGTCGATGGTCGAGCGGATCCGCACCAGTCGCGGTACGCAGCCCTCTTCCTCGAGGCCGGCCGAGATCTGCCGCAGCATTTCGCCGACCGTGAGGCCGCACAGCGACAGCCAGACCGTCCGGCCAAGGGCAGGCGAGAGGCCGATGCACACCTCGCGGGGATCGCTTCCCTGACGGGCGATCTCGATGTCGGTGAATCCGACCTCGTCGCGATGCTCGGCCTGATCGGAGGTCAACTCCGCAGTTGTCCGCTCCTGGCGGATGCCGTCAATCTCGGCACGGCGCTCGGCGGTGAGCGCGTAGCCGCTGCCGGGGCCCGCGTAGTCGTTGGGGTCGGTGATCTTGGAGAGCACGTGGAAGTTCTCGTCGAAGATCGCCGACGTCTGCAGTTGGTCGCCGCGCAGACGCTCCCGGGTCAGCCGCATGATGGCGTCGGCTTCGGAGTCGAAGCCGGTGCGCTTCAGCGAGGCGATGACGTCGAACACCGTCAGCTGCTTGGCCTCGATCGAGGTGGCCGCCTCCGCCACGGCCTTCGGGTCACCGGGTGAGAGGTCGCGCGATCCGTTGGCCACCACCACGGCATCGACGCGGTCGTCGTCGAAGTCCGCGAGACCGAGATCGCGGTACACCGCCTGCACGGCCGTGGCGGCACGGCGGCGGACCCGGGCGAGGTGCTCCGCCGGCACCGTACGCAACCCGCCGTCGACACCCCAGTCCCGTTGCAGCACCAGGAAGTCGTCCATGTCGTCGGAGTTGAAGTTCGACAGCGCGAAGGCGTTGTCATAGCGCGGAATCGAGCCGAAACCGGAGAAGATGAAGTCGGCCCCCGCGAGCAGGACGGGCAGCGTGTGCGCGCTGCGGCGGATGTCGGATTCGGAGATCAGGTTGTCGTTGCCCGCGCAGGACTCCAGATCGCGCATCATGACCATCAGGTTCTCGGCGAGCAGTTCCTTCATGCCCTCCGGCACCGACGCCACCACCCCGACGCCGTCGATGCCACCGTTCTGCACGCCTTGCGACCCAAGGGCGCGGGCGAGCGAGACGCAGCGCGACTCCAGGTACAGGATCGAGCACTTCTCGGCCGCTCCCATCAACACCTCGGCGCCGCCGCCGCTGGTGACCCGCATCTTCAGCCCCCGGGAGGCGTAGGCGGAGGTGAGGATCGCCTTCGAGAACGGAGTGTCGTCACCGTCGACGAACACCTGCTCGGTGCCGTAGATGGAGATCGTCTCGGCGTAGCTGGTCAGCCCGCGCAGTCCGAGCCGCAGCTCGAGTGCCTCCTCGATGGAGCACTGGGCCATCGCGCCGGGGACGCCGACCTGGCTGCCGATGAGCAGGGCGACCGCGTTGGACGGCGCGTCGCCCAGTACCGGCACGGTCGTCTCGACCTCGCGGAATCCCTGTGCGACGGCACTGGCGGCATCGGCTGCGATCAGGAGTGGGTCGTCGAGCTGGTTGGTCACGTGCGCCTGATTGCTCGGTGTCCGCCTGGCGCGCAACCTGGTCATCGCCATCTGCATCTCGACGGGCGACAGCAGCGCGACGACGCGGGCCAGTTTGGCAGGCGTGACCCCACCGATCAGGCGCACCACCTCCGCCCGTGGGACGTTGAAGTCGACGGTCATGCCGGCCAGTACCCGGTCGTCGAGTGCCATGGCCTCTTCGGCGACGTGGAGATCCAGCCCGTAGCGGGCGATGAACTCGTCGATCACGTCGAAGTCCGAAGTGGTCTTCCCGTCGAGCTCGACTATCTCCTTTCCGCGGCCTCTGTCCGCTATCACCAGGGACGGCTCCGGGTCGAATGGACTGCGCATCGCGACGAGTCCGAGGTCGGGGTTGGTGACGCTGAACCCGTCCAGGTTCACGGGTTTGGCGTCGAGGATCCGCATCCGCCCCTGGTCGAGGTCCTCAACGCGGCCGTGCACGTCGTCCATCGGGCGGTCCTCCTGGTACTGGAACCCTCATCCTCTCACCGAAGCCGGTGCGGCGGCTGCCCTAGTCTCGTACCACGTTGTCCTCGTAGACGATTCGCCCGATCATGTCGTAGCGGCGAGTGTCCCTGAACTTGAAGTACGTCGCCATCGCCGCGCCGAGCACGAACAGTCCGACCACGATCCACGGGGTGAGCTTGAACAGCAGGGTGCCCGACGCGGTGCCCGCCGCCGCATCCTTGTGCACCCACAGCAGGTAGACCACGTAGAGCATGCCGATACCGCCGAGCAGCGGGGCGAGGAACGTCTTGAACCAGTGCGCGCTCTGCTGATTCTGCTTGTGGAAGTGGAAGTAGCTGATCACGGAGAACGCGCACAGCGACTGCACGATCAGGATCGCCATGGTCCCCAGGATCGCCAGCAGCGTGTACATGTGCACGTAGGGATCCATGCCGGCCGCCAGGAACGACAGGATGATCACCAGGGTGATCCCACTCTGGACGAACGACGCAATGTGAGGCGAGCCGTGGGTGGGATGCGTTGCGCCGATGGACTTCTGGAGTCCTCTGGAGAGCCCCTCCCGGCCGAGCGCATAGAGGTAGCGCGAGGCGCAGTTGTGGAATGCCATCCCACAGGCGAACGATCCCGTGACGAGCAGGACGTTGAAGAGCGTGATCGCCCACTCGCCGTAGTAGCTGCGCACCGTGCCGAAGAAGATCTCCGAGGCGGTGTCGGGATCCTGCGCCAGGTCGATGGCGTGCTGCGGACCGGTTCCGGCGATCGCCATCCAGGAGATGAAGACGTAGAAGACACCGACACCGAGGACGCTGATCATGGTGGCCCGCGGGATGATCTTCTTGGGCTCGCGCGATTCCTCGCCGTACATCGCGGTGGACTCGAACCCGACCCACGACCAGAACGCGAAGAACAGGCCGAGTCCCGCGCTTGCGCCTGCGATGGCGGCCGGCTGGAACGCCCCGATCGGATTTAGGGTATCGGCGATGGCGAAGCCCTCCGGTCCGCCGCCGTGGAACAGCACGCCGAGCGCGCCGAGGGACAGCATGACGATCTCGGTCACCAGGAAGACACCGAGGACCTTGGCCGCGAGGTTGACGTCGAAGTACGTCAGGAGACAGTTGAGCACCACCATGAGCAGCGCCGGGACGATCCAATGGACGCTCACGTCGAACTGCGATTTCAGCAGGTTCTGGAAGAAGAACGAGAAGATGCCGATCAAGGAGGCCTCGAACACCACGTAGGCCATCGTGATCAAAAGACCGCTGGCCATGCCGACGATCCGGCCGAGGCCGTGGGAGATGTAGCCATAGAACGCGCCCGTGGCGGTGATGTGCTTGGCCATGGTGGCGTAGCCGACTGCGAACAGACCGAGCACGACGGTGGCGACGATGTAGCCCCCAGGTGCGTGCGAACCATTTCCGAATCCCACGGCGATCGGCACGTTACCGACCATTGCCGTGATGGGCGCGGCAGTGGCGACTGCCATGAAGATGACGCTCATCGTGCCGACGGCGTTGCGTTTGAGCCGCTGAACGTCTTGATGACGGCTTTCTGGGGGCGATACGGTTTTTTCGGTCATCTACCGGCGAACCTTCCTGACAGTCAGCGGACACCGCTGTGGCGTGAAACACACCCGAGCCGTTCGAATATTGACACTGCTGCTCGGCAATGGCAAGACCCATTGAGTACCATTGACACAATTGGTTGACCGTTTCTAGGGTGGCGTTTCGCGGTCAGAATCGATCTCGGCACGTCTCAGACAGGGAGCCTCTTGTACGACTACGGCACGTTCTCGTTCGAGTCCAAGGCGCAGGTCCTCGAGCAGGCGAAGAAGTACTGGAATCCGGACAAGACGCAGTTCTGGACCGACGCGGGCGTCGACCTCGTCGTCGACCGCAGGGAGGGTTACTTCCTCTGGGACATGAGCGGGCGCCGGCTCATCGACATGCACCTCAACGGTGGCACCTACAACCTCGGCCACCGCAATCCCGAGATCATGGCTGCTTTGATCGACGGCATGCAGTACTTCGACATCGGCAACCACCACTTCCCCTCGGTCGCTCGCACCGCACTGGCGCAACGGCTGGTCGACTCGGCGCCGGCGTCGATCACGAAGGTGGCCTTCGGATCCGGCGGCGGCGAGGCGATCGACATCGCACTCAAGAGCGCCAGACACGCCACCCAGCGCCGCAAGATCGTATCGATCGTCAAGGCCTATCACGGTCACACCGGACTGGCGGTCGCCACAGGTGACGACCGATTCTCCAAGCTCTTCCTCTCCGACCGGCCCGATGAGTTCGTGCAGGTGCCGTTCGGGGACGTCGACGCGATGGACCGGGCGCTCTCGGGCGGGGACGTCGCCGCCGTCATCATGGAGACCATTCCGGCCACATACGGATTCCCCCTTCCCCCAGCGGGATACCTCGAAGCGGTCAAGGAACTCACCGTCCGGTACGACGCCCTCTACATCGCCGACGAGGTACAGACGGGGCTGATGCGCACCGGCGAGATGTGGGGCATCACCAAGCACGGCATCGAGCCGGACATCATGGTCGCGGGCAAGGGACTCTCCGGGGGGATGTACCCGATCACCGCGGCGATGCTGAGCGACCGGGCCGCACAGTGGCTCGACCAGGACGGGTTCGCGCACATCTCGACGTTCGGTGGCGCCGAGCTCGGATGTGTGGCCGCGATCAAGACATTGGACATCACCGGCCGCCCCGAGGTCCGCTCGTCCGTGCACCACATCGCCGCCGTGTTCGCCGACGGACTGGCCCGCATCCAGGCCGACTACCCGGACTGGTTCGTCGGCATCCGGCAGAACGGCGTGGTGATCGGCCTCGAGTTCGACCATCCCGATGGCGCCAAGTTCGTGATGCGAGAGCTGTACGAGAACGGCGTGTGGGCGATCTTCTCGACCCTGGATCCCCGTGTGCTGCAGTTCAAACCGGGCCTTCTACTGAGCGACGAGCTCTGCGACGACGTGCTCGACCGCCTGTCCGCTGCGGTGGGCAAGGCGGCGAAGGCCGCGAGGTCGACGTGCGAATGACCGGTGCCGCGGGCAGGCTGTTGCAGTGAGCGATTCGTTCGTGGCCGATGACGTCGACATCGCGGAGCAGGCTCTCGCGGAGTACGACCTGTCGCCCGACTCGACTCTGCACCTGCTGAATCTGTCCGAGAACGCCACGTACGCGGTGCAGGATCCGAGCACGGGGTCGCGGTCGATTCTGCGCGTGCACCGCAAGGACTACCACCGCCCCCACGAGATCGAGTCCGAACTCGACTGGCTCGACGCGCTTCGGCGAGACGGTGACGTCACGGTGCCGACCGTGCTTTCGGCCCGCGACGGACGGCGTGTGGTTACCGTCGAGGCAGGCGGGACCCCACGCCACGTCGTGCACTTCGAGATGGTGACGGGCACCGAACCCGACGAGGCGACGCTGACGGTCGAGGACTTCCGCACGCTGGGCCGGATCACCGCCGCCCTGCACGACCATTCGAGGGCGTGGATCCGCCCGCCCGGCTTCGGCCGTTTCGCCTGGGACTGGCAGCACAGCCTCGGCGAGCAACCGCGCTGGGGCCGCTGGCAGGACGCGGTCGGCGTCGGCGCCGGTGAATCCGAGCTGTTGAGCCGCGCCGTGGGCCTCCTGAAGCGACGACTGTCGGAATACGGTACCGGCGAGGACGTCTTCGGCCTCGTCCACGCCGACCTGCGCCTGGCCAACTTGCTGGTGGACGACACCGGCGATCCCTCGAGGATCACCGTCATCGATTTCGATGACTGCGGATTCGGTTGGTACTTCTACGATTTCGGCACCGCGGTGTCTTTCTTCGAGGACGACCCGGCCGTTCCGGAATGGCAGGACGCCTGGGCCGCGGGCTACCGCTCGCGCCGGCCGCTGCCCGTGGACGACGAGGCCATGCTGCCCTCGTTCGTACTGCTGCGCAGACTGTTGCTGCTGGCGTGGATGGGTTCTCACAGTCACGCACAAGAATCCCAGGCGATGTCGATCACCTACGCCAGGGGCAGCTGCGAACTCGCGGAACGCTATCTATCCTTCGATGGCCTACGTCTAGCTTGAGTCCCACCACTGAAAGGCGAAACCACGTGTTCAACTCGCTGCAGGGCCGCTCGGCCATCGTCACCGGAGGAAGCAAGGGCATCGGCCGGGGCATCGCCGAGACGTTCGTCGCCGCCGGCGTCGACGTCGTCATCACCGGTCGCACCCAGCGCGACATCGACGCCACCGTCGCCGAGCTCGCGGGCGGGCCAGGTGCGGTGAGTGGGGTGGCTGCCGACGTGACGAGTCCGGACGACTGCCGACGCGTGGTCGCCACCGCGGTCGAAAGGCACGGGGCACTCGACATCGTCTGCGCCAACGCGGGCATCTTCCCGTCGGCACGCATCGAGGACCTCACTCCCGAGAACATCGAGGAGGTGATCGGCGTCAACTTCAAGGGCACGGTCTACATCGTGCAGGCAGCGCTAGCGGCGTTGGCGGCCAGCGGGCACGGCCGGGTCGTCATCACCTCGTCGATCACTGGACCGATCACCGGCTATCCGGGGTGGTCGCACTACGGTGCCAGCAAGGCGGCGCAACTCGGCTTCCTTCGCACCGCGGCAATGGAGCTGGCGCCCAAGAACATCACCATCAACGCGGTGCTGCCTGGCAACATCATCACGGAGGGTCTCATCGAAATGGGCCAGGAGTACATGGACCAAATGGCCGCCGCCGTGCCTGCTGGGCGGCTCGGCAGCGTGGCCGACATCGGGAATGCCGCACTGTTCTTCGCCACCGACGAGGCTGCCTACATCACGGGGCAGTCCCTCGTCGTCGACGGTGGGCAGATCCTGCCGGAGACCCAGGCGGCTATCGCGGAGCAGTAGGGACTGAATGGGGACCGCTACCCTAGAATTGGGCCTACCAAATCGGAGGAGGACGGCTCGTGCCGAGGCCGACGGAGGAGCTGCGGCGCCGGATCGTTGCCGACATCAACGCGGGCGTTCCCGGCGCAAAGCTGGGTAGCGAACGCGATCTGGCCGAGCGTTACTCCACCAGCCGCAACAGCCTGCGCCAGATACTCGCTGCATTGGAGGAGGCGGGCCTGGTCCATCGGGCGATCGGTCGGTCCGGTGGCATCTTCATCAGCCATGCGCAGGTCCAGCGCAGTTTGTCCGACGTCGTCGGTGTGCCCGCCTTCCTCGCGAGCCAGGGATACGTCGCTGGAACCCGGGTGCTGTCGACGAAGATCACCGCGCCTGACCGCATCACGCAGAAGGCCATGGAGATCGGCGCCGAAGACTTCGTCGTCGAGATCCAGCGCGTCCGCCTCGCCGACGGGTCGCCCATCTCCTTGGAGCTCGCGCAGTTTCCCGCGGAAGCCTTCCCCGGGTTGCTCGAGAAGCAGCTCGGCGGATCGATCTACGAGCTTCTCGAAAGCGACTACGGCCTCGTCGCCTCTCGCGCGGACGAGCGGATCGAGGCCGTCAACGCCACAGCGGAGGAAGCCTCTGTGTTGTCCGTCAAGCCCCAGTCGGCCCTGCTGCTGATCACCCGAATCACCTACGACCAGAACGGGACACCGTGTGAATTCTCTCGCGACCTGTTCAGGGGCGATCGTACGCGACTCGCGGTCACGGTGGCCGGACGCGGAGTCGGCGTCCAATCCACCGCGGGCACGGCGACCGTCGCCCTGCAGAGCCAGGACGTCAAGGCGAGCTGATCAGGGACACAGTAGTTTTGGGCACATCGGGAAAATCGCTTGACCTCAACTATGGTTGATGTTCAAGCATGGGTGCACCACGAACCTAGGAGAGCCCATGCGACCCATCCGCGCCGATCTGTGGGAAGCGCGCACCGACAATCCCCATCCGGGCCTGACCACCCACGCCTACCTGTGGACTGGCGGGCCCGACGGTAACGTCCTGTTCTACGGGCCCCAGACGGACGCCGACTTCGACGACATCGCGAGCCTCGGTGGGGTGGCACACCACTATCTGTCCCACCGCGACGAGGCGGGGCCGATGCTGGCCGAGGTCCAGCGCCGGTTCGGCGCGCGACTCCACGCGCCAGCGATCGAACTACTCGAGATCGGCAGGCACGCACACATCGACGTGCCGCTGGCGAGCAGACACGTCGACGGCAGCGGTATCGAGGTGATCCCCACGCCGGGTCATTCCCCCGGCAGCACCAGTTATCTGGTTCCCGGTGTCAACGGCCAGAGCTACCTATTCACCGGTGACACGATAATGCTTGGCGCCGAGGGACATTGGGTCGCCGGCTACATACCGCCGATCAGTGATGCCACTCCGCTCGGGGACAGCCTCCGCCTGCTGGGCACGCTGAAGCCCGACCTGGTCATCTCCAGCGCCTTCCCCGGTGAGACCGCCGTGCACGTCCCCGGCCCCCTGCGCTGGGCGGACTGCGTGAAGCAGGCACGTACACGACTGGCCGCCGTGGCCTGATACGTCATCGGGTCTCCCGCTCAACGGCCGGTGCACTCACAATCGCCCCATCTCCCGTGCCATGAGCGCGTTCTCCAGGTACGCGTACCGCGCCGGGTGGTCGCGTCGCACCCTCGGATGGTCCGAAGAAGCCGTCGCGAACAGGTGATGCGCAGTGGCGGCGAACACGTGGGTGATGGCGCCGAAGTCGTGCCCGGATCGCACGCTCGTCGGTGGTGTGGCGACGGGCTGTCGGGAGCGCGTCCCGATGGGCGTCGCAGTCAGAACGGACATTCCCCCTCCTACGATCGTGCCGGCCAATGTCCGTGCCGGCTTCCGGAGAATTACATCGTCACGGCGATCTGAGGGCCATGATTCAGTAGTCGATTACTGAGTTTCTGAGCCGTCACGGGGGTGACCACTGTCGCGAGATTGCCCAGCCCTGTGTTTCAATCCGCGAAGTAGTTTGCTCCGATGTCGAATCACCACAGGGGATTACGCGTCATTCGCCGACGGGCTAGCCGGTGTCGGGTTTGCTGGACGAGTAGCCGGTTCTGCGGCCTGCGCGCTGCGCAGCGCTGCAGGGTTGGCCAAATACGTTCCTTCACAACGGATTTCCCACGGAGATGGGAGCCGATCATCGGTACCGCGCTGCGGCCAGGTCCCTGGTGGCAGGGTCGACGACCATCGCCAGGCGCACACAGTCACATTCGCGTCGTGACACCGTCACTACGAAACCAGTTGTTAGCGAACGTGATGTGCGTCACCACGGACACCGTTTCACCTGGTAAATCACTTTGATCCTGTTGTGAACCCCTTCTACGCTAAGCGGGTGGGGTTGGGGTGGCCTCTGACCGGACGGTCGGAGGAGTTGGGGCTCATCGGGGACGCGATCTCGGATCCAGTGTCTTCGGGAGTAGTGCTGTGCGGTCCGGCCGGCGTGGGAAAGAGCCGGATCGTCCGCGAGGCTCTCACCGCAGCCGAATCGAATCAACGAGAGATCCGTTGGATCGTGGGCACGTCCTCGGGCCGGGCCGTACCGTTGGGCGCCTTCGCCGGTTGGGTGGGATCCGCCGAGCACGACAACCTTCGGCTCGTCCGTGACGTCGTCGACTCGGTCACCTCGACGTCGTCGGGAGATCTCGCGGTAATCGGTGTCGACGACGCCCATCTATTGGATGACCTGTCTACGTTCGTGATCCACCAGATCGTGCAGCGCGGTGCTGCCAAGGTCTTGCTCACGGTCCGCGACGGAGAGCTGATTCCCGCTGCGACGCAAGAATTGTGGAAGGCCGGCCAGTTCGACCGCCTCGACGTGCAGCCGCTGGCACGGGCCGGAATGACGGAGCTCGTCGCGGCCAGTCTTGGTGGCTGCCTCGACCCCGATGCGGCCGGCCTGTTGTGGAGGTTGACGGGGGGTAACGCCCTGTACGTCCGCACCATCGTGGAGCAGGAGTTGGCCTCCGGTCGACTGGCGCGCCAGGGCGCCTCGTGGCGGTGGATCTCCGAACCGGTCCTCCCGCGCGGTCTGGTCGAATTGATCGAGGCCCAGGTGGGCAGCCTGCCCGACAGCGTCAACGACGTCATCGACGTGCTGGCCGTCGGCGAGCCGGTCGAGCTGCAGTCGCTGCTCAGGATCACCGACGCACGCGCGGTCGAGGATGCGGAGCGTCGTGGGCTCATCGCACTCGAACCCGTCGGCGGCGGTATGGAGGCACGCGTGGCGCATCCTCTGTACGGCGAGGTGCGCAGGGAGGGCTCACCGACGACGAAGCTGCGGCGGCTTCGTGGTCTGGTCGCCGCCGAGCTCGCGAAGAGCGACTCCGGAGACGACATGCGCGTCGCTGTCCGCCGCGCCACACTGATGGTCCAGTCCGACCTCGAGCACGACCCCGATCTGCTGCTCAGAGCAGCGCGCGGGGCGGCGTGGCTGGCGGATCTGCCCTTGACCGAGCGGCTAGCCGCGGCGGCGGTGCGGGCGGGGGCGGGGTCAGAGGCCAGTTTCGTCAGGGCGCACGCGCTGTCGTGGCTCAGCAGGGGCCAGGAAGCCGACGCCGTGCTCCGCGAGATCGACACCGACGATTTGAACAATGCGGGCCGGGCCCGGCGTCTGCACCTGCGGGCTTGCAATCTCCTCTGGCCATTCGCGAACCCGACCGCTGCCAAGCAGTCCATCGACGACATCCCGGATGCCGCGCCGCCCGAATTCCGCAGCTACATCGACGCCTTCTATACCCAGTACTGGGCGGCGATGGGCGCGCCGCGCGCGGCCAGGAAGGCGTCGGCCGATCTGGCCCTCGATCAGCTTCCGGACGCGATCGCGGCGGGGACGGCGTTCGCACTGGCCATCTCCTCCGGGGACGAGGGACGAACGACCGACGCCGTGGCGGCCGCGGACGCGGGATACGCCGTTGCCGACCGTTCGTTCGGTGCTGCGCACATGCGATTCCTCGTCGCCGACGGCCACGTTGGAGCCCTTCTGCTGGCAGGTCGGATCGAAGACGCAGAGTCGACCGCCGAGGGTGTGCGGGGCCAGGCCATCGACCTGCCCGGTGCGGGGCAGTTCCTCAGCGCCGGCGTGGCTGGCCGGTCCGCCCTTGGCGCAGGCAGACTGACCACCGCCATCTCGTTGCTGGAGCCGCTGGTCGATTCCCTGACCTCGGCGGGGGACACGATCGGGTTCGGATACCGGTATCAGCTCGCGCTCGTCGTGGCACTCGCGATGCGCGGCGCGGCCGAGGAGTCCAGCGCCTCACTCGAACTCCTCGAGGAGCGGCGCCACCCGAGCTGGCAGTACCTGAATTACGAGCACCTGCTCGCGAGGGCGTGGGTCGGGGCGGTCCACGGCGCGGTCAGCGAAGCGATCGCGACCTTGCTGCAGGCAGCCGATACCTGCTGCGAGAGAGGACAATTCGCTCCTGAGGTGATGTGCCTGCAGACGGCGACGCAGTTCGGGGACCGCACGTGCGCGCCGCGGCTACGCGAGCTGCAAGCGATCGTCGAAGGGCCACGCGTCGGACTCGCAGCCAGTTTCGCCGAGGCGCTGTGCACCAACGACGGTGCGGCGATGACGGTGGTATCGCAAGACTTCGAGCGCATGGGTGATCGCATCGCGGCCATCGATGCGGCTGCCCATTCGGCCGTGGCCCACCGCGGCATGGGACTGCGCGGTTCGGCGTTGGGATGCGCGGCCCGCGCACAGCGACTCGCAGAGCAGTGCGGCCGCGCAGTGACACCTGCGCTCCGCAAGGCCGCCCAACACCTGCCGCTCACCGAACGCGAGTTCGAGATCGTGACGATGCTCGTCGACGGGCTGTCCAACCGGGAGATCGCCGAACGACTGACGGTTTCCGTGCGCACCGTCGAAAGTCACGTCTACAACGCGATGGCCAAGACCGGCACGAGTTGCCGTGCCGAACTCGCGGCCGTGCTACCGGGGACCTGGACGCTGGTCTAGATTGCGGCGATGAGCCCCGCAGGCCGGTTCGCGCCAAGCCCGTCGGCCGACCTGCACATCGGCAACGTCCGGACTGCTGTGTTGGCCTGGCTCTTCGCCCACTCGACGGGGCGCCGGTTCCTGATCCGCGTCGAGGATCTCGATGACCGCACGTCCGACGACGTCGCCGCGCGTCAGCTCCGCGACCTCGCCGCGGTTGGCCTGGTGTGGGACGAGCCCCCCGAGTACCAGAGCGCGCACGAACGTCGCTACGACGCCGTCGTCGGCGATCTGGTCGCGCGCGGATTGACCTACGAATGCCACTGCAGCAGAAAGGACATCCAACAGGCACCGCGCGCGCCCCACGCTCCGGAGGGGGCGTACCCGGGCACCTGCCGCGATCTCACCCCCCAGGAACGGGCCGCCCGCCGGGCCAGCGGCCGTCCTCCTGCCCTGCGCTTGCGCTCGGAGGTCGCCGAGTTCACCGTGACGGACCTCCTGCACGGCGACTACAGCGGAGTCGTAGACGACTTCGTGTTGCGCCGCGGCGACGGTGTGCCTGCGTACAACCTCGCGGTGGTCGTCGACGACGCGGCCCACGGCGTCGACCAGGTGGTGCGCGGTGACGACCTTCTGTCGTCGTCACCGAGACAGGCGTATCTGGGCTCGCTGCTCGGTTGCCCGCAACCGGTCTACGCACACGTGCCGCTGGTGCTGAACAGCCACGGCAAGCGGCTGGCCAAGCGCGACGGTGCGGTGACGGTCGGCGAGATCGGCGCACCGCGGGCGCTGGCTCGAATCGCCGAGTCGCTGGGCTTCGGCTCGGCCACCCTTGACGGAATGCTGTCGGAGTTCGATCCGGCGCGGCTACCACGGCATCCCTGGGCATATCGGCTGGGATGAGCAGAACTATTCCACGACACTCAGCTAGTTGCTAGGTTCCGCCGGTGACCTATTACCTTCGTCGAGCGCTGCTGGCGGTGATCCTGCTGGTGGCGGTGCTCGCCGCCGCGGCCTGCGGGGCGCCCGACTCGAACAAGGCGGACCGCATCCAGTCCGCTGGCGTGCTGCGTGTCGGCACGGAGGGCGTCTACGCGCCGTTCAGCTACCACGACGAGAGCGGCCAGCTGGTCGGCTACGACGTCGAGGTGGCGAAAGCGGTCGGCGACAAGCTCGGCGTGCAAGTCGAATTCGTTGAGACACCGTGGGATTCGATGTTCGCGGCGTTGGAGGCCAACCGATTCGACATCGTCGCCAACCAGGTCACCATCAACGACGAGCGCAAGGCCAAGTACGACCTGTCCGATCCGTATGCCATCGGCCAGGGCGTCATCGTCACCAGGGCCGACGACAACTCCATCAAGTCGCTTGCCGACCTCAAGGGCAAGGTCGCAGCCGAGAACCCCACCAGCAACTGGGCGGAACTGGCCCGTGCCAATGGTGCCAGGGTCGAGTCGGTCGACGGTTTCGCCCAGGCCATCAAACTCCTGAACCAGGGCCGGGTGGACGTCGTCGTCAACGACAGCATCGCGGTCTACCAGTACCTCGCCGAGACTGGCGACAAGACGGTCAAGATCGCCGCGGAGACATCCGAGAAGAGCGAGCAGGGCTTCGCCGCGCGCAAGGACAGCGGGCTGCTGCCGGAACTGAACAAGGCGCTGAAGGACCTGAGCAACGACGGCACCCTTGCGACGATCTCGAACAAGTACCTGAAGGCCAACGTTTCCGGAGCGCCTGCGCAGGCGGGCCAGCAGCAGGTGCAGCCGCGCTCGGCATGGAGGCTCATCGCCGACAACCTGTGGCCGCTGGCGAAGGCCGCGATCACGGTGACCATCCCACTGACGATCATCAGCTTCATCGTCGGCCTGATCATCGCGCTCGGGGTGGCGCTGGCCAGGCTGTCGAAGAACGGGGTGCTCGCAGGCGTCGCCCGGTTCTACATCTCGCTGATCCGCGGCACCCCGCTACTGGTGCAGCTGTTCATCGTCTTCTTCGCACTGCCCGAGTTCGGCATCAGGATCGACCCGTTCCCCGCCGCCATCATTGCGTTCAGCCTCAACGTCGGTGGCTACGCCGCCGAGATCATCCGGTCGTCGATCCAGAGCATCCCGAAGGGCCAGTGGGAGGCCGCCGAGACGATCGGCTTCAACTACGTCGGTGCGCTGCGCCGAATCATCCTGCCGCAGGCCACCCGGGTCGCCGTCCCGCCGTTGTCGAACACGCTGATCTCACTGGTCAAGGACACGTCGCTGGCCTCGACCATCCTGGTGACCGAACTGTTCCGCACCGCACAGAACGTCGCGGCACCGACGTTCGAATTCTTCGCTCTCTACGGCACGGCCGCCGTGTACTACTGGGTGATCTGCCTGGTGCTCTCGTTCGGCCAAAGCCGCCTTGAACGCCGACTGGAAAGGTACGTGGCTCGATGACTGACAACGGAGCCGAAGACGCGACCGGGGCTGCGAGGCCCGAGGTTACGCGAAGCGGAGTCGAGGACGCCACGACTGAAGTCGAATACCGCGTCACGGCAGAGGGCGTCAAGAAGGCATTCGGCGACAACGAGGTGCT
>NZ_JAVROT010000506.1:0-41833 GCF_032162605.1 Mycobacterium sp. | reverse complement strand
GCGCTCGAACATGTGCCCGGACGCGTGACGGCCGTGATGCACACCCGACGGTGACTAACCCTCCGTCGGCGTGAGCCACACCTTGTCGATACCGATGCGCAGGCGAATGCTGTAGCCCGCCATCGCCTCGGTCAACCCGAACTTCTCGGCCGTCTCGGCGTACTTCGCCCAGTACGGCTCGTCGGTGCGGCAGTCCACACCCTCGGCGTCGATCGTCGCCTCGCCACCGATCACGACGATCCCGCCGCCGTTGCCGTCGGAGTCCAGGTTCAGGCTCACCAGCGGATGACGTTTGACGTGTGCGACCTTGGCCGCGCTGGGCATGGTGTAGACGAACAACGCGGTGCCATCGAAGTAGAACCAGATCAGCTTGGGGACCGGTTGGCCGGACTTCGCGACCGTGGTGAGCCAGCCGTATTCGGCGGCGCTCAGACGATCGATGACTTCAGGAGTCAAATCATTGCTCATGCAAGCGAATGTAGTCTCCGACTATGACTTCGAAGCCGCTGGATCTCACCGTCGACGAACTGCTCACGACCACCCGGTCGGTCCGCAAACGGCTCGACCTGGAGAAGCCGGTGCCGCGCGAGGTGGTGATGGAGTGCCTCGAACTGGCGCTGCAGGCGCCGACCGGTTCCAACGCACAGGGCTGGCAGTTCGTCTTCGTCGACGACGAGGAGAAGAAGAAGGCCATCGCCGACATCTACCGCACCGCGGCGACGCCGTACCTCGACGCACCCAAGCCGACCTACGGTGACAGCCGCGACGAGCGCACGCCGTTGGTCGTCGACTCCGCGAAATACCTCAACGACCATCTGCACGAGGTCCCGATAATGTTGATCCCGTGTCTGGAGGGCCGTCCCGACGGCGCTCCCGCCGGGATGAGCGCCGGATATTGGGGATCGCTCCTACCTGCGGCGTGGAGCTTCATGCTGGCGCTGCGCTCGCGCGGACTCGGTTCAGCGTGGACCACACTGCACCTCATGGGCGACGGCGAGAAGCAGGCTGCGGAGATCCTCGGCATCCCCTTCGACAAGTACGCCCAAGGTGGACTGTTCCCGATCGCGTACACCAAGGGCACCGACTTCAAGCCGGCCAAGCGACTGCCCGCCGAGCAGCTCAGCCACTGGAACACCTGGTAGCCCCTGCGCCAGCGTGCGCGGTGTGCCATGAATTGCGGCGTGTCGCCGTACCGACACGCACGCTCGCGCAACGAGGCGCGGTGAAGATCAGATTGCGCCGTCGAACCCCTGCTGGCGCCATGCCTCGTAGACGGCGACCGCCGCGGCGTTCGACAGGTTGAGGGACCGTCGGCCCGGGAGCATGGGGATCCGCACCTGCGCCGTGACGTGCGGGTCGGCCAGCGTCTCCGGGTCCAGGCCGGTCGGTTCCGGACCGAACATCAGGACGTCACCGGGTTCATAAGCGATGTCGCCGTAGAACGATTCGGCGTGGGCGGTGAACGCGAACACCCGCGCCGGCATGACGACCTTCCACGCCGCCTGCAGATCCCCGTGCACCGTCACCGACGCCAGGTCGTGGTAGTCCAGACCGGCCCGGCGGAGCTTCGGCTCGGACAGGTCGAAACCCAGCGGTTCGACGAGGTGCAATTCACAACCGGTAGCTGCGACCATCCGGATCGCATTGCCGGTGTTGGGCGCGATGCGTGGCGAGTTGAACATCACCCGGAACACGCCCTGAGCCTCCTCGGTATGTGACTAGTTGGAAACTGCTACGTCTATCGAGGTCAACCGAGGACTCCACATCCATCGAGCTTTCTAGCAGCTCATCTGACGCCCGCGAATCAGCTTGAGGAGAACGAAGGGAAGAGCACGCGTTCCCGTAGGGCTGGCCCTGGCGAGCGTGGTGAACAGCTCTGGGCAACACCGGGATCTGTACACGGCAGATCACCGGGAGGTTCTCGATGGCTGCGGTTCATCCGTCGAATCAGAGATCGAGAAGGTGCGGAAGGGATTCCTCGCTGCGCTCTCGTAACCCGCTATGCGGTTCGAGAATGGCCCTGGTTGTCTTCATCGTCATTCATCGGCTTCGGACGGTGGACCATTCGACCATCTTCGAACGCAGACGTGCTCGCTGCCGCTCGGATCTCGATCTCTGCCCTCTCCTCCGGCGTTTGACAGTCTGGGCAGACCCCGGCAAGGGGACGGCCCGCGTACAGATGGTAGCTCCAACTAGGCCACTCAGCCCGATCAGACGGCCATCGCCGTCGGCAGCGGCAACAGGTTTCGGAGTGCCAGCGGACCAGCGGTTCGATCAGCTCGCGAAGAATGTCAAAGGTATTCGCATTGTCGCTGCTGCTCATAGCCGATTCTAATCCCGGCCTCCGACATTGCGCGGAGTGTCGTGCCGCGTGTCGCATGCCGAGGTCGCTGCGGTTCGCACCCTCTGATCGGATTGCGAACGCTCGGCCAGCTCACCGTTGCCAGCTGGTGCGGAATCCCAAGCCGCTCAACGTCGTCACGCTCTCAGCCGAGTGAGTCGAGGAGCTTCCCGGCATCGGTCAGAGAATTCATCAATGGCCGCCGATCCGAATTGTTGAACTGGTCTTCGCCACCCACGTGCAGCCAGTGTGTGACCTCGCCTCGATGGGTCTGTTCCCCTGAGACGCTCACGCACACGCTGGCTACTTGCCATCGCTTCACTGTCGAGAACGACGGGATGACCCAGATTGCCACTCCCACGGCTGACACTCGATGGCGCATCTAGGTAGTACCAGGTCAGTGTAGGTCCACGACAAGCCGTACTGATCGCAGCCCCGGGATGCATGATTGATACTCCTGTTTGCTGACCTATTAACACGCGAATTTATTCTGGTGCTGTCGTCATCACTGTAAACCGCCCGACGGCAGCCGTCGGCCGACCCAGTGCGGTGGGGCTAGGTCGTTGGCCGCTGTGCAGCAGGTAGGGGCGCAGGGGTAGGCGGGGCGAGGTGGACCACGGGCAGGGGCGCCGTCGACCAGGTCATGTGGACACTGATGATCTCTTTGCGGTGTCCCCGCAGACGCCATCACCGCAATCCCATCGCAACGGGCATTACTCGTTCAGGACATTGACGCTTCGGTAGCGAAAGCGTGAGTCTCGATAGCCCGGCGGGGGAGAGCCAGCCATCGGGAAACAATGTGGTTTCGACATTTGCTCGCTTAGCACACAACTACGCAACGGCCCGGTCACGAACTCTGTCTGTTCAGTAAGAATTGTGGAAACCCCCGCACATCGCTGTCATACTCGAGAAATTGCCGGGTGGACTGGATCTTCCGGTGCCCGCCGATACGTGGGCGAAAGCAGCAGGAAGCCATATGAAGGACGCGCGATTAGTGAAACGCCGACGAGCGACCGGTTGTACGGCCGGGGCGCGATGACGGCGTTCGTAGAGCAGCCACAAGTCGTCGAGCCCACCGAATTCTCCAGTAATGAGCCGCGAGAGGGCAAGCGTCCGGCACGGTGGTCGCTGTCGAATTGGCCCGTTCGCTGGAAAGTGCTCGCGGTCGTCTTGGTGCCATTGCTGTTGGCCGGCGTATTCGGTGGTTTGCGGATCTCCGCGGGCTGGACTGAGGCAGGCGATCTGCGACTGGCCGCCGACCGCGCCGCGATGGTGCCCTCCATCGAGAAGTACATGGCAGCCCTGGAAGGCGCCATGTTGGCGAACTCCACCGGCGGCGACGCGCAGGCAGCACTCACCACCTTCGACACCAGCAAGCAGAACCTGCAGAGAGAGCTCGCTGGTACCGACGTCGTGCCCGACGTGCGCACCGGCGTCACCGGGCTGCTCGATGGCGGCCAGGCACTGCTGGACAAGATCACCGCCAACGGCATCGATCTGCGCGGCCGCATCACCGCCTACGCGCCGATCCTGTTGACCGCCGAAGACGTCGTCAACGGCTCGGTCCGCATCGACGACGAAAACATCCGCGCCGAGACGCTGGGCCTGAGCCGCGCGATCGGGGCCCGCGGGCAGATGATGATGCAGCAGCTGCTGGTCAACCTCGGCGGCGATCTTCCCGAACCCGAATTGCGCACGTCGATGATGACGCTGGCCGGTACCGAACCGTCGACCCTGTTCGGCATGGCGCAGGTGCTCGGCGTCGGCTCCCCCGACGCTCAGAGGCTGCAGGCAGAGATGGTCAAGCGGATGGCCATCATGTCGGATCCGGCCGTTGCGCTGGTCGGCAACCCCGATTTGACTCAGTCGCTGCAGGTCACGAATGAGATCGCCGCCAAGATCATCGGATCCACGACCACGTCGGTGACGGCCGCCGTCGAGGACCGGGCCAGCGCCAAGCGTGCGGAGGCGATTCGCGACTCGTCGATCGTCGGCGGCGCGATCCTGTTGGCCCTGGTCATCGTGCTGGTCGTGGCGCGCACGCTCGTGCGGCCGCTGCGCATGCTGCGTGACGGCGCACTGAAGGTGGCCCACGAGGACCTGGCCCGCGAGCTCGAACGAGTGCGAACCGGTGGAGCGCCGGGTCCCGTCCGGCCGCTGCCGGTGAACACCACCGAGGAGGTCGGGCAGGTCGCCCACGCCGTCGATGAACTGCACGAACAGGCCGTGTTCCTGGCAGGCGAGCAGGCGCGCCTGCAGTTGCAGGTCGGCGACATGTTCGAGACGTTGTCACGGCGCAGCCGCTCGCTCGTCGACCAGCAGCTGGGCGTCATCGACCGCCTCGAGCGCGACGAGGAAGACCCCGAGCGGCTGCAGAGCCTGTTCAAACTCGATCACCTGGCCGCCCGCATGCGCCGCAACGGCGCGAACCTGCTGGTGCTCGCCGGCTCGAAGGTGCCGCGCGAGCAGGCCGACCCGGTCCCGGTCGGCGCACTGGTCAACGCGGCGGCGTCCGAAGTCGAGGACTACACCCGGGTCGCCACGGCGACGGTGCCGGACAGCGAAGTGCATGGCGTCGTCGCAGGCGACCTGGTCCACCTCTTGGCCGAGCTGCTGGACAACGCTCTGAGATACTCGCCACCGATCTCGCAGGTGTGGGTGTCGGCGGTGCACACGGGCAACGGTGGTCTCGTCATCGAGATCTCCGACCACGGCCTCGGCATGACGCACGCCGACCTGCGGGTCTCGAATACGCGTCTGCAGTCCGGAGGCGAGGTCAACCCGTATACCGCCCGCCACATGGGCCTCTTCGTGGTCGGCAGGCTCGCTGCCCAGCATGGTCTCGTCGTCCGGCTGCGCAGCACCGTTGCGGGCGAACCGAATTCGGGAACCACCGCGGGTGTGTTCATCCCGGCCGAACTGCTTCTGCACGGCCCTGGCGGCCCCGAGGTCAGCGCTCCGGATTACGCCGCGTCCACCGACTTCGCCGAGTACGACCTGCCCGCAAACGCCCACGCGGACCTGGCGGGCGCCTTTGGGTACGACGACCACGACCACGACCACCACGACGACGACCACGCCGCCGAGCCGGAATACCGCAACGGCTATGCGGATATCCCCATTTCGCTACTGCCGCAACGGAACCCAGGCTCCAGCGGTATCTCGGACATTCCGTCTGCGCCGATCGAGCCCATCGACGAATCCGCTGACCGGTGGGACGACGAGCAGGAGTGGCCGGAGGAGGAATGGCCCGCCGACTCGATGCCTGGGCAGACGCCCGAGGCCGAAGAGCCGCCTCGCTGGCGCCTGCCCGTCGAATCCTCCGAGCGCCCGGTTCCGACGGACACGTCGTCGTTCTTCGCGGCCAAGGCTGAAGCCGCAAGCCAGCCGCCCAGGGCGACCAATGGGATGCACCAGCCCGACGCAACCTTCGGATCCCCCGCCCCAGTCGACGCCGACGACGACCACCAGCCCGTCGGCCATCCCGAGTCCGAACCCGCTCCAGCGGCCGAGACCGGCGGTTCCATCTTCGAGAAGATGTTGTCCGAGTGGCTGATCGACGATCCCACCGAGCTGGCCAAGAGCACCGACCTGGACTGGCAGACGGTTTGGGATCACGGCTGGTCCGCCGCGGCCGCCGCCGAGGAGGCGGCCGTCTCCGAGCGCACCGAGCACGGTCTGCCGATGCGTCGGCCGGGTGCCCGTCTGGTGCCCGGCGCGGCAGGCAACGGCGACAATGGTCACAATGGTCGCAACGGTGGCGCCCACCGGGGAGCGGACGCAACCGACGAGCCGGACGACGGCGGTGACTCCACGTTGGACACCGGGCCCATCCCGGTCGTGCGTGACCCCGAGGCAGTGCGCAGCAGCATCGGCAACCACTTCGGCGGCGTGCATGCGGGCCGTTCGCACGCCCGTGACAGTGCACGTGAAGGTAGGGAGGCAGACCACGAATGACCCGTCCCACCCAGCGCGACTCCCTCGACTGGCTGGTGTCCAAGTTCGCCCACGAGGTGTCGGGTGTGTCGCACGCGATCCTGGTGTCCGCCGACGGCCTCCTGGTGTCCGCCAGTGAGCACATGCCCGTGGAGCGGGCCGACCAGCTCGCCGCAGTGACGTCGGGGTTGGCCAGCCTGTCCACCGGCGCCGCTCAACTCTTCGACGGCGGCTACGTGCTGCAGTCGGTGGTCGAGATGGAGAACGGCTACCTGCTGCTGATGCGCGTCGGCGACGGATCGAACCTCGCCACCCTGGCCACCAGGTCCTGTGACATCGGCCAGATCGGCTACGAGATGGCCATTCTGGTGGAGCGCGTCGGCACCGTGATCCAATCGTCGCGCCGCACGGCTCAGCACTCGTGAGCGACCATGGACTTTCCGCCGCACGACGCCTGGGAGCCCAGCGAACCCCTCGATGAGGTCAGCCTGGTCCGGCCCTACACGTTGACCGCAGGCCGGACCGTCTCGCGCGTCGACCTCCCGCTCGAGGCGCCGATCCGGACGCTGCAGTTCGCGCCCGCGCCCAGATGGCCGGGCAACGACGTCCGTGCCGAGATTCTCAGGCTTGGTGCGGCGAGTCCCTCTGTCGCAGAGATCGCGGCTCGCCTAGCGTTGCCGCTCGGCGTCGCGCGTGTGCTGATCGGCGATCTCGTGACGCAGGGCTATCTTCGAGTAGACGCCACCTTGGGTGCGTCGGCGAGCACCGATGAACGACGCGAGCTCATAGGGAGGACACTGCGTGGCCTACGGGCACTCTGAGAGGCGCTCATCCGCCACAGGGTCTTCGCGCGAGCGCTCATCCGCCACGAAGATCGTCATCTCCGGCGGGTTCGGCGCAGGCAAGACGACGTTCGTCGGCGCAGTGTCGGAGATCATGCCGTTGCGCACCGAGGCCATCGTGACCAATGCGTCGCACGGGGTGGACGGCCTCGATGCCACGCCGCAGAAGAACACCACCACGGTGGCGATGGACTTCGGCCGCATCACCCTCGCCGATGACCTCGTCCTCTATCTCTTCGGCACACCGGGTCAGCGCCGGTTCTGGTTCATGTGGGACGACCTGGTTCGCGGCGCGATCGGGGCGATCATCCTGGTCGACGTGCGCAAGCTGCAGGACAGCTTCGCAGCGGTCGACTTCTTCGAGGCGCGCCGGCTGCCATTTCTCATCGCCGTCAACGAGTTCGACGCCGGCCCGAAGTATCCGCCGGATGCGGTGCGAAAGGCGTTGGCGCTGCGTGACCACATCCCGGTGATCAACGTCGACGCGCGCGACCGGCAATCGGCGCGGGCGTCGCTGATCGCCGTCACCGAGTACGCATTGGCGAACCTCAGCTCGCTACCCGGTTGACGGTGAGTGACTTCGACCAGGAGTGGGCCGACCGTGAATACACCGGCCACGACTTCCGCGACGACGATCTTTCTCGGCTGCACACCGAACGCGTCGTCTTCACCGACTGCGACTTCAGCGGCGTGGACCTGTCCGAGTCCGAGCACCACGGGTCGGCGTTCCGGAACTGCACCTTCCGGCGGACGTCGATGATGCACAGCGTGTTTCGACATTGCACGCTGCTCGGATCGGTGTTCACCGAATGCCGATTGCGGCCCGTGACGATGGTCGAGGTGGACCTGACTCTCGCCGTTCTCGGTGGCTGCGATCTGCGTGGCGTCGACCTCTCGGACTGCAGGCTGCGCGAGGCGAGCCTCGTCGGCACGGACCTGCGCAAGGCTGTGCTGCGCGGTGCGGACCTGCGCGGGGCGCGGACGCAGAACACGCGCCTCGACGACGCGGATCTGCGCGGTGCGCTCACCGACCCGACGTTCTGGACGACGGCGTCGATCCGCGGCGCGAAGATCGACGTAAACCAGGCCTTCGGGTACGCCGCGGCGCATGGCCTGGACGTGCACGGCGGCTAAAACTCCTGCCGAGCAGACAAAAGTGGCGGTTACCGCGGCGTGTCGCGCACGTTTGCGTCTGCTCGCGGCGAGGCGGGAAGCGGTCAGCCGGCCTTGAGACGAATCTTGAAGCGCACGAAGGTCAGATAGAAGACCGACAACACGGCCAGCATGCCCATGTTGAGGAACCACGCTCCCGAGGTGTGCCTCCAGAATGGATCGTCCGGCAGGATCGGCGGCTTCACCAGATCGGTGAGTCCCACCGTCGACGCCGTCGCCGCAAAGCCCCACCGGGCAGGTGTGAGCCAGGACATCTGGTCGAGAGGAGGTCGGCCCGTCACCGGAATCATGCCTCCGGAGAACACCAGCTGCGACATGATCGCGACCACGAGCAGCGGCATGATCTGCTCGTTGGACTTCGCCAGCGCTGACAGCGCGAGGCCGACGGTCGCCGCGCACACGGTCGCGCCAGCCATGCCGATGAACAGCTCGATCGCGGCGGCCACCTCGCCGCCGCCGAGCACCAACGGGCCGTTCTTGGGTAGCCCGACGCCGATGAGCGTGATCGCCGTGACGATCCCCGACTGCACGACTGCGAACACCGAGTAGATGCAGACCTTCGCCAGAAGGTATGCGGTGGTCGACAATCCGACCGCCTGCTCGCGAAGGAAGATCGCGCGTTCGCCGATCAGATCGCGGATGGTTAGAGCGGTGCCCATGAAGATGGCGCCGACGTTCAGCAGGACCAGAACCTGGCCCGGCTGATTGGGAGCGTCGCTGAGCGGGTTGGGTGGGCCGAAGCCGGTGGCGCCAGGCACCGAGAGCGACAGCACGCCCATGATGAACGGGAGGATGGCCAGGAAGACGAAGTAGCCGCGGTCGGAGATGATGAGTCGCATCTGCCGTCGCGCGATCGTGGAGAACTGTCTGGCCACGCTGGTGTGAACCGGCTGCCCGAGCTCCGCGGGCGGCTGCTTCGGCGGTGGCGGGGGAGGTGGTCCGTGGCGCTCGAGGTACTTGCGCTTGGCGTCTTCGGGATCGCCTGCGACCGAGGAGAAGATGTCGGCCCAGTTCGTGGTGCCCAGCTCCGGACCGATCTGACTCGGTGACCCGCAGAACGCCGTCTTGCCGCCGGGCGCCAGCAGCAGCACCTGATCGCAGACGTCGAGGTAGGTGAGCGAGTGCGTCACCACCAGCACGACGCGGCCCGCATCGGCGAGCTGGCGCAGCATCGTCATGACCTGGCGGTCCAGTGCGGGGTCCAGGCCCGAGGTGGGCTCGTCGAGGATGAGCAGCGACGGTCCGGTCAACAGTTCGAGGGCGACGGACGCGCGCTTGCGCTGCCCGCCGCTGAGCTTGTCGACGCGGGTGTCGAGATGCTTCGTCATCTCGAGTTCCTCGAGGACCTGCATGACGACCCGCTCGCGGTCTTCCCTGTCGGTGTCCGGCGGCAACCGCAGTTCGGCGGCGTACATCAGCGCCTGCCTGACGGTCAGCTGGCCGTGGACGACGTCGTCCTGGGGGACCATGCCGATTCTGGAGCGCAGGGAGGCGTATTCGGCGTGCACGTCGTGGCCCTCGAAGGTGACCGTGCCGGTGGTGGGATGCGTGTATCCGGCGACCAGTCGGGCGAACGTCGACTTGCCTGCACCGGACGGGCCGATGAGCGCCGTCAGCGTGCCGGGGCGCGCCGAGAGCGAGATGTTGTCCAGCAGCGTCTTGTTGCCCTCGATGGTCCACGTAACGCCGTGAACGTCGAGGCCGCCGGTGCGGGTCGCGACGTCGGTCTCGTTGCGGCGGGCCAGAGTTCCGCCGCCGAAGACGAGGTCGATGTTGCCGATCGTGACCACGTCGCCGTCGCGCAACATCGCGGACTCGACGCGTTGGCCGTTGACGAACGTGCCGTTGATGCTGCGGTTGTCCAGGATCTCCGTGCCGCTTGCCGTCGGCACGAGGGTGGCGTGGTGGCGGGAGGCCAGCACGTCGGGGATGACGATGTCGTTGTCGGTGGCGCGGCCGATCTTGACCGATCCCGCGGGGGCGTCCGGCGCCCTGCCCGGCCGCAGGATCTTGAGCATGCTGGTGGCGAGGTTGCCGTCCGACGAGCGTGGTGCAGCGGCCGGACCCATCTGCGTGGGAGCGGGGGCACTGCTCGCCAGCGGCTGCGACACCTGGTTCGGCGGACTCGGTGGGCGGTATGCCTGCGGCCCGCTGGGGGATGCGGGTGTGGGAGCCGATGGATACATCGGTTGTGCGCGCGGAGGCGGGTACGTCGGATGCGGCCGCGGCGGTGGGGGAGGCTGCGTGCGCGGGTAGCCCGTCGACGGCGTCTGGCCGGGCCAGGAAGCGCTCTGCCGCTGCGCAATCGGTACCGAGGTGGTCTGTGGCGGGGTGCCGGCCGATCCCTGGTGACGACCTACCTCGAAGGTGAGGCGCGGACCGTCCGGGTTGCCGACGTTGACGCCCATGCCGTCGGCGATGTCGACCAGGGGGACGCGCTGGCCGTTGACGTACAGCCCGTTGAGGCTGCCGTTGTCGACCGCCATCCAGCGGCCTTGATCGAACCGCAGCAGGAGGTGCGCTCGCGAGATCAGAGGGTGGGCCACACGCACGTCGGCCCGCAGGTCACGTCCGACGACGACGTCGTTGCCGGGCGAGAAGGTTCGTGGGGACCCGTCGTACCGAACGGTCAGCGCGGGTGGGGCAGGTCGCGTCATCGCGGCCAACTCTATCGGTATCGGCGTCGTCCGCGGGTTCGGTCCCCGCCGGTGTTGCGAACGAGAATCAGCAATTCCGCTCACCGCGCGTGGCGGGAGCACCCAACGTTTCTCGTCGGTGCGACGATGGGGAGGGTGAGGCAGCACTGGCGGAGGGACGGGGTCGTGAACGGTGTGTGGTCGCCCCTTCGGGGTCGGATCGGGGCCGCGGCGTTGGGGACGTTCGTCGTCGCGGGGGTCGTCTCGGGGATGACGGGTGCCCTGCCGACGGCTGCCGCGGCGCCCGCTACGGATGACAGCGGCTTCATCGACTCCACCGCGCGCTGCGCCCCGCCGAGCAAGGCGGTCGCGTTCGGCTACACGGCCAGTTCGCGGGTGGCGATCTGCAAGGACGATGCCTCCGGCCAATATCAGTACCGGGGGGTGCGGGTCAGCGACGGCGCGAGGCTCATCCTCGGGGCCAAGTCGACCGACGGCGGTTACGTCGCCGAGAACGACGGGATCACCTACACGGTGACGTCGAGCGCGCTGGTCGTCACCTCCGGCGGCCAGCAGGTCCGTGACGAGCCGATGATCGACTTCCACGGGACGGCCGGCAGTGCGACGCCGACGACATCCGCGAAGCCGGGCGCGACACCGACGACATCGGTGCAGTCGAGCGCGGCGCCGGAGACGGTGACCCCGACGACGCCCCTTCCGCCACCGCTACCCGCCGAAATTGGCGGGTAGCCGCTAACGTCAGGGGCAGGAGCGACAGGGGAATTCAGCCCGGCGAGCCGGTCACCACGCAATGGGTGTGGCTGTAGATGGTGGCCATGCACTTGTTGCAGTGCGTGCAGGCCGAGCGCACGGAGTGCTCGGCGCCGTCGTCCTTGATGCGGTTGATCAAATCGGGCTCGGCGAGTAGCGCCCGGCCCATGGCCACGAAGTCGAATCCCTCTGCCATCGCGAGATCCATCGTCTCGCGATTGGTGATGCCGCCCAGAAGGATCAACGGCATCTCGAGTTCGGCGCGAAACTGCTTGGCCTGGTCCATCAGATAGGCCTCGCGGTAGGGGTACTCGCGCAGGAACTTCTTGCCGGTCATGCGGATGCCCCAGCGCAGCGGGGGCTTGAAGGCGCCCGCGAACTCCTTGATCGGTGCGTCTCCGCGGAACAGGTACAACGGGTTGAGAAGCGAACTGCCCGCGGTGAGCTCGAGCGCATCGAGTCCGCCGTCGGACTCCAGCCACTTGGCGGTTTGCAGCGACTCGTCGAGTGAGATGCCGCCCCGTACGCCATCTGACATGTTGAGCTTCGCCGTCACTGCGATCCGGTCGCCGACGGCTTGTCGGACGGCTCTCACCAGACCGCGCGCCACCTTGGCGCGATTGGAGAGCGCGCCACCGAATTCGTCGGTGCGACGGTTGATCAGTGGGCTGAGGAAGGCGCTCGCCAGATAGTTGTGGCCCAGATGGATCTCGACGGCGTCGAAGCCGGACTCGATCGCCAGCCGCGCGGCGTTGGCGTGCGCTGCCGTGATGTCGTCGATGTCGTCGGCGGACGCCTTCTTGGCGAACCTCATCGACAGCGGATTGAAGAACCGCACGGGCGCGTATGCCTTGGCCTTGTTCGTGCGGGAATTGGCGACTGGGCCCGCGTGACCGATCTGCGCGCTGATCGCGGCGCCTTCGGCGTGGATTGCATCGGTCAGGCGACGCAGTCCGGGAACTGCCTCGGGCCGCATCCAGAGCTGCCATCCGTCTGTGCGTCCGCCTGGAGTCACCGCACAGTAGGCCACCGTCGTCATGCCGATCCCGCCCGCGGCGGGCAGTCGGTGGTAGGTGATCAGGTCGTCGGTGACCAGGGCATCCGGGGTGGACGCCTCAAACGTCGCCGCCTTGATGATGCGATTGCGCAGCGTCACCGGGCCGAGCTTAGCCTCGCCAAACACGTCGGTGAACACTTTCGGGCTGGTGTTCATCCCCGCACCACAGCATGCCGTCAGCCACGGTGTCAATGACGGCTGTCAGAATGGCAGTCTGGGCGAGCGAAGCGACGGGTGAGGACGTCTGGGCGAGCGAAGTGACGGGAGAAGACCACGTGGGAGCGATCACGCTGGACGGCAAGGCCACGCGCGACGAGATCTTCGTCGACCTCAAGGAGCGCGTCGCGAAGTTGACGGCCGCAGGGCGGACACCCGGCCTTGGCACGGTCCTGGTCGGCGACGACCCCGGTTCCCAGGCCTACGTGCGAGGCAAGCACGCCGACTGCGCGAAGGTCGGCATCAACTCGATCCGCCGCGACCTGCCCACCGACATCAGTCAGGCCGCCCTCGACGAGACCATCGACGAGCTGAACGCCAATCCCGAGTGCACCGGCTACATCGTGCAGCTGCCACTGTCCCGGCATCTCGACGAGAACGCCGCGCTGGAGCGCGTCGACCCGGCCAAGGACGCCGACGGTCTGCATCCGACCAATCTGGGCAGGCTGGTGCTCAACGAGCCGGCGCCGCTGCCGTGCACGCCGCGCGGCATTGTGCACCTGTTGCGGCGATTCGACGTGGAGATCGCGGGCGCTCACGTGGTGGTGATCGGCCGCGGGGTGACGGTCGGGCGGCCGTTGGGGCTGTTGCTGACGCGCCGGTCCGAGAACGCCACGGTGACGTTGTGCCACACCGGGACTCGGGACCTTCCTGCACTGACAAGGCAAGCCGACGTCGTCATCGCCGCGGTCGGGGTGCCTCACATGGTCACCCCCGAGATGGTGAAGCCAGGTGCCGCCGTGGTCGACGTCGGAGTGAGCCGTGACGAGGCGGGCAAGCTCGTCGGCGACGTGCACCCGGGGGTCTGGGACGTCGCGGGCCACGTATCGCCGAATCCCGGTGGGGTCGGACCCCTGACCCGCGCCTTCCTGCTGACCAACGTCGTCGAGCTGGATGAGGCGAAACTGAGGTGACGCCAAGGGAATTCGCGCACAAGGTGTTCGCGGGACAGTGGCCCATCCTGTCGGTGGGACTGTTCCTGCTGGCGGCATTCGGACTCGTCGTGGCGGGCTATTGGCGTCGCGGTGCGCTGGTGCTGGCGATCGGCGTCGGCGTCGCGGCAGCGCTGCGTTTCGCGCTCGCCGAGGACCGCGCCGGGCTGCTGGTGGTGCGTTCGCGGACCATCGACGTCGCTACGACCGCCACCGTCAGTGCAGCCATGCTCTACATCGCCTGGACCATCGACCCATTGGGCACCAGCTAAGGCGACGACGGCGCGACCGGTGGCGCGATGAGGCGCCCCAGTTCGTCGAGAAGTGGCTCCGCCGCGGCGATGTCGCCACGCAGATCGCGGTCCTCGTCGTTGTGGGGGAGGCCGGCGGCCAGGGCCAGCGCCCTCCCGAGCACACCTCCGAAGCGGTCCTCGAGCCCGCGCTGCCGCATCAGCCTGACGGCCCCGACCAATTCGCAGCACAACAACACCCGGTAGGCCGCGACGGACCGCTCGAGTTGGTGGACCCCTTGCGAGGCGAACGTGGCGTCCTCCTCTGCGCCCCTCGACAACACCAGTGTCCCGGCGGATGCCGGTTGCGCGGCATTGCGGATCTCGGCGATCGCCCCTGCCGCCACGTACTCGACCATCATGAGGCCCGAGGACCCATCCGAATCGGCGGCGAGGAAGGCGTTGCCGCCGTTGGTGTCCGGGTCGTTCAGCATTCTGATCCGCGAATGCGTGATGGGCGCGGTCAACGCCAACGCCAGAGTGGCCCCGTCGAGTTCGAGGGACAGCGATGCCTGGTAGAAGGCGCCATGATGGACGACCTGATCGCCGTCGACGTCGAACAGCGGATTCTCCTGCGCCGCGTTGAGCGTCCGTTCAAGCTGTGCGACAAACGAATCCAGAGACGTGACGACACTGGCGTGAGCAACCGGATACACCCTCAGCCCGTACGGATCCTGGATCCGCGCTGGCGGGTGATCGCGCCTGCCGTCCTCGGCGAAGAGCGAGCGCAGCCGGGTTGCGACTGTATCCACCTGGGGAGCGGCCGCCGCCCGCGCCGCGACGGGCGAGAAGGCCGACGGGTTTCCGTCGAGCGCGAGGAAGCTGAGCATGTAGATCACGCTCGAGGCGCGCTCCAGTCGAATCAGCTCGTCGACCGCGAGGCAGCTGCGTCCGACCGTCAGTGCGCTGCTGCTCATGAATGGCAGCGCGCTGTCTGCGCCCCACGGCGGCATCGGTGTCAGCTCCGCAGAGGCTGGCCGTTCTCCGATCAGAGTCAACGCCGTCCCTGCCAGCGCCGCGAGGTCACCGGTTCCGATGGACGCGTACTGACGGACTTCCGGCAGGGCGTTCTCATTGAGCATTCGGACGAGCGCGTCCAAGATGGCCGGATCGAGTCCCGCGCCGGGGACACAGAGCTGGATGAGGCGCACCGCGAGCATCGAACGAACCGTCCTGGCGGACAGCGGGTCGCCCGCGTCGACCGCGTGGCTGCGCAGTAGGCGCATCCCGTAATCCGGGCTGTCGGGCGGGATGGCTTCGATCCGGTTGGCTCCGACTCCGGTGGTACGGCCGTAGGTCGCGTATCGCGTGCTGAGCTCGGCGGCCTGCACGTGTAGCCGGGCGACGGCCCCGACCACCTCCGCGGGAAGCGAGATCTGGTCGCGTCGGTCCGCCAACGCCACGACGTCACCGATCCTCATGGTCCCGCATAACTCGATCATGCAAATCCTCTCGTTTTCGACCACGGGTGAGCGGCGGGACCTATTATCGCCAAAGACCAACCTTGCCACTAGTCGAAAATCAGATTTCATCTGGTAGCAACAGTGAAGCGGTTAGGCGAAACGTCGCAGTCGTAGGTTTCGTTTCGAGAGGAGGTCACCTTGGCCGATCAGGGAACCCGGACCGTCGAGCGAGCGCTGGCCCTGCTCGCGAGCGTCTGCGATCGCGGCGGGGCCAAACTCGCCGACACCGCGCGGGACTGTGAGCTCGCCCCGAGCACGGCGCTGCGCCTCCTGCGCACCCTGGAGGTCAGCGGCTTCGTGCGCAAGAACGAGTTCGGCATGTACCGGCCGGGCAGCCGCATCATCCAACTCGGCGCGCAGGCCCTCAGCGACGTGTCGTTGGTCGACCTCGCCGGGCCCGCGATGGAGGAACTCGCCACCGAGACCGGTGAGTCGGTCTATCTCAGCGTCGAGGGCCACGCCGCCACCGCGGTGTACATCAACATCGTTGAGGGCACGCATTCGGTGCGCCACGCCAGCTGGGTCGGCCGCACCGTGCCGCTGGACATCTCCGCGGCCGGACACGCCCTGCGGGGCAAGGTTTCCGAGGACGGCTACATCGTCGTCGAGCGCGGAGTCGAGACCGACGTCACCGCGATCGCCTGCCCGGTGTACTCACAGGCCCGGATCGTCGCCGCGATGAGCCTCGTCGTCCCGAGCTACCGGGTCACCGCACGACAGTCCAAGCAGTACGGCCGAATGTTGGTCGCAGCCACGGCGGACGTCTCCGCCCGTCTGAGTAGTTCCCCCACGTCACGCACTCCAGAAGGACCGTCATGATCACATTCGACCAAGTCTCCAAGGTGTATCCCGACGGCACCGTGGCCGTCGATGGTCTCACCATTTCGGCGGCCAACGGCAAGATCACCGTCCTGGTCGGCCCGTCCGGCTGCGGGAAGACGACCTCGATGCGCATGATCAACCGATTGATCGACCCGAGTTCGGGCACCATCGAACTCGACGGTGTCGACACGCAGACGCTCGACCGGGTCACGCTCCGGCGAAGGATCGGCTACGTCATCCAGAACGCCGGCTTGTTTCCCCACCGAACGGTCGTCGACAACGTGGCCGCCCTGCCGCGATTACTCGGTGGAGGTAAGAAGGAAACCCGTTCGGCGGCAATGGAACTGCTCGAACGTGTCGGACTCGACGCCAAGTTCGCCAAGCGGTATCCGTGGCAGTTGTCCGGCGGTCAGCAGCAGCGGGTGGGGGTGGCCCGTGCACTGGCCACCGATCCGCCCTTTCTGCTGATGGACGAGCCGTTCAGCGCGGTCGACCCGATTGTCCGGAACCAGTTGCAGGACGAATTCCTTCGCCTACAGGCAGACATCTCCAAGACGATCGTCATGGTGACGCACGACATCGACGAGGCCCTCAAGCTCGGTGACCAGGTGGTGGTGCTGCGGCAGGGCGGAACGCTGGCCCAGGCCGCCAGTCCCGCCGATCTTCTGGCCGCCCCCAAGGATGCCTTCGTCGCCGACTTCGTCGGATCCGCGCGGGGGTACCGGGCGCTGGGGTTCCACACGTGCGACGACCTCCTCGAACTCGCCGACGAGCCGACGATCACCGTGGGACAAAGGGTCTCGACGATTCCGCGGTCCGACGGTCGGTGGGTCCTGGTGGTCGACGCAGGCAACGCGCCGATCGGTTGGGTCGACACCGCCAACGTGCCAGGGGAGTCCATCGAAGATGAGGACGTCAACCTCAGCGCCACCTCAGCCCGCCGGGGTGAACCGCTACGAGATCTGCTCAACTCGGCTCTGTCGAGTCCGAGTGGTCGGTGCGTCGTCACCGACGAGTCGGGAAGATTGCTCGGCACGGCCACCGACCACGACGTGATCGATGCCATCAAGCGCGCCAAGGATGCGAGGTCGACCGGCGGGCAGGAGCGAAGCGACCGGGGAGGCATACCAGCATGAACTGGATATCGTCCAACCTCGACCGCATCCTGGACCTAACCATCAGCCACGTCTGGCTCACACTGGTGCCGACCATCATCGGCCTCTTGCTCGCGCTGCCCCTCGGTTGGTGGGCACACCGGTCGGGACGCGGGTATGCGGCCATCGTCGGAACCGCGGGTCTGCTGTACACCATCCCCTCGCTGGCGCTATTCATCATCCTGCCGACGATCCTGGGGACGAAGATCCTCGATCCCCTCAACATCGTTGTCGCGCTTACGCTTTACACTCTGGCCCTGTTGGTGCGCGTCGTCGCGGACGGGCTGAGTTCGGTACCGCACGACACCGTGGCCGCCGCCGAGGCCATGGGGTATCGCAGCTGGCAGCGACTACTCCTGGTGGAGCTGCCGGTCGCAGTGCCCGTCATCGCGGCAGGGCTACGCGTGGCGGTGGTGTCCAACGTCAGCATCGTGACCATGGCTGCTCTGCTTGGCATATCGCAGCTCGGCTCCCTGTTCACGCAGGGATTTCAACTGCGACTCTACGTGCCGCTGGTGACGGGTGTCGTGCTGTGCGTCGTGCTCGCCGTGATCTTCGACGGCTTGATCATCTGGGGAAACAAACTCGCCACCCCGTGGCGGCAAAGGACGGTCACGTCGTGAACATCTTCGGCTGGCTGACCGACCCCGCCAACTGGACGGGTTCTGACGGCATCCCCACCCAGATCGGCTACCACCTGCTGTACTCCGCGGTCGCCCTGCTTGCCGCCCTGGTGATCGCGGTGCCACTCGGAATCGTGATCGGCTACACCGGACGCGGAGAAGCGTTGGTCGCCGGGTTCGCGAACGCCTTGCGCGCCCTGCCGTCGCTGGGGCTACTGGTACTGCTCTTCCTGATCATCTCGCCGGTCGTCACCGGCAAACTCGTGTACGTCCTGCCCACCATCGTGGTGCTGGTCCTGCTCGCGGTGCCACCGATCCTCACCGGAACCTACGCAGGCATCCAGAACGCCGACCCCGACGCCGTGGGCGCCGCCCGCGGAATGGGCTATACCAAGCGACAGATCCTGGTTCGGGTCCAGTTGCCGTGCGCACTGCCGCTGATGCTCTCCGGAGTCAGAGGCTCCACCCTGCAGATCGTTTCGACGGCAACCATCGCCGCCTATCTCGGTCTTCAGGGTCTCGGCCGGTTCATTCTCGACGGCCGGGCGCAGGCGAACTTCAGCGAGATGGCAGGTGGTGCCATCCTCGTCGCCGTCCTCGCGCTGCTTCTCGAATTCAGCTTCGCGTGGCTGGGCCGGATCATCGTGTCGCCTGGGCTCCGAAGAGCAGCGGCCAAGTCCACCTCACCCGTCGCAACGACCGTCCCAACGCAGGCCGCCGCCTAGGTGCCGTCCGGTACCGACAACCAAGGAGAATGATCATGAAGACACGCGCCATCCTGTCCGCCTTGGCCCTCACCTCTGCGCTCGCCCTTTCCGCGTGCGGTGGTGGTGGCGACGATCCCCTCTCCGGCGGCGGGAACGACAAGGGATCCGCCGGGCCCGAGGTCATCGTCGGTTCCGCGGACTTCACCGAGAGCCAGCTGATCGCCAGCCTGTACTCCCAAGCGCTGCAGGCCGCTGGCGTTCCGGTCAAGGAGCAGTTCAACATCGGAAGCCGTGAGGTCTACATTGCGGCGCTCAAGGACGGCTCCATCGATCTGGTCCCGGAGTACTCCGGTGCGCTGCTGAGCTATCTCGACCCGAAGTCGACCGCCGCGACCAAGGACGCGGTGACCTCGCAGCTCACCGGCAAGATGCCTGCCGGGCTGTCGCTGCTCACGGCGTCACCCGCAGAGGACAAGGACGTCGTGGCCGTCACGAAGGCGACCGCCGACAAGTTCAACCTGAAGACGGTGTCGGACCTGGCGCCGCACGCCGGCGAGCTCGTCCTCGGTGGACCCCCGGAATGGAAGACGCGGGTACAGGGCGTGGTCGGTCTGCGCGACGTCTATGGCCTCAACTTCAAGGACTTCGTCACCCTCGACGCCGGTGGCACCCTGACGATGACGGCGCTGACCAACGGTCAGATCCAGGCGGGTGACCTGTTCAGCACCGACCCCGGTCTGGTGTCGAACAACCTCGTCGCCCTCGAGGACGACAAGTCCCTGTTCGCCGCGGAGAACGTCGTCCCGGTGATCAAGGCGGCGAAGGAGAACGACACCATCACCAAGACGCTCAACGCCGTCTCGGCGAAGCTGACCACCGACGACCTCATCAAGATGAACGCCGAGGCCGCGACCGGCGCCAACCTCGCCGACATCGCGAAGAAGTGGCTCGCGGGCGCAGGCATCAACGGATCCTAGGCAACACCCGACAAAGGACTTCACTCATGACAACCACCTCTGGGACCTCCGCAGTCGCCGGTCCCCGTCCCGTCCGCGCCCCGCGCGGAGCCGAAATCTCCTGCAAGGGTTGGCAACAGGAAGCCGTTCTTCGCATGTTGATGAACAACCTCGATCCCGAGGTCGCCGAGCACCCCGACGACCTCGTCGTCTACGGCGGAACCGGGCGCGCGGCGCGCAGCTGGCCTGCCTTCGACGCACTGGTTCGCACCCTTCGCGGTCTCGAGGACGACGAAACCATGCTGGTGCAGTCCGGCAAGCCGGTTGGTGTGTTTCGCACCAACGTCTGGGCTCCGCGCGTGCTGATCGCGAATTCCAATCTGGTGGGGGACTGGGCCAACTGGGAGCAGTTCCGCAAGCTGGAGGCCGAGGGGCTGACGATGTACGGCCAGATGACGGCCGGGTCGTGGATCTACATCGGCACGCAGGGCATACTGCAGGGCACCTACGAGACCTTCGGGGCGATCGCCAAGAAGCTCGCGGCGTCTGGTCGCTATGACCACAGTGGTGGCACCCTGGCGGGTACCATCACGCTCACCGGTGGGGTCGGCGGCATGGGCGGCGCGCAGCCGCTGGCGGTCACCATGAACGAAGGCGTCGCGATCTGCGTCGACGTGGACGAGACCCGCATCGACCGCCGCATCTCCAAGCGGTACCTCGACGTCAAGGCCACCGATCTAGACGACGCCGTCGCCAGGGCCATCGAGGCGCGAGATGCCAAGCAGCCGTTGTCCATCGGCGTGGTCGGCAACGCCGCCGAGGTGTTCCCCGCACTGCTCGAGCGCGGGGCGCCGATCGACATCGTCACCGACCAGACCTCCGCGCACGACCCGCTGTCGTACCTACCGATCGGCATCGACCTCGAGGACATGAAGAAGATGTCGGAGAAGGATCCGGTCTACTTCACCGAGCAGGCTCGGGAGTCGATGGCCAAGCAGGTCGCCGCCATGGTCGGATTCCTGGACAGGGGCGCCGAGGTCTTCGACTACGGCAACTCGATCCGCGACGAGGCGAGGAAGGCCGGTTGCGACCGCGCGTTCGACTTTCCCGGCTTCGTGCCCGCCTACATCCGGCCCCAGTTCGAGGAGGGCCTCGGCCCGTTCCGGTGGGCGGCGCTGTCGGGCGATCCGAAGGACATCGCTGCCACCGACGAGGCGATCCTCGAACTCTTCCCCGACAACGAGCATCTGCGACGGTGGATCACCATGGCCGGTGAACGCGTCGAGTTCGAAGGGTTGCCGGCCCGCATCTGCTGGCTTGGCTACGGCGAAAGGCACCGTGCGGGGCTGAAGTTCAACGAGATGGTCGCCTCCGGCGAGGTATCCGCACCGATCGTCATCGGGCGTGACCACTTGGACTCGGGATCGGTCGCCTCGCCCTACCGCGAGACGGAATCGATGCTAGACGGTTCCGACGCCATCGCGGACTGGCCGCTGCTCAATGCATTGCTCAACACCGCATCCGGTGCCACCTGGGTGTCGATCCACCACGGCGGCGGAGTGGGCATGGGCCGCTCGATCCACGCCGGACAGGTGTCGGTGGCCGATGGGACCGAGCTGGCGGCCCAGAAGCTCGAACGCGTGCTGACCAACGATCCCGGCATGGGCGTCATCCGGCACGTCGATGCGGGGTACGAGCACGCCGCCGCGGTCGCCGCCGAGCGGGGAGTGCGAATTCCCATGCAGGAGAGCGAATGACGGAGATCGCGGCGTCGCGGTTCGACCCGTTGTGGACCGCGATCCTCGACGTCGGGCAGGACAAGGACACCCGCGGCTATCGCCGGTTCGCCTGGTCCGACGCCGACCTGACGCTGCGCGAATGGTTCCGTGGCTGTGCCGAGGACCGCGGTATGGCCGTCGAGGAGGACCGCAACGGCAACCTGTGGGCGTGGTGGCTGCCGCCGGGGTGGACCGGTGAGCCGAGGGACGCCTTCGTCACCGGTTCGCATTTGGACTCGGTGCCCGACGGGGGAGCCTTCGACGGACCGCTCGGCGTGGTCTCCGCATTCGCGGCGATCGACATCGTGCGCGACCGGGGCGTGGTGCCGACGATTCCCGTTGCCGTGGCGGCATTCTCCGACGAGGAGGGCGCCCGCTTCGGTGTCGCGTGCGTGGGATCTCAGCTCGTCACCGGCGCCCTGAGCGCCGAACGGGCCCGCGGGCTACGCGACAACGACGGCGTCACGCTCACCGAGGCATTGACGCGCGCCGGCCGCAATCCCGAGCACCTCGGCGTCGACGACGCCCTGCTGAGGCGGATCGGTGTCTACGTCGAACTCCACGTCGAACAGGGCCGCGCCCTCGACCTCGTCGACCGTCCGATCGCCGTGGCGTCGGCGATCTGGCCGCACGGACGCTGGGAGTTCGCCTTCCATGGCGCGGCGAACCATGCGGGCACCACACGGCTCGGCGACCGGCGTGACCCGATGCTGGCCTTCGCGTCCTCGGTGCACGCCGCGCGTTCGGCGGCGGCCCGACACGAGGCGGTCGCCACGTTCGGCAAGATCCTGGTGTCTCCCAACGGCGCCAACGCGATACCGTCCCGGGTCCGCGCCTGGCTCGACGCCCGTGCCGCCGACGAGGCGACGCTGACCGCGCTGATCGATCAAATCCGCGCGGAGGCAGGGGGATTCGCGGCTGCGGACGGTATCGACCTGCAGGTGACCGCTGAATCCATTACTCCCATCGTCGAGTTCCCCGAGGGGCCCCGCACCCGTCTGCAACGAGCGCTGGCGCGCCTCGGCGACGTGCCAGTGTTGCCCACGCAGGCGGGGCACGATGCCGGCATTCTGTCCGCGAAGGTGCCGACGGCAATGCTGTTCGTGCGCAACCCGACCGGGGTATCGCACTCCCCCGAGGAGCACGCGGAGACCTCCGACTGTCACATAGGCGCCGAGGCGCTGGCCGACGTCATGACGGAGTGGGTGGCGTGATCACCTGGTGGTGTGAACATGCCTGGCTGGGCGGGGACACCGTGTCGGACCGGGTGCTGATCTCGGTGTCCGATGGCAGGATCACCTCGATCGTCGCCGACGCCGCTGCGCTGCCGTCGTCGCATCGGCTCTCGGGTCTCGTCGTGCCCGGCCTGGCGAACGCGCACTCCCATGCCTTCCACCGGGCGCTGCGCTCCCGTACCCAGCGGGACCGCGGCTCCTTCTGGACGTGGCGCGACCTGATGTATCGCGCGGCAGGTCGGCTCGATCCTGACGGATATCGGCGGCTCGCCAGTGCGGTCTATGCCGAAATGGCTTGTGCGGGAATCACTTCCGTCGGAGAGTTTCACTACCTCCACCACGACGTCGGCGGCGTGGCATACGCCGATCCCAACGAGATGGGACAGGCCCTGATCGCGGCTGCTGCCGACGCCGGTGTGCGTCTGACCCTGCTCGACACGTGTTATCTCAGTTCGGGTGTCGACGGCGCTCCGTTGGCGCCAGGTCCGCAGCAGCGCTTCGGCGACGGTAGCGGCGACCGCTGGGTCGAGCGCGTGGAGGCGCTGCACCGTCAGGTCGCCGCAGCGGGCAGCGTGCAGGTGATCGTCGGCGCCGCACTGCACTCGGTGAGGGCGGTGCCACTCGAGCACATGCCTGCCGTCGTCGAGTGGGCAGAGACCCACCGGGCGCCGCTGCACGTGCACTCGTCGGAGCAGACGGCGGAGATCGACCAGTGTCTTGCCGTGCACGGCGCCACCCCGACGGCGTTGCTCCGTGATGCGGGCGTGCTCGGGCCTCGGACCACCGCCGTCCACGCCACCCACCTGACCGATGAGGACCTCGCCGATCTCGATCGCACGGCGACGGGCGTGTGCTTCTGTCCCACCACCGAGCGGGACCTCGGCGACGGAATCGGTCCGGCGGCCGCACTGCTGGCGGGCCGTGGACTGTTCAGTCTCGGGTCGGACTCCCACGCGGTGATCGACCTGTTCGAGGAGGCTCGGGCGACCGAACTCGACGAACGCCTGGCCCGCCGCGAACGGGGCGTCTTCGCCGCCGAGAGGCTGCTCGGCGCCGCCACTCTCGATGGCCAGCAGGCGCTCGGCTGGACGGACGCGGGGACGCTGAGCGTCGGAGCGCGTGCCGACCTCGTCGCCGTCGACATGGAGTCGATCCGCACCGCCGGCGGCAACGCGACCGTGGAGACCGTCGTGTTCGCCGCCAGTGCCGCCGACGTGACCGACGTGGTCGTCGACGGGCGCGTCGTCGTTGCCGAACGTCGACACCGCGGTATCGAAAATCCCGCCGCCCGACTGGCCGAGTCGATATCGCAGCTGATGGACACACCCAGCAGGGAGCACGCCCAGTGACCGCTCTCTACACCGGAATCGGTGAGCTCGTCACCAACGATCCCAGCCAGGGCGACGGCAGCGCCCTCGGCGTCATCTCCGACGGCGCCCTCGTCGTCGACGGCGACCGCATCGCGTGGGTCGGGCAGCGACTGCAGGCCCCCGACGCCGACTCGCACACCGACCTCGGTGGATCGGCCGTGATACCCGGATTCGTGGACAGCCACGCACATCTGGTGTTCGCGGGTGAGCGATCGGCGGAGTTCGCGGCGCGGATGAGCGGCCAAACCTATGCCGCAGGCGGGATCGCCACCACGGTTGCGGCCACCAGGGCCGCCGACGACGACACCCTGACACGTGGTGTCGGGCGGTTGGCGAACGAGCTGATCCACGGTGGCGTGACGACATTCGAGACCAAGAGCGGCTACGGCCTGACCGTCGCGGACGAATCCCGGTCGCTTCGGGTGGCCCGTGAGTTCACCGGGGAGACGACGTTCCTCGGCGCGCATGTGGTGCCCGCCGAGTTCCACGACGATCGGGACGGTTACGTCGATCTGGTCGCCGGTCCCATGCTCGAGGCGTGCGCGCCGCTCGCACGATGGGTCGACGTCTTCTGTGACATGGGCGCATTCGACGTCGACGAGACCAGAACGATTCTCCAAGCAGGGGTGGCGGCCGGTCTGTTGCCGCGCCTGCATGCGGGACAACTTGAGTACGGAGCGGGAATCCAGCTTGCCGTCGAACTGCAGGCCGCGTCCGTCGATCACTGCACCTACGCCTCGGACGCCGACATCGACGCCCTTGCCGCCGCAGCCGACACCACCGTGGCGACGCTTCTTCCCGGCGCCGAATTCTCCACTCGCGCACAGTGGCCGAACGCGAAGCGCTTCATCGATGCCGGTGTCACGGTCGCACTGGCGACCGATTGCAACCCGGGATCGTCGTTCACGTCGAGCATGTCGTTCTGCATCGCCGTCGCGGTGCGTGACATGTTCTTCACGCCCGCACAGGCACTGTGGTCGGCGACGGCAGGTGGCGCCGCAGCGTTGCGCCGCGACGACGTCGGCGTTCTCTCGGTCGGGCGCAGGGCGGACTTCGTCGGACTGGACGCCCCGTCCTACATCCACCTGGCCTACCGGCCGGGCGTCCCGCTGGTCCGCCACGTGATCGCGGGCGGAGTGCCGCAGCGGGTGTAGCTCCAATAATTGCCCGTCGGGCAATCTTGCACACCATGCAAGTTTCGACGTACGGTCCTGACCGCACAGCGACTCGCCATTCACCGCACCACCGTCATCTATCGCCTTGACAAGATCTCCAGAACGACGACACCCGACGTCCGCGAACCCGGCGTGGCCATCGCGCTCCACCTCGCGTGCCTCATCGGCGACCATCGAGCTTGACCCGCGCAGCGGACCGCTCAGGCCAGCGTGGCCCTGACGCCCACCGTGATGTAGGGCAGCGCCAGGCCGGTGGTGTTGACGAGCGCCGGATGGGTGGCCAGCAGCTCTCGTACCTGGTCAAGAGTCTTGGAGCGGACGGCGGCCGGTGAGGTGATGCAGTAGCTGCGCGATGCAACGAGATCGATGAGTGCTTGCGGCGTAAGGTAACTCGTCCACTCGACCTGATGGCGTTCGACGTCGGTGAAGGGCGGGGGCAGCGTCACCTGACGGCTGAAGGGGTCTTCCTGGTGGCCCACGATTCGGCCGAGGTCCTTCACCCAGCCGAGGCGTTCGTCACGGGTGTTCCACACCAATCCGAGCCGACCGCCGGGGCGCAGCACCCTGGCCACTTCCTTGATGGCGCGCGCGGGGTCGAACCAGTGCCAGGCCTGTGCGACCAGCACTGAGTCCACGCTGTCATCCGGTAGCGGGATGTCCTCGGCGGAGCCGAGAAGGGCTGGAGTGTCGGGTAGCGAACGGCTGAGAACCTCGAGCATCTCCGGAATGGGATCGACCGCGATGACGTCGAGGCCGCGTTCGACCAGTCGGACCGTCAGCTTGCCGGTGCCCGCCCCAAGGTCGAGGACGTTGCGTGCATCCTTCTGGAGGAGCCAGTCGATGGCATCCGGTGGGTATGACGGGCGCCCCCGTTCGTAGGCGGCTGCCTCTTGACCGAATGACAGCGACTGACGCTGACGTGATTCGTCATTGTTCACTTGGACGCGAACTCCAGTGTCTGCCGGATCAATTCGCCTACGGCATCGGTTTCGACGAGGAACCCGTCGTGGCCGTACACCGAATCGACGACGTTCAAGCCGCCACAGATGGGCAGGAGGTCGGCCAGTTCCTGCTGCAGTCGAATCGGGTAGAGCCTGTCCGAGGTGATGCCGCCGACGACCACCGGCACGGTGACCCTGCTCAGCGCTGCGGCCACTCCGCCGCGGCCCCTACCGACGTCGTGGGTGCTGAGCGCGTCCGTCAACGAGACGTATGTGCCTGCGTCGAACCGCGCAGCCAGCTTGCCGCCCTGATGTTCCAAGTAGCTCTGAACGGCGTAGCGGCCTCCGGTCGTCGGGCTCTCGTTGCCCTGGGCATCGTTGCCGAACCGGTCGTCCAACTCCGTCTCGCCGCGATAGGTCAGGTGCGCGAAGCGCCGCGCGAGCTCCATTCCGACGCCAGGGGCGCGTCCGGTGCCGTAGTAGTCGCCGTTCTGCCAGTCCGGGTCGGACTTGATCGCCGACACCTGCGTGCTCTGCGTGCCGATCTGGTCGGCGGTCGCCCGCGCCCCGACCGCGAGCACCAGCGCGGCGCGGACGGTGTCGGGGTGGCCGACGATCCATTCGAGGGCGCGCGCACCACCCATCGAGCCTCCGACGACGGCGGCCACCTGGGTGATGCCCAGCACGGACAGCGCGGCGAGGTCGGCGTTCACCTGATCGCGGACGGTGATCGCCGGGAAACGCGAGCCCCACGGCTCACCGTCCGGTGCAAGGGAACTCGGTCCGGTGGAGCCACGGCATCCGCCGAGTACGTTCGTGGCGATCGCACACCAACGGTCGGTGTCGATGGGCGCACCTGGTCCTGCCACGCCGTCCCACCAACCGGGTGTCGGGTGATCGGGACTCGATGGTCCGGTGATGTGCGAGTCACCAGTCAATGCGTGGAGGACGACGACGACGTTGTCGCGTGCCGTCGACAGGTCGCCCCACCGTTGCACGGCGATCCGCACGTCGTCGAGGACCGCACCGGACTCGAGCGTCAGGGGGCCGATGTCGACGACGCCTACCTCGTCTTCGGCGGGCAGCGTCGGGGGGGCCACGTGGGTGATCGTCACTTCTCTACTCTCACAACGATGCCGCGGTCTGCGGCACGGCGGAGAACGCCTTGGCGGCGGCGAAGCCCTGCTCGAGGTCGGCGAGGATGTCGTCGATGCCCTCGATGCCGACGGCGAGTCGCACCAGACCGGGCGTCACGCCGCTGGCGAGCTGCTCATCGGGTGACAACTGGGCATGGGTCGTCGAGGCCGGGTGGATCACCAGCGACCGGACGTCGCCGATGTTGGCGACGTGGCTGTGCAGAGTCAGGGCGTTGACGAACGCCTTGCCCGCGTCGATCCCGCCGGCCAGCTCGAACGCCAGCACTGCGCCGGTTCCCTTGGGCGCCAACTTCTTTCCAAGCTCGTACCAGGGTGACGAGGGCAGGCCGGCGTAGTTGACGGAAAGCACCTCGTCGTGACTCGCCAAGTACTGGGCGACGCGTTGCGCATTCTCCACGTGCCGCTCGAGGCGCAGGCTGAGCGTCTCGAGGCCCTGGGAGACGAGGAACGCGTTGAACGGTGCGCCCGCGGAGCCGAGGTCGCGTAGCAGTTGTACCCGCGCCTTGAGCGCGTAGGCGGGCGGCCCGAGTTCGGCGAACACCACACCGTGGTAGCTCGGGTCCGGCGTGGTGAACCCTGGGTGCCTCCCCTGCGTCCAGTCGAAGTTCCCGCCGTCCACGATGACGCCCGCGATCGCCGTGCCGTGTCCGCCGAGGTACTTGGTGGCCGAGTGCACGACGATGTCCGCGCCGTGGGCGATCGGTTGGATCAGGTACGGCGTCGCGATGGTGTTGTCGACGATCAGCGGTACGCCGTTCTCGTGCGCCACCGCCGAGACTCCGGGGATGTCGAGGATGTCGATCTGTGGGTTGGAGATGGTCTCGGCGAAGAACGCCTTGGTGTTCGGCGCCGCGGCGGCGCGCCAGGAGTCGAGGTCGTCGGGGTCGTCGACGAAGGTGGTCTCGATGCCGAGTTTGGGCAGCGTGTAGTGGAACAGGTTGTACGTGCCGCCGTAGAGCCGCGGGCTTGACACGATGTGGTCACCAGCGCTGGCCAGGTTGAGGATGGCGAAGGTCTCCGCCGCTTGGCCGGAGGACAGGAACAGGGCGGCGACACCACCTTCCAGCGCCGCGATGCGCTGTTCGACGACGTCCTGGGTCGGGTTGCCGATGCGGGTGTAGATATTGCCTTCGACTTCGAGCCCGAAGAGGGCGGCGGCGTGGGTGGTGTTGTCGAAGACGTACGACGTGGTCTGGTAGATCGGCAGCGCCCGCGCGTTCGTCGCGATGTCGGGGGTCTGGCCGGCGTGGACCTGTTTGGTCTCGAACGCCCAGTTCGCGCTCGGGTCGATTTCGGGTGTGGTCATGACGGGTGTCTCCTGGAGATGAGCTGGGAGTGCCCTTGGGGGCACGGATCAAGTCTGGGGATGGTTCGGCGACAACTGCACAATGTGGGCCTCCGCATCAGGTTTCCCTGTCTACTCAAGGGCCCGTCATGGCGGGCCCGCGCTTGCCGTGTAGCCGACTGCGGCTACTCAACCTGGTCAATCACCCGGGGCACCCCACCGCGGTTGGAGGGTTGCCGGCCAGCGAGCCGGGGCTTGACGCTGGCACTCATGACCGAAACGAAGCGTATCTCGTGACCGCGTGTGCCTGCCAGCGGGTTCGCGGCGCTGTACGGCGGGCCGACTCGGGAGGGGTCGTTCTCGACCCCCGACGTGCGCGTAGCGTCGCATTCGACGCGATACTGAAGGCTGCCGCGACACCTGCGGAGCGCCTCAGATTCTGACCGACCATGACGCCGGGAGAGTGACCATGAGTGACCAGCAGCCGACCATCATCTACACGTTGACCGATGAAGCGCCCCTGCTTGCGACGTACGCATTTCTGCCGGTGATACGCGCCTTCGCCGATGCCGCCGGAATCGACGTCAAGACCAGTGACATCTCGGTGGCCGCCCGCATCCTGGCCGAGTTCTCCGACCGCCTGACCGAAGAGCAGCGCGTGCCGGACAATCTCGGCGAGCTCGGCGCGCTGACACAGTTGCCGGAGACCAACATCATCAAGCTGCCGAACATCAGCGCCTCGGTGCCCCAGCTGCTCAATGCCATCAAGGAATTGAAGGCGAAGGGCTACGACCTTCCCGACTATCCCGGGGAGCCGAAGACCGACGAGGAGCGGGAGATCAAGCAGCGCTACGGGACGTGCCTGGGCAGCGCGGTGAACCCGGTACTGCGCGAAGGCAACTCGGACCGTCGCGCACCCAAGGCGGTCAAGGACTACGCCCGCAAGCACCCGCACAGCATGAGCGCGTGGAACCAGGCGTCGCGCACCCACGTGGCGACCATGAAGCACGGCGACTTCTACCACGGGGAGAAGTCGCTGACGTTGGACCGGGCACGCAAGGTGCGGATGGAGCTCGCCATCAAGGGCGGCGAGACGGTCGTGCTCAAGCCCGAGGTGAAGTTGGACGACGGTGACGTCATCGACAGCATGTTCATGAGCAAGAAGGCCTTGTGCGACTTCTACGAAGAGCAGATGGAGGACGCCTACAAGACCGGCGTGATGTTCTCCCTGCACGTCAAGGCAACGATGATGAAGGTGAGCCACCCGATCGTCTTCGGACACGCCGTCAAGGTCTTCTACAAGGACGCGTTCGCCAAGCACCAGAAGCTCTTCGACGAACTGGGCGTCAACGTCAACAACGGGTTGTCCGATCTCTACGCCAAGATCGAGTCACTGCCGGCCTCGCAGCACGAGGAGATCATCCGAGACCTGCACGCCTGCCACGAACATCGGCCCGAGCTGGCCATGGTGGATTCGGCGAAGGGCATCTCGAACTTCCATTCGCCCAGTGACGTCATCGTGGACGCCTCGATGCCCGCGATGATCCGGCTCGGCGGCAAGATGTATGGCGCCGACGGGCGGACCAAGGACACCAAGGCGGTCAACCCGGAGTCGACCTTCTCCCGCATCTACCAGGAGATCATCAACTTCTGCAAGACGCACGGCCAGTTCGATCCGACGACCATGGGCACCGTTCCCAACGTCGGCCTGATGGCGCAGCAGGCCGAGGAGTACGGCAGCCACGACAAGACCTTCGAGATCCCCGAAGACGGCGTCGCCAACGTCGTCGACGTGGACACCGGCGAGGTACTGCTGACGCAGAACGTCGAGGCCGGCGACATCTGGCGGATGCCCGTCGTCAAGGACGCACCGATCCGCGACTGGGTCAACCTGGCCGTGACCCGGGCGCGTGAGTCCGGCATGCCGGTGGTGTTCTGGCTTGACCAGGAACGCCCGCACGAGAACGAGCTCCGCGAGAAGGTCAATACGTACCTCGCCGATCTGGACACCGACGGCCTCGACATCTCGATAATGTCGCAGGAACGGGCCATGCGGCACACGATCGAGCGCGCGATGCGGGGGCAGGACACCATCGCCGCGACCGGCAACATCCTGCGCGATTATCTGACCGACCTGTTCCCGATCCTCGAGCTGGGCACCAGCGCGAAGATGTTGTCCATCGTTCCGCTGATGGCAGGCGGCGGGTTGTACGAAACGGGCGCGGGCGGTTCGGCGCCCAAGCACGTCAGTCAGTTGGTTGAGGAGAACCACCTGCGCTGGGACTCGCTCGGCGAATTCCTCGCTTTGGCCGTCAGCTTGGAGGATCTGGGTACCAAGACCGACAACGAGCGGGCCAAGATCCTCGCCAGGACGCTCGATGCTGCGACCGGAAAGCTGTTGGAGAACAACAAGAATCCGTCGCGCAAGACCGGTGAACTCGACAACCGGGGCAGCCAGTTCTACCTGGCCATGTACTGGGCGCAGGAACTTGCCGCGCAGACCGATGACAAGGAACTCGCGGAACACTTTGCGGCGCTGGCCAAGGCGTTGACCGACAACGAGGACGCCATCGTGGCCGAACTCGCCGAGGTGCAGGGAACCTCGGTGGACATCGGCGGCTACTACTACCCGGACGTCGAGAAGACCACGGCGGTGATGCGCCCGAGCAAGACGTTCAACGAGGTACTGGAGGCTGGGCAGGGCTGACCCGCATGTCGAAGATCAAGGTCGAAGGCACGGTAGTAGAGCTCGACGGTGACGAGATGACTCGCATCATCTGGAAGCTGATCAAGGACACCCTGATCCTCCCGCACCTCGACGTGAACCTGGAGTACTACGACCTCGGCATGGAGTACCGCGACGAGACGGACGACCAGGTCACCGTCGACGCGGCGAACGCGATCAAGAAACACCACGTCGGAGTCAAATGCGCCACCATCACGCCGGACGAGGCTCGCGTCAAGGAGTTCGGTCTGAAGGAGATGTGGCTGTCACCCAACGGCACCATCCGAAACATTTTGGGCGGCACGATCTTTCGCGCCCCGATCGTGATCGAAAACGTGCCGCGGCTGGTGCCTGGTTGGACCAAGCCGATCATCATCGGCCGGCACGCCTTCGGCGATCAGTACCGCGCCTTCAACACCAAGGTGGAAAAGCCCGGCACGTTCACGGTGACGTTCACGCCGGACGACGGCAGCGAGGCGATGGTGCACGACGTCGTCCAGATCCCCGAGGGCGGCGGCGTCATCATGGGCATGTACAACTTCAAGAAGTCCATCCAGGACTTCGCCCGTTCGTCGCTCAAGTATGGGCTGCAACAGAATTACCCCGTCTACCTGTCGACGAAGAACACCATCCTCAAGGGCTACGACGGGATGTTCAAGGATGAGTTCCAGCGCATCTTCGACGAGGAGTTCAAAGCAGATTTCGATTCGAAGGGCCTGACCTACGAGCATCGCCTGATCGACGACATGGTGGCCTCGTGCCTGAAGTGGGAGGGCGGTTACGTCTGGGCCTGCAAGAACTACGACGGTGACGTCCAATCCGACACCGTCGCACAGGGTTACGGCTCGCTGGGCCTGATGACGTCGGTGCTGATGACACCGGACGGCCAGACAGTCGAGGCCGAGGCCGCCCACGGCACGGTCACCAGGCACTACCGCCAGCACCAGGCGGGCAAGGCGACGTCGACCAATCCGATCGCCTCGATCTTCGCCTGGACCCGTGGACTCGAGCACCGCGGAAAGCTCGACAACACGCCTGCGGTGATCGAGTTCGCCGAGAAGCTGGAGGAAGTGGTCGTCGGGACGGTCGAGGGCGGGCACATGACCAAGGACCTCGCCATCCTGATCGGGCCGGAGCAGGGCTGGGAGACCAGCGAGGAGTATCTCGGCACCATCGCCGACCATCTCAAGCAGGCCCTGAGCTGACGCCATCTTCCCGCGAGCGCGCGTGTCTGCCCGTCGACACGCCGTCGTGTGCGTGCATCTGCGCACGCTCACGCCGACGTCCTAACCGGCGGGCGGTGCCTGTCTCTGCGGCTCGGCGTGCTGGTCGACGAAGTCGGCGATCAGCTCGGTGATGCGCCCCGGCGCCTCGAGCATTGGGATGTGGCCGAGGCCTTCGAGGCGGGTCACCCGAGCGTCGGTGGGTAGGTTGTCGACGAAGTACTTGGTGCCGCGCGGGCTGGGGAAGACCCTGTCCTGACCGCACAGCACCAGCTGGGTGGGCACCGCGACGCTGGCAAGCTCCAGCAGACCGGGCAGCCGCAGGGTCTTGACCAGGAGCTGCAGGTAGGCCGTGCAGTGCGTCGCGTCATCCACCAGCGCGACGAGCTCGGGATGGCTCGGTCCGTCGGCTGGACCGCTGACTAGGAGTGTGGCAATCCGGCGCGCGAACGGCAGGTCGAGGATGCGGGGGCCGAGCAGCCGCGCCGCGACGAGCACCGGGCCGCCGAGGAGGAACTTCAGCACCGTCTCGTACTTCGTTGGCGAATGTTGCGACCAGCCGCCAGCCGGTGCGATCGCGGTGAGCGTGCGCGCCCGGCCGCGTCGTTCCAGTTCGAAGGCCACCCAGCCGCCGAGCGAGTTACCGACGATGTGCGCAGTATCCCAACCCAATTCGTCCATCCGCCGCTCGACGTCATCGACGAGATCGGCGGTGTCCATGAACCACGACGAAGCGCGCAGTCCGCCGTTGTGGCCGACCATCGTGGGGGCGAACACCTCGAAGCGGCCGGTCTCGGCCAGCTGATCCGCGACCGTGCTCCACACCGCCTGAGAGCACAGGAAGGGGTGCAACATCACGATCGGTTCGCCGGACCCGACGTGGATGGGGGCGCGTTCTGCCATGCCGCCGACCCTAAGGCGATACCGGCGGTACCGCAAGAATGACGAATCGTCGATGGCCGTTAAAGTCTTCGATCGTGATCCTCAGCACCGTCAACGTCAACGGCATCCGCGCAGCAGTCAAGGAACGGTCGCCGGAGAATCTCGGCCTGCTGCCGTGGCTGGAGCAGACGCGCGCGGACGTGGTCTGCCTGCAGGAGACCCGCGCCGACGACGACCAGCTGGCCGAGGCGTTGGCGCCCGCCCTGGTCAATGGTTGGCACCTCGCGTCGGCCGACCCGCATCTCAAGGGCCGCAACGGTGTTGCCGTGCTGAGCCGGCATGCCATCACTCGCGTGCTCATCGGGCCGGACGCCGACGAGTTCGCCGCCCACGGCCGCTACCTCGAGGTCGACACCGCAGGCGCCACCGTCGCCAGCGTGTACTTCCCGACCGGCGAGGCCGAGACCGGTCGGCAGTTGGAGAAGGAACGCTTCATGGCCGCCGTCGCCACGCGCATGGCGGTGCTACGCCGCAAGCGCCGCGGGGCAGTCGTGTGCGGGGACTGGAACATTGCGCACACCGAGCACGACATCAAGGCCTGGAAGGCCAACCGGAAGAAGGCTGGCTTCCTGCCCAGCGAGAGGCAGTGGCTCACCGATCTGCTCGCCACCGGCTGGGTCGACGTCGTTCGGGTGAAGTACCCGGAAGTGCCCGGCCCGTACAGCTGGTGGTCATGGCGAGGCAAGGCGTTCGACAACGACGCGGGCTGGCGGATCGACTATCAGCTTGCCAGCCGACTGCTGGCCGACCGCGTGGTCGAAGCCCGCGTCGAGCGAGCCGACGCCTACGCCTTGCGCTGGTCCGACCACGCGCCCGTGACGGTGGAGTACCGCTAGACGGTGGCCGCTGCTCGCGACCTCCGGGCTCCTGCGCCCGGCAGTCAGCGCCCGCGCGACGATGGTCGGACGCATCAGTCGAGGTGGCGGGTCCACCAGCCAGACGACCCGCATGAAGGCCTCCATGGCGGCCAGGTCGTGCTCGGCTGCGGACAACACGCGTTCGACGTACGGGTTGATCAGTCTTGTCGTCAACGGGGGGGTGCCAACGATCTCGGGCAACGAGAGATCGTTCCCGACCACCTGTTGCCAGGCCTGTCGAATCGGCTTCGCGCCCGCCGCGTAGAACCGCTGCGGCAGATTTTCGGTCCCCCTCGACAAGCTCTCACGCAGTGCGAGTGCCTGCAGAGCAGCGACCGTCATGCCTTGCGCGTAAATGGGATTGAAGCTGCATACCGCGTCTCCGACCGCGAGCAGTCCGTCCGGCAGTCGACGCAGTCGGTCATATCGGTGCCACCGACTCGACGGATACCGATGTTGCGCGGTCGGACCGAGCGGCGTCGCGGACCGAACGGCCGCGAGCGCGTACGCGGGCAGGATGTCAGCGGCGAAATCGCAGATCTCATCGAAGGTGTCGGGCGGGTCGTTGCCGGCCATGCCCGCGACGGTGAGCATCCAGTTGTCGTTTTCGCACCGGGCCATGGCGAGGCCCGAAGGACGACCCGCGACCGGCGTGATCAGGAAGACCACCTCGGTCAATGCGTCCTGTGGCAGGCGCAGCAACTGGCTCGAGTACTTCAGGTGTACCGTCACCTTCTGTTCTGTCGGCCTTCGATAGCCGAGTGCTTCCAAGAAGGCGGGTGTGCGTGCTCCGCGGCCGGTGGCGTCGACGACGAGATCTGCTGTCAGATCCAATGCTTCGCCTCCTCCGTGGGGAGCGACGCGGACTCCGGTCACGCGCTCACGGGACGATGTCGACGTGAGATCGACGACGTCGTAGGCGGCGCGCAGCGTGACGTTGCCGAGGCATCTCACGCGACGACGGATGTGACTCTCGAGGAGCGGCCTGCTCGGGCCGTACACGCCGAGTCGCTCGGCATCGCCCGACCTAACCAGCAAGTGGCCGTTCATGCACAGGTACATGCGCGAGACGTCCGTGCCGTCGAAATGTGGGGCACCCGCGGCGACGAGTTCGTCGAGAATGCCGGGGAACAGCTCGGCCAGGACTTGTGAGCCGCGCATGAGCAGCCCGTGGAGATGGCGGCCCTGCGGTACGCCGCGACGATTCTCCGCGCCATCACCGAGGGCGTCTCGCTCGATCACGGTGACGGAGTCGAAGAAGTCGGCCAGAACCCTCGCGGCCAGCAGGCCGGAGATGCTCGCGCCGAGAACTACCGCGTGCTTACCCAGTGCCGCCATGGTGATCCCCCTCGCTTCGGAATCAGTCTGACGGGGTCTTCAGAAGTGGGCTTGCGTAGTTGACTACCCGACTTGAGCGTCGTTGGTGGCCCAGTCCGGCCGGCGGCCGAGGTGGCGCAGGATGGCATCGAAGTCGTCCGTGTCCGCCGATTCGACCGCCGGGCCGAACGGTGATCCCGCCGCGGCGCGGAAGTCGCCGTCGGGAACGGCCAGCACGAGTGGCAGGACCGCGGCGACCACGTCGGCGGGCAGCGAGTACGGGACGTCCAGTGTGGCGGCGACATCCCAGCCGTGCACGGCATAGTCCACGAAGTGGAACCCCATCGCCATGACGCCGGGGACGCTTGCGCCAGGGCCGAAGTCGGGCAGTGCGAACTCCGCGTCCGGGGTGCCGTCGGCGGCGAAGGCGTCGAGTACGTCGTGAGCGGCCGCGGCATAGGCGCCCGCCGGATCTGCGGTGACCCACGAGAGGACGGTCTCGGGCCGCCAGATCTCCGGATCGGTACCGAAACCCCCTGCCGCCGCGGCGAATCCGCGGTGTTGGACGGTCATGTGCGCGAGCAGGTCCGAGAGGTTCCAGCCCGCGCAGGGCGTCGGAAGGTTGAGGTCTTCGGGTCGAACGGTGGCGACGACGTCGATCGACGCGAGGACGGCGGTCCGGTGCAGTGGGAGCAACGCATATGAAGTAATAGGCATAGGCATACGATAGGCGTAAGCGTACGATATGGCAACGCTTACCATGATCCGATGTCGCAACAGTCCCCTCGCCCCGACCTCGCGGCGATGCTCGCTCCGCTGGTGCGCGCGCTGATGGCCGCCGAGCAGCCGGTTCTGGAGGCGCACGGTCTCACGATGTGGGGCTACGTCGTACTGGTGGCCCTGGACCGGTCGTCGATGCGGACCCAGGCGGCGTTGGCCGAGGCGATCGGCGCCGACAAGACCCGCATCATCCGCACCCTCGACGAGCTGCAGGAACGCGGACACATCGAGCGTCATCCGGACCCCGACGACCGACGGGTGCGCCTGTTGGCGATCACTGACTCCGGGCGGGTCGTCAAGGCTGCCGCGCAGGCCGACATTCAGCAGGGCGAGGAACGGTGGCTCGGCGAGTTGGGCGCCGAGGAGCGACGGGTGTTCCTGAAGGTGCTGCGTCGGCTGACCCGTGACGAAACCGGATGACGGCAGTGGAAGGATCGAAGGCATCATGAGCCCAAGGAACAGTGACGGTGCCCCCGAAAGAGTCGTCTTCTCGGGCGTGCAGCCCACGTCCGACTCCCTTCACCTCGGCAATGCCCTTGGCGCGGTCAGCCAGTGGATCGGGCTGCAGGACGGTTACGACGCCTACTTCTGCGTCGTCGACCTGCATGCGATCACCGTCGCGCAGGATCCCGAGATGCTGCGCAAGCGCACCCTGGTGACCGCAGCGCAGTACCTGGCGTTGGGCATCGACCCGTCCCGATCGTCCGTCTTCGTGCAGAGCCACGTGCCCGCCCACACCGAATTGACTTGGGTGCTCGGATGTTTCACCGGGTTCGGCCAGGCCTCGCGCATGACGCAGTTCAAGGACAAGTCGCAGAAGGAAGGTGCCGACGCCACCACCGTCGGGCTATTCATCTACCCGGTGCTGATGGCCGCCGACGTATTGCTCTACGACACCGACCTGGTCCCCGTCGGTGAGGACCAGCGTCAGCACCTCGAGCTCGCCCGAGACGTCGCACAGAGGTTCAACGCGCGGTTCCCTGGCACGTTCGTCGTACCCGAGCCGATGATCCAGAAGGCGACGGCCAAGATCTACGACCTGCAGGATCCGACCGCGAAGATGAGCAAGTCGGCCGCCACCGATGCGGGGCTGATCAGCCTGCTCGACGTCCCGAAGAAGCCCGCTAAGTAGCTCCGGTCCGCCGTCACCGACAGCGAACGCGAGATCCGCTTCGACCGGGACGCGAAGCCGGGCGTCTCGAACCTGCTGACGATCCAGTCCGCCGTCACCGGCGTCGACGTCGACAAGCTCGTCGAGGGTTACGCGGGGCGGGGATACGGCGACCTCAAGGCCGACACCGCCGAGGCCGTCGTGGAGTTCGTCACGCCGATCAAGGCGCGGGTCGACGAAATGCTGGCCGACGTGGCCGAGCTGGAGTCAGCGCTGGCCGCGGGCGCCGAGCGGGCCAACGAGGTGTCTGCCAAGACGTTGCAGCGGGTATACGACCGGTTAGGGTTTCTTCCGATGAGCGCTCGCGCGAAGAGAGAATAGAACGGCAGCGTCATGACAACCAGGAGGCCGGCGTGAGCGAACCGGCCAAGCCTGGCGTGATGGACCGGCTGCGCGCCAGATTCGTCTGGTTCGACCGCGTGATGCGTGCCCAGGAGCGCTACAACGACAGCAAGGGTGACTTCTACGCCGCGGGCATCACGTACTTCACGATCTTCGCGCTGTTCCCACTTCTCATGGTCGGTTTCGCCGCGGGCGGCTTCGTGCTTGCCAACAGGCCAGACCTGCTTGCGGAGGTCGAGGCGAAGATCAAGGGTGCCGTGTCCGGTGACCTCGGCGCGCAACTCATCAACCTGATGGACTCCGCGATCGCCTCGCGCACGTCGGTCGGCGTCATCGGCCTGGCCACCGCGGCGTGGGCCGGGTTGGGGTGGATGGCCAACCTGCGCGAGGCGCTCAGTCAGATGTGGGGTCTGCAGCGCGGTGAACCGCCGGGCTTCGTGAGAACCAAGATCTCGGATCTGCTTGCGCTGCTGTCGGCGTTCGCCGCGATCGTCGTCACCGTCGGGCTGACGGTCCTCGGCAACAAGACGGTGATGCGCAACGTGCTCGAGTGGCTGGGCATCCCCGACTTCCCGGCACTGGGCGTCCTGTTGCGAGTCGCATCAATGCTGGTCTCCCTCGGCATCTCGTGGCTGCTTTTCACCTGGATCATCGCCCGCCTGCCACGCGAGTCGCTGAGCTTCCGCAGCGCGGCGCGGGCCGGGCTGATCGCCGCGGTGGCGTTCGAGATCTTCAAACTCGTCGCGTCCGTCTACCTTTCATCCGTGCTACGGGGCCCGGCGGGCGCCACGTTCGGCCCCGTGCTCGGCCTCATGGTCTTCTCCTACATCACCGCGAGGCTGATCCTCTTCGCCACGGCATGGGCGGCGACGTCGCCGGAGAGCCTCGCCGCCGCTCCGGTCGGTCCGCCCCATCCCGCCGAGATCACTACCAGGATCGAGGTCAGGGAAGGCATTGGAGTCGGCGGTGCGATCGCTGCGGCGGGAGTGGGTGCACTTGGAGCCCTTGGCCTTTCGCGGCTGACGCGCCGCCCCTAGGGGAGGCGAACGTCAGTTCGTGGGTCGCCGGTTCAGCGACCGCGCGGCCATGATGAGGCCGAACACGACGATCGAGCCCGCGACGCCGACGCCCACCCGGACGGGCACGGCATTCGCGGTCGGGAGTTGGGGTGCCGCGACGTCCTGTGCGGGAACCTTGTCTCCCATCGGATTCTGGTCCCTGACGGTCAGCGACGGGTCGGGCTCGATGAGCGTGCCGACCTTCGTTCCCGGTGGTGTCCCGAATCCGTAGTCGAGTAGGTGGGCGGCCTGCTCCCACGGTGCGATCGGCAGGCGGGTGCCATGCAGCATCACCACGACGAGCCGCCGTCCGTCACGCTCGGCCCCGCCCACGAACGTCTGGCCGGCGTCGTCGGTGTATCCGGTCTTGCCGCCAAGTGCGCCCGGGTAGTTGTAGAGCAGCTGGTTGTCGTTCTCCAACTGGTAACCGGGGCTGTCCTCGCCACCGTCGCGACCGGGGTGGCCAGGGAAGTCGTAGGTCTCGGTCGCGACGATGTCGCGGAACACGGAGTTCTGCCAGGCGTACCGGTAGAACAACCCGAGGTCGTAGGCCGACGTGCTCATGCCGGGACCGTCCAGACCAGACGGAGTCGCGGCGCGGGTGTCGTGGCCGCCGAGTTTTCCCGCCAGGTCGTTGATCTTCGCCACGGCGACGTCCATGCCGCCGAGCTGGACGGCAAGCGCATGGGCGGCGTCGTTGCCCGAGTGCATGAGCAGGCCGTGCAACAGGTCGTTCACGGTGTACTTGCCACCTTGCTCGACGCCGACGCGGGTCCCCTCGGCCGCCGAGTCATCGTTGGTCCCGATGACCTGCTTGCCGACCGGCAGTTCCCGTAGCGACTGCATCGCCACCAGGACCTTGATGATGCTGGCGGGACGGTGCCTGCCGTGTGGATCCCTGGCCGCGATGATGTCGCCGTTGTCGAGATCGGCGATCACCCATGCCTCGGCGGAGACGTCGCCGGGCACTGGCGCGGTGCCCGGCGCGGTGACGATGCCGCAGCCGGAGAGTGCATCGCCACCGACGGGCGAGGCGGGCACGGGCAACGGCTGGGGCGGGTCGCCTGCCTGGGGAACCTCGGAGGAGTCGACCGCGGGTGGCGTCGCCACCCGGTACGGGCAGGCGTCGTCGGCGTGGGCCGATGGGATCCCGACCAGCAGCGGGGCGGTCGACAGAGCCATGGCGGCAGCGAGGCACGCGACGCGGCGCGAGACTGATCCGTAGGTAGCCATCGTGTGTGCAGACTAGGAGATCGAAAGCAGATTTCCGGGTTGCCACGCTGTTACCAGAGTGACAATTGCTGCCTATGGGGTTGCACGTGCACTGCTGCCGCTGCGTGCGGCAGCGAACGTGACGCCACTGCGAATATCGGGGCCGGATCTCGCACTGGTGTCACGTTCGATGGACGTGGATGCCTACAGGTCGAAGTACGCGATGGCGGACGCCCCGATGCCCGCGACCCAGACCCGGTCGCCGTGCTGCACCACACCGGTCGTCGACCCGAATCCCGGCTGCCGGGTACGCACCTGTGCGACCACGTGGCCGTCGTCCGGATCGAAGCCGATCACCCACACCACGGGCTTGACGTCGGGCAGCCAGCCATAGGGCAAGCGCCACAGGAGCTTTCGCAGGATTGGCGGCTTCGGTACGAGCCACTCGGAGAAGGCGTTGCGTTCCGACACCATCGCCACCCAGATACGGCCGTCCGGTCCCGTCGAGATGTTGTCCGGATAGCCCGGCAGTTCGGCGGCCAGCGGAGCCGCAGTGCCCGCGGCAGGTCCGGCGAGCCAGTACTTGGACACGCGGGCGCCCTGGGTCTCGGCGAATACCAGGGCGGACTCGTCGGTGGTGAGCGTGACGCCGTTGGCGAAGTACAGACCGGTGAGCAACGTGGTCACGGTGCCGTCGACGTCACGCCGGAAGAGTGACCCCGAGCCGCGGGCCTCCATGATTGCGCCCTTGTACCGCTCGTAATGAAATCGTGCGGTGGACTCTGTGAAGTAAATTGTGCCGTCCGAAGATTCGACGACGTTGGAGCAGAACTTCAGCGGACGACTTCGCCGCACGGAGCCCGCGGAGCTGCGGCCGTCGGCGCCGACATCGGCCACCAGTGTCTCGATCTGGCCCGTGCCGGTGTCCATGCGCAGCAACCCGCGGTGACTGTCGCAGATCAGGAGCCGGCCGTCGCGCGCGACGGCGAGGCCGAGTGGCCTGCCGCCGGTGTCCGCGACGACAGCATGCGACGTCGCATCCGCCTCGATGCGCACGATCTTCCCGTCGGCCAGCCCGGTCCACACGGCGCCGTCGGGGTCGACGGCGACGTCCTCGGGCGCGGGTCCCGGCATGACGACGATTCGCAACTGCGGATCGCGATCCGGCGCTGGCAGCCGCCGCGACGGCGGCGGGTGCCAGCGGACGGGATCGATGGACGGTCTCGTTGCCGGGGTCACCTGCGAGAAGTTACCGGTAGCGGTTAGAGAAGTCTTCCGGCCTCACTCAACACGCCGTGCAGAATCTCGTAGATCGCGTCGAATTCCTTCTGCCCGCTGATCAGCGG
>NZ_JAVROT010000505.1:0-3923 GCF_032162605.1 Mycobacterium sp. | reverse complement strand
TCCTGACCGCCAGGGCCATGGCCTGGTACTGGGATACCTACCTGCCCGAGCAAGACAGGCGCGCCGAGATCACCGCCTCACCGCTGCGTGCCAGCCTCGACGACCTGGCCGGCTTGCCCGAGGCCTTGGTGATCGTCGATGAGAACGACGTCCTGCGCGACGAAGGGGAAGCCTACGCCCGCAGGCTCACCGAGGCGGGTGTGCGCACGGCAAGTGTGCGCTACAACGGCACCATCCACGAGTTCATGCTGCTCAACCCCTTGCGCGGCACCGTCCGCGGCCACCGCCGCCATCGAGCAGGCGATTCACGTGCTCCGCCAGGCATTCGCAATGCCGTCATAAGACGTGCTGAAGAGGATTTGCTCCCTACGCATCCGTCCTACAGCGCTGTCGCAATCATCCGGCCCGCGACCTCGGCGACCGCGGGCTCAGCACCAGTCCCAGTGCCAGGTTCGAGCACCCGCCAGGAGCTTGCTGACCGACTGCCGTGCCATCGAAAACCCCGGCGCACAACTCCCGCAGGCTCTGTCCATTGCGGGCATTCAGGCTGTCAGGCGGCAGGCCGGCTCGGATCGGCAAGCGCCCGAAACACCTCGTCCATCTCCCAACACGCAACCGAGGGCCGCATGTGAACCGGTCCGCCCAACCAGAGCTCGGCAGGCGGTCGAACCCGCGAGGCTCCGTCGCGCGTATCGAAATTGTGCCGCGGTTGACCTGGCGGGTTCTAGTCATCGTCGCAACGTTTGATGGTGTGGCGAGGCTAGCAGTGCAGTGAAAAGTTCTGCAGGGTTTCGGTCTCCGAGGACACGGCGGGGACGGCCGTTGATCTCGTCCTCGACCGCTCGCAGGTGCACGGGTGTGAACCGGTTGAGGTCGGTGCTCTTGGGAAGGTACTGGCGCAACAACCCGTTGCTGTTCTCGTTGCTCCCGCGCTGCTTCGGTGGCCGCTGCGCGATCGCCGTAGGAACAACTCACCGCCGTCGACCGCGGCAGGTCGGGGGCTTTGGCCACCCTGCGGACCAGGAGTCGCTGCGCGACACCGGCATCAGCCAGAATGCGTGCCACCTGACCACCGATGGCTCCGGTGGCGCCGGTGACCGCCAACGGCGGCAGATTCGATTCGGTGGCTACTGGGATCATTGCTGTGACTCCTAAGGTAGTTCAGGCTGCTCGGTCAGTGGACTTCGAGCGGGATGTTAACGAGCAGCGACGTCCCGGTTCCGGTGTGACTGGAGATCGCCATAGTGCCGCCGAGGGCCTCAATGCGGTCTATAAGGCCGGTGAGTCCGGACCCATTGCGGGTGTCGGCCCCTCCGATTCCATCGTCTCGAATCGACAGACGAAGGTTGGCACCCTCGATGTCGACACACACGCTCACTTCGCAGGCTCGTGCGTGTTTGGCCGCATTGGTGAGGGCCTCGGCCACGACGTAGTAGGCAGCCACTTCGGCACACTCCGGCAACCGTCGATCGACACCGACGTCGAGTTCGACGCGGACGGTAGAGCGCCGGGCCAGCGTCTTGAGCGCGGGGCCCAGTCCTCCTTTGGACAGGATCGCCGGGTGGATCCCGCGTGAGATCTCCCGTACGTCCTGCGAGACGCCGGCCAGACCGGTAACGATGTCGGACATCTGCTCCTTGAGCGCCTGCTGTTCGGGCAGCACTGACGCCTCCGCGGTACGAAGGGCCAGCCCGAGTGAGACCAGCCGCTGTTGGGCGCCGTCGTGCAGATCGCGTTCGACGCGGCGCCGGGCCTCATCGGCGGCCGCGACGACCCGCGCCCGAGACGCGGTGAGCTCCGCGCGGGTCTCGGCGTTGGCGATCGCAGTCGCGACCAGGTCGGTGAAGTCGGCGATGCGGGCTTCGGTGTCGGATGGCAAAGGTTCGGCTTGCCTCGACCCGACGAGGGCCGCGCCCCACAGGCGGCCGTCGACGATGATCGGCGCTCCGACGCCGCAGCGGATGCCCAGCTCACGTATGTGCGCGGCGGCGGGGCCGTTGGGGTTGTCGTGGCTGTCCATGCGGGCGGGGCGGCCGGTGCGGAGCACCATCGCCGGGACGTTCTCGCCCTCGAGTGAAAACCGTTTGTCGACCGGCGTTTCCGCCAACCCGGGCTCGTCGAGGCCCGCAAGCAGCACCGACGCGCCATCGGGTTCGTAGCGCACCAGGGCCGAGTGGGGCACATCGAGGACCCGGGCCAACTCCTTTGTCACCGCGGAGAACACCTCCGACGCGGGCCGCCCGCGGGCGACCAGTGTCGCAATCCGCCGCAACGCGGCCTGCTGCCGCGCAATCAGGCCGAACTCGTCACGGCTTACCTCGGCCTCGCGGCGGCGTTGATCCGCCCCAGCGGCGCGTCGGGCCATATCCGCCAGGGTGCTGCCCAATAGCGCGACCACCAGAAAGACGGCGACTGCCACCCAATCCCCAGGGCCGGTGACCGTCACGCTCCCGACCGGCTCGATAACGAAGTAGTCGAAGGCAACGGTGCTGCCCACCGACATCATCGCCGCTAACCCGAACCCCCACCCGGTCGAGACCACCAGGACGCCGATCAGATAGACCACGGCGAAGACGCTCGCGGGGGCCACCTGCTTGAGTAGATGCACCACAACGGTTTCCACCACAATGAGCGACGCGGCGACCCCTAGCCCAATCGTCAGCGGCACCGGCGTCGGGCGCACCAACATCGACGCCAAGCGTTCGTGCATCGGTACCGGCCCTATGTGCGCGCCGGAGTTGCCGCGAGGGGGACGCGCCGATCAGACACGTTGGGCGCCCGCCGCGCGCAGATCGGCGATGGTGGGGAAACCATCGATCGCCATGAGTAGGTCCAGTTCGGCAAGCACGGCGCGTAGCTGGGACACGACGCCGTCGCTGCCGCCGACGGCCAGCGCGTAGGCATACGGGCGGCCGACGCCGACCGCGGTGGCTCCCAGCGCAAGGGCTTTGGCGACGTCGGCGCCGCTGCGCACACCGGAGTCGAACAACACCGGCATCCCCTCGGCGGCCGCCACGACGTGGGGCAGCGCGTCGAGAGCGGGCAGCCCGCCGTTGGCCTGGCGGCCGCCGTGGTTGGAGCAGTAGATGCCGTCGACACCGTAATCCTTGGCCCGGCGCACATCTTCGGGGTGCTGGATGCCCTTGAGCAGAATGGGCAGCGTCGTCAGCGAGCGCAGCCAGCTCAGATCATCCCAGTGCAGCGAGTTGCCCCAGATCTTGATCCATTCCAGGGCCGCAGCCTTGAGGTCCTCGGCAGGCGGCTTGGCCAGTCGGTTGAGGAACGCCTCGTCGGTGAAGTAGTTCGCCAGCACGTAGCTGCGCAGTTGGGGGAAGTTGCCCGCGTTCAGATCACGCGGTCGCCATCCGGTGGTCCAGGTGTCCAGCGTGACCACAATGCCGCGGTAGCCCGCCTGCTCGGCGCGGTGCACGAAGCTGGCGGCCAGGTCTTTGTCGGTCGGCGTGTAGAGCTGGAACAGTCCCGGGGTATCGCCGGCGTGCGGCACCACGTCTTCCATGCGGTCCTGGGTCAGTGTTGAGGCCACCATCGGGATGCCGGTCTGCGCGGAGGCCTTGGCCACCGCGATGTCGCCGTGGAAATCCTGTGAGCACAGCCCGATGACCCCGATCGGGCACATGAACAACGGGGTCGGCAGCCGCATGTCGAACAGTGACACTGACAGGTCGCGCTCGGTGGCGCCGTTGAGCATGCGGGGCACGATCCCATAGCGGGAAAACGCATCCACGTTGCCGCGCTGCGTGCCCTCGTCACCAGCGCCACCGGCGACGTAGGAGAGCACCCACGGGGGCAGCACCTCGGTCGCCGCGCGCTCCAGCGCGGCGAAATCGACCGGATACTTCGGCATCCGGCCCTCCAGGCCGTCGAAGTAGATGTCGAACTGGTAATCGCCGTACTGCGATATG
>NZ_JAVROT010000504.1:0-5251 GCF_032162605.1 Mycobacterium sp. | reverse complement strand
CAGGCGACCCTCCTGCCACGGACAAGCCGTGGCCGCACACGACCATAGGAGGTGATGGGTTCCTTATGCGTCCATACGAAATCATGGTCATCCTCGACCCCACGCTCGATGAGCGGACAGTTGCTCCGTCGCTGGAGACGTTCCTGAACGTCATCCGCAAGGACGGTGGCACCGTCGAGAAGATCGACATCTGGGGCCGTCGCCGGTTGGCGTACGAGATCCTCAAGCACCCCGAGGGCATCTACGCCGTCATCGACGTCAAGGCCGAGCCGGCCACGGTGTCCGAGCTGGATCGTCAGCTGAGCCTGAACGAGTCAGTGCTGCGCACCAAGGTGATGCGGACCGACAAGCACTGAGCCCAATGGGCTAGTGCACGTCAGAGTGGTTCCGTAGGCTCGCCTGCGACTCGCTCTGAAGCGACCGCACGCCAACAACACAGCACAGGAGGACCTCGTGGCTGGTGACACCATCCTCACCGTCGTCGGAAACCTGACCGCCGACCCCGAACTGCGGTTCACGCCGTCCGGGGCTGCCGTCGCCAACTTCACGGTGGCGTCCACGCCTCGGATGATGGACCGTCAGACGAACGAATGGAAAGACGGCGACCCGCTCTTCATGCGGTGCAGCATCTGGCGCGAAGCTGCCGAGAACGTGGCCGAAAGCCTCACTCGCGGTTCACGGGTGATCGTGACCGGGCGTCTCAAGCAGCGGTCCTACGAAACCCGTGAGGGCGAGAAGCGCACCGTCGTCGAGCTCGAGGTCGACGAGATCGGCCCGTCACTGAGGTACGCGACGGCCAAGGTGAATAAGGCCAGCCGAAGCGGCGGCGGGGGCGGCGGCTTCGGCGGCGGTGGCGGTTCCCGTGCTGCTGCCAACAGTGGTCCCAACGATGGCCCCAAGGACGACCCGTGGGGCAGCGCCCCGGCGTCGGGGTCGTTCAACGGTGCTGACGAAGAACCTCCGTTCTGACCCATAGTTTCCCGCGGTGTCTGCACACCGCAATGCATTGAGAAAGAGATAGATACATGGCTAAGTCCTCATCCACGAAGAGGCGTCCGGCCCCAGAAAAGCCGGTAAAGACCCGCAAGTGCGCGTTCTGCTCTAAGAAGGGCAAGAACGTGCTGATCGACTACAAGGACACCGCGTTGCTGCGGACCTACATCAGCGAGCGCGGCAAGATCCGTGCCCGCCGGGTCACCGGCAACTGCGTGCAGCACCAGCGCGACATCGCGATCGCCGTCAAGAACGCCCGCGAGGTGGCTCTGCTGCCGTTCAGCGCGGCATCGCGCTAGACCGGAACCGGAAAGACATTCACATGAAACTGATTCTGACCGCTGAGGTCGACCACCTGGGTTCGGCCGGCGAGACCGTCGAGGTGAAGGACGGCTACGGCCGCAACTTCCTGCTTCCTCGCGGGTTGGCCATCGTCGCGTCCCGCGGGGCCGAGCGCCAGGCCGAGGAGATCCGCAAGGCACGCGAGGTCAAGACCGTTCGCGACCTGGACCACGCCAAGGAGCTCCAGACCGCCCTCGAGGCGCTCGGGCCGGTGTCGCTACCGGTGCGGACCGCTGGAGTCAGCGGCAAGCTGTTCGGCTCGGTCGCCACCGGTGACATCGTCGCTGCCATCAAGAAGGCCGGCGGCCCTAACCTGGACCGCAGAACCGTCCAGCTGCCCAAGGCCCACATCAAGGCCCTCGGCACCTACGCCGTTGCGGTGCAGCTGCACCCCGAGGTCAGCGTCCCGGTGTCGCTGAATGTAGTCGCCGAGTAGCAACAACAGCGTCAATACGCCCGGGTGAAGCCATGATCGGCCTTCACCCGGGCGTTGCTGTACGTCCTGGCGAACATCACTCCGGGATCTCGGCCCAGCGAAGCTAACCTGCTGTTAACCTGTTGGGCGCATAGGCGCAACACAACACGCCCGACAAGGCAACCCCGGGCGACACGCCGAATGAATTCGCATCCACAGCTCGCCATGGCCTTTGTGATGCCCTTATCTGCGTGGATGCCGAAAAGTTGCATGGTTGTGCACAGGTTGTCCCCAACGGTTCAACATGCCCCACCGGCGCTATCCACAGCCCATCCACAGGTTCGTTAACAGGGACGGCTTGCGCGGCCTCCAGCAACGTCTAGCGTGAGCCGTCGCATGTTGTTCCGGCGTCTTCGCAGCGGAAGGCCGTCGGGGGGCTGATCTACAGTCGAATGCATGTTCGACTTCGAGCAGGACGTGCAGGGAGGTGGAACGCTTAGTGGCCGTCGTCGATGACCTGGGCCGTTCGGGGGGCCACGGTGGAGGTCGTTCGGATATGGATGGGGCGCCGCCCAGTGAGGACTACGGGCGCCAGCCTCCGCAGGACATGGCCGCCGAACAGTCGGTGCTCGGCGGCATGCTGCTCTCCAAGGACGCCATCGCCGACGTGCTGGAGCGGCTGCGGCCGGGGGACTTCTACAGGCCCGCGCATCAGAGCGTTTATGACGCGATCCTCGACCTGTACGGCCGGGGTGAGCCCGCCGACGCCATCACCGTCTCCGCCGAGCTCGATCGCCGCGGCCTGCTCAAGCGCATCGGCGGGGCGCCGTATCTGCACACCCTGATCTCGACGGTGCCCACCGCGGCCAACGCCGGGTACTACGCGGGCATCGTCGCGGAGAAGTCGCTGCTGCGCCGCCTCGTGGAGGCAGGCACGCGGGTCGTGCAGTACGGGTACGCCGGGGCCGACGGAGCGGACGTCGCCGACATCGTGGACCGCGCCCAGGCCGAGATTTACGACGTCACCGAGCGGCGCACCACCGAGGACTTCGTCGTCCTCGAGCAGCTGCTGCAGCCGACGATGGACGAGATCGACGCCATCGCCTCCCAGGGCGGCGTCGCCCGCGGTGTGGCCACGGGATTCGTCGAACTCGACGAGGTGACCAACGGTCTGCACCCCGGTCAGATGATCGTCGTGGCGGCTAGGCCTGGAGTGGGGAAGGCGCTCGCCGTGGACACGCCACTGCCGACGCCGACGGGGTGGACCACGATGGGCGAGGTCCAGCCAGGGGATCAGCTGATCGGACCCGACGGCGAGCCGACGCGCGTCGTCGCGGCGACCGAGGTGATGACCGGACGCCCCTGCTACGAGGTCGAGTTCTCCGACGGCACGGTCATCGTCGCGGATGAGCAGCACCAGTGGCTCACGGACACCCGCGCTTCGCGAAAGTCTGCGCAGGCCGCTGCGGCTGGTTACAACAGAAGCAAGAATCAGCGCACGTTCGCCGCCGTGCGGACCACCCGCGACATCGCGGGGACACTGCGCTGCCCCACAATCGACCAACGCCTGAACCACTCGGTCGCGAACGCGGAGGCCGTCCAGGGACCTGAGCGCGTATTCCTCGTTCCGCCATACACACTGGGTGCCTGGCTCGGCGACGGCACTACGGCCGCTGCCCAGATCACCACGGCTGACCCCGAGATCGTCATGCGTATCGAGGCAGAAGGTCTGGTCGCACGCAAGTCTGCGTCAGCCGTCTACCGCTATCAACTGCTCATGCCCGAGTCGCCCGTCTTCGCCGCGCGGGCGTGTGTCGTGTGCGGCAACCAGTTCGTGCCCCAGACGAGTCAGGTCCGGACGTGCGGTCGCAGCTGTGGCGGACGCGCACGGTTCATCTCGGAAGCCGTTCCTGCACCGCGTTGTGCACGCTGCGGTCGCTCGTCGTGCGGATTGCAGCTGTGCCAGTCGTCCCGCAACGCCGTGGGCACTCTGCAGGGCAGACTGCGGACCGTTGGCGTGCTCGGCAACAAGCACATCCCCGTCGGCTACCTGCGCGCGTCGGAGACACAACGGCGGTCCCTGTTGGCCGGCCTCCTCGACACCGACGGAACGGTGACTGGTGGCGGTTCCGTGCAGTTCTCAGTCACAGACCCGCGGCTGGCAGCCGACGTCGCCGAACTGGTCGTAAGCCTGGGCTATCGCTGCCAGACGTCGATCAAGAGGGTGAAGGGGCGTATCGAAGCGTCGTCAGTGGCTTACACGCTGACGTTCGCCACTGAGGACGAGGTCTTCGGGCTGCACCGAAAGTCATTGCTGCACAAGGAACGTCGTGCCGCCGCCAACACTGTTCGGTCCGGGTCGAGGTTCATCGTCGACGTCCGTCGTGTCGAGAGCGTGCCGGTGCGTTGTGTCGAGGTCGACAACGTCAGCCATATGTACCTGGCGAGCCGCGCGATGGTGCCGACCCATAATTCGACGCTGGGCCTGGACTTCCTACGGTCGTGTTCGATCAAGCACCGGATGTCGAGCGTGATCTTCTCGTTGGAGATGAGCAAGTCCGAGATCGTCATGCGCCTGTTGTCGGCCGAGGCGAAGATCAAGCTCGCCGACATGCGGTCCGGGCGCATGAGCGACGACGACTGGACGCGCCTGGCTCGTCGGATGAGTGAGATCAGTGAGGCGCCGCTCTACATCGACGATTCGCCGAACTTGACGATGATGGAGATCCGCGCCAAGGCACGACGGCTACACCAGAAGGCCGACCTGCGGCTGATCGTCGTCGACTATCTGCAGTTGATGACGTCGGGCAAGAAGGTCGAGTCCCGTCAGCAGGAAGTGTCCGAGTTCTCCAGGCAGATCAAGCTTTTGGCCAAGGAGCTTGGGGTTCCCGTCGTGGCGATGAGCCAGCTGAATCGCGGTCCGGAGCAGCGCACCGACAAGAAGCCGATGCTGTCTGACCTGCGCGAAAGCGGCAGTATAGAGCAGGATGCCGACATGGTTATACTTCTGCATCGGCCGGACGCGTTCGAGCGTGATGACCCGCGCGGCGGCGAGGCGGACCTGATCATCGCCAAGCACCGCGCCGGTCCGACGAAGACCATTACCGTTGCGCACCAACTGCATTTGTCGCGATTTACGAACATGGCGCACTAAAGGCGTGTGGCGGTATACTTAAAAATGCCCGTGTAGCGCCTCATTCTGCGTTGCATTTTCTCAGTACCAGTTGCCAATTCAGTGTTCAGTGTGAGACTGCCCAGGTCAGGGCGTTGCGGCATAACGCATTTCGTAGGAAATGAAGCGTTCCGTGAGACAAACCGGGCGGAGATGGTCATGAGACGGCGTGCAAACCTGCAGGTTAGCGCGGACCATAGATGTCATCGAAGGCGAGAACCTACAGCCCGGACCTCGACGGATTGTCCTGGCCGGCAGGCAGGAGTGTGGGTTCACACGTCATTGCCCGAATCTGCAGGAGCTTTGGTTTGATCTGACTCGCAGTCGTT
>NZ_JAVROT010000503.1:0-5363 GCF_032162605.1 Mycobacterium sp. | reverse complement strand
CCCTCTACGCAATCTCCGGCGGCGCGGACCAGGCGTTGGGAGAACTGCTCAAAGAGTTCCGCCATCGAGCGCTGGTCCCACGCTCGACCCGTGAAGCGGCGAGGGACCTTCACACCCCTTGAGACGGCGACCCAAGTCGCTGACACTGGTTCCTTCCAGCCCGCACGCTCAATGGACCTGCGGCCGTTGTCCGCCGTGTTCGGTGTGTCGGTCAACCAGATCTGGTTGCGATCGTGCGCGCAGAACTGGCGGTCGACGAGGTCATCATGGACCCAGGGGTCCAGCTTTCCTGTTCAATCCTCGCTCCTTGGCGAAGATCGACCAGATGCGTTCCTGTCTGCACAATCGGGCGTGCGTCTCCTTGCGGCGACTGCATTGTCCCAGGACACCGCCGCCGCCGCTCTCCTCTGGCCGCTGGGCGCCGGCTTCCTGGTCTCGGGTGAACCCAGCCCTGTCATCGGACTTCGAGTGGGATCTCGACGAGCAGTGACGTCCCGCTTCCAGGGAGGCTAGAGATCTCAAGCATGCCGCCGAGCGCCTCGACGCGGTCGATGAGTCCAGTGAGTCCGGACCCGTTGCCGCTGTCGGCTCCTCCGATTCCATCGTCTTGAATCCAGAGATGGAGATTGGCCTCATCGGCTTCGACGCGCACGTTGACTTCGGAAGCTTGGGCGTGTTTTGCCGCGTTGGTGAGTGCCTCGGAAACGACGTAGTACGCGGCTACTTCGGCACTCTCCGGCAATTGTCGGTCGACACCGACCTCGAGGTCGACCGGGACCGCGGAGCGGCGACCCAGGGTCTTGAGCGCCGCGCCGAGCCCGCCTCTGGACACGATTGCGGGATGGATCCCGTGCGAGATCTCTCGGAGGTCCTCCGAAACGCCGGCCAAGCCCGTCGCGATGTGGGAGATCTGCTCCTTGAGCGGGCGCAGTTCGGGCGGCACCGAAGCTTCTGCTGTACGGATCGCGAGCCCCAAGGAAACCAGCCGTTGTTGGGCGCCGTCATGCAGATCACGTTCGAAGCTGCGCCGGGCGGCATCGGCGGCCGCCACGATGCGGGCCCGAGATGCAGTGAGCTGCGCGTGGCTCTCGGCGTTGGCGATCGCGGTCGCCACCAGGTCGGCGAAGTCCTCGATGCGTGCCTCGGTGTCAACAGGCAGCGGCTCAGATCGCGACGAACTGACAATGGCTGCGCCCCAAAGGCGCCCGCCGACCGCGATCGGTGCTCCGACTCCCGAGCGCAGGCCAAGCTCACGAATTCGCGCAGCGGCTGGGCCCCAAGCATTGTCATGATTGTCGATCCGGGCGGCCCGGCCGGTGTCGAGCACCATGGCTGCGACATTTTCACCCTCGACCGCAAAGCGTTCGCCGACCGGCATCTTCGGCAGTCCTGCCTCGTCGTGGGCCGCAAGCACAATCGAGGTGCCGTCGGCCTGGAAGCGGATGAGAGCGGCGCTACACACGCCCAGGCACCGCACCAACTCCTCCGCGACCGTGGAGAACACCTCGGACGGAGCGCCCCCCCGCGCGACCAGTGTCGCCACTCGTCGCAACGCGGCTTGCTGCTCTGCGAGCACGCGGACCCGCTCGAAAGCGCGATCGGCCTCCCGGCGACGTTGATCTGCCTCGCCGGCGCGGGCCCTTGCTAGCCCGGCGACGGTGTTCGCCGACACCGCGACGACCAGGAAGACGATGATTGCCGCCCAGTTCTGGGCCTCGGAGGGAACGAAGTCGGCTGGCACGTGCCGGAAGTAGTCGAAGGCGAGCCCGCTGGCCGCCGCCATCGTCACCGCCAGGCCCCATCCCCACCCGATCGAGACACCTAGTACGCCGAGCAGAAAAACTACGCCGAAGGCGCTCCCGGGAGCGGCCTGCTTGAACACGTACACCAAACCCGACTCCGCCACGATCACCGACACGGCGACGACGAGCCCGAGCGCTCGCGGCGGGGCTGTCGGGCGCAGCAGCAACGACACCGCGGCACGCATCGGGGTGGACGCTGCATGTGTCCGGGAAGGACCCCGCGCGGAGGTCTCCCAGGGCATGGTGGACTCCCTCAACACCGTCATAATCTGGAATCATTCCAGAAAAGTCTCGTCCGCGCACCTGCCTCCACCGGTGGCAAACGACCCGTCGCCGTCCGCAACCACGTCGTCGCCGTAGCCCTCGCGGTCCACGCGCTGGCTCGAAGGACCATCCGACCAACGCCGTGCCGCGGCGAATTCGATGCGCGCCGGGAGTGAGATCGTCGGTGAGATCCCGAACTGAAATCCCATCTGCGCGAACGGGACACCCTCATCGCCATACTGCACGGGGCACTCGCCCGTCGCCACCCACCAGTTAGCTAGGGGGCCGTGAAGTTCTCTGCGTATTGGTGACCGCTGTTGTTTCCGAATCAATTTCGTCGAGTGGTCAGCGGTCGGCCCGTGGGCAGCGGAGTTGCGTAACTCGGTAATCACACCGGGTTGGTTCGCGGACTGCACGGGCATCGAGTAAGGAATCTGTCGTTGAGTCAGTCGCCTGTGTCAGTCGACGTTCGAACTCGCGCCATGTAGCTCGCGGCTCAGCGCGGCGTCACGTCCCGGCGGCAAGCCGAACTGTCGTCGATACTCACGACTGAACTGAGACAGATTCGTGTAGCCGACGCTGTGAGCTGCCGTGGACACATCGGTCGAACCTGCCATCAGGAGAAGACGTGACTTCTGTAGCCGAAGCTGTTTCTGGAACTGAATCGGGCTGAGGCCCGTCAGTGCGGAGAAGTTCCGATGAAATGCCGAGGGACTCAAGCCATGGTCATGAGCTAGTCGGTCGACGCGAAACTGGGATCGGTAGTGATCGGTGATCCACCGAACGGCGCCGGCGATCGTCGCCAGCGCCGAGTCCGAGCTAGCGGCCTGCCACACCGCACCTCCGAGCGGGCCCGTGAGCAGTCGCCAGTGGATTTCGCGCAGTACTCCCGCGGCTAGGACCCGACGATCATCCGGGGAGTCGAGCAGCCGGAGGAGCCGCAGAAACGCATCGAGGAGGCCGTCTGAGGCGTCTTCAACGCCGAGGCCCTGGTCGGGCAGCTTGCCGTTCTGCAGACAAACACCCGGTGGTGCGTCCAGCATGAGAGCCGCGAGCACAGCGGGGTCGAGGGGCATCCCGACTACCAGGGCGGGTTCGGACGCGGACGCGGCCGTGTATTGGCCGGAGACCGGGATGTCGATCGAGGCGATGAGGAACTGTCCCGGACCGTAGTCGTAGATCCGGTCGCCGAGCGCGAGGCGTTTGGCCCCCTGAACTACCAACGCCACCGAACGGCCCGAGCGCATGATCTGCGGCCCGTCGAGCCGTTCGGCCGTGCACAGGTTCAGGCCCGGTATGGGCAGCGAATGGCTGGCATAGCGCTCGACGTAGTCTCGCAGCTCGGCGAGCAGGCCCGCGCGACGGCCGGGCACCCCCGATGACATGCCTCGAATGTACATCGATTCCGTGCTTGTCCAGGCCGTTCGCTGACGCTTCTAGGCGCGACCCGTATCGGTTGCGAGGATTGTGCAATTTCGCGGGAGTTTTCGCGTCGCGGCCCGAGGCACCGCGATGGTTTCGTGAATCAGTGACCGAAACTCAGACAAATCCAGCGCGCATTGCAGTCGTTACCGGCGGAAGCTCGGGCATAGGCCGTGATGCCGCGCTGCGCTTGGCACAACGTGGCCTCCGTGTCGTGCTCACGTTCAACACCAACGCCGACGGTGCGCTCGAGGCCGTCCGATCGATCGAGGCGGCAGGCGGCGTTGCCGCGGCGGTGGCACTCGACCTCGGCGATGTCGAGACCTTCCCCGCGTTCACGGCTCAGGTGCAGGAACTCTCCGAAGGGTGGGGACGAGCGACCTTTGACGCTCTGATAAACAATGCCGGGGCGAGCGTCGGGATCGCACCGTTCGCCGATGTCACGCCCGCGATGCTCGACGATGCCTACCGCCTGCTGTTCAAGGCGCCCTATCTGCTGACGCAGGCGCTCGTCCCTTTCCTGGCCGATAACTCGTCGATCGTCAACGTGTCGAGCACTGCGGGTCTCGCGACGGGAATCGCGCAGGACTGCACTGCATACGGTGCGATGAAGGCGGCCATCTCCATTTGGACTAGGACGCTCGCGAAGGAACTCAGTACGCGGGGAATTCGAGTGAACGCGGTGGCACCGGGACCGACTGCGACCCGGTTTGGCCGCTCGGAGGTACCGGCAGATCAGCGCGCTCCGGACCCGGACGGGGTTGCTGCGATCATGGCGGGGGTTACGAGCCGGATCGCGCTCGGACGGTTCGGGACGAGCGACGACGTCGGGCGACTGATCGCCGTGTTGGCATCGGACGACGGCTCCTGGATGACCGGAGAAACCCTCAATGTGTCGGGCGGGTTCGGCCTGTGAGTAGGGAATTCGACTTGGACGAGATCGCTTCGATCCGACGCGCATTGGACGTCAGACCGCAGTCCTCACGCGCCGAACGCACCATCGACATCACCACGACGGGGGCCCGGACCAGACAACCCCGTCGGATCGAAATCTGGTTCCACCACGTCGATGGCCGGTGGTATCTGTCAGGCATGCCGCGTGGCCGCAGTTGGTACGCCAATCTCACGGCGAACCCACGCTTCATCGTCCACCTCAAGCACGGGGCGGCGTTCGACCTTCCCGCAATCGCGCGGCAGGTCGACTCGGACACCAAGCGCAGAGCCCTCTCCGTCGTCCTCGCACTCCAGGGCCGAAGTGACCTGGGGACTGCTGGAGTACCGCCCCAGGACCCGGAGGAATGGCAGGAGCGGAGCCCGATCGTGGAGATCGAGTTCGACGACGCGCGCCTTCGAGCCCGCTAAGGCAGGCCCATGCACGGCCCAACCAGCCGCCTGAGCAAGCCCGCCATCGAATCTTGGCTTCATGGGTGCGGGAGCCGGAGTCCGCAGCTCCCCGTGAGCCCATCTCTCTGCCCGGGCAGAACGCTTAGACGTAGTTCACAAAATGACTTTCACGTCAAAGCCGTTGTGAGCCAAAGTGCTCTCATCGACAGCTACCAGAATTCCGCTGCCTTGTGCGCGTAGCGAGGATACGGAACGCAGCGCTTTCACACGGCCGGGTGGCAATCAATCACAAGCCCTGTGCTTGATGCGATTTCAAATTCGTGCACATGACACTCTCTATATGCACTCAGATGGCCGACTTAGATCTCGCGCTGCGCCCGCCGAATGGGCGCCGTCACAGGGATGCTTTCGCCACCATGCCAAGCGACCGGAATTCTCACCTTCATGTCCAATTGGACATCGAGTGGACATTTCGAATGAGAAATGGACATTAAACTTGAGAAGCCACAACTGGTGTAGGTTCTCAATTCC
>NZ_JAVROT010000502.1:0-17466 GCF_032162605.1 Mycobacterium sp. | reverse complement strand
CATTCCTGCATAGGGGCCATCGCGGAAGTTCTACCTGAGCGCCGAGTGCAACACGTCGAATTCACCACTCGCGCATGGCTTCTGATATCAGATTTACTCCCACACCACCTCGCCCGGTTCCTTGTCCGGACGCATGCCGCGCCAACTCGGTTGGCGCAGCCTGCCGTCGGAGGTCCGCTCGCTGTAGCGCACCTCCCCCACTAGTATCGGCTCGACGAACGTGACGCCCTTCGCGTCCTGACCGGAAAGTTCTGCGGTGAAGGGTGATTGGTCGGCACGGAGCGGTGCCAGGGTCTTCTTCAACTTCGCGAGGTCCTTGTCGGTGAACCCCGTGCCGACGCGACCCGCGAAGTGCAGGCCGTCATCCTCCGGCACGCCGACGAGCAGTGCGCCGATGCCACTCGTGCGCCCACCTTCGCCCGCCCGCCACCCGCCGATGATCACCTCCTGCGTCAGCCACAGCTTGTCCTTGATCCACGACGCCGACCGCCGTCCCGGCTGGTAGGTGGAGTCCCGCTTCTTCGCGACGACGCCTTCCCACCGATGCTTATGCGCGTACTCCAACGCTTCCGGCCCGTCCCCGGGCAATTGGTCTGGGACGATCAGCCCACCGCCGTCCGCCAAGACTTCGAGCACCTTGCGGCGGTCGGAGTACTTGGCGCGCAACAGGGATCGGCCGTCGAGGGAGAGAACGTCGAACGCCCAGAACTCGATGTTCGCGCCGGCGCCGCGGTTCTGCATCGCGCCGAAGCTCGGCACACCCGAATCGTCCAGCGCGACGATCTCCCCATCGAGAAGAACGTGGTGATCTGCCAGATCGGCTGCGAGCAAACCGAGTTGGGGGAATTCAGCGGTGACGTCACGGCCGCTGCGCGACCGCAGCGTCAACGCGCCATGATCGGCGTCGGCCAGTAGTCGGTAGCCGTCCCATTTGCCCTCGAACGCCCACTGCCCGGCCTTGAGCTTGTCGACGGATCCGTGCGTGGCCAGCATCGGCGCCACGTCCGCAGGCGTCAGCTTCGGCTGCTCCTTCATCCGGTGCGCCAGCCAGTTCTTGCCGTCGGTCTGAATCAACGCATAGCGGCCCGCGACCTTCGCGCCGTGCAGCGTGACGATCACCTCACCGCCCTTCGACGGACCGTCGGGCGGGTTGTCACGGAACTTCTCGGTCTCGTACGTGCCGGAGTCCCAGACGATGACCTCGCCACCGCCGTACTCTCCCTTGGGAATCGAGCCCTCGAAGGCGGCGTACTCCAACGGGTGGTCCTCGGTGTGCACGGCGAGGCGATTCACCGACGTCGTCTCCGGCAGGTTCTTCGGGATCGCCCAGGACACCAGCACGCCGTTGCGCTCCAGGCGGAAGTCATAGTGCAGTCGCCTGGCATGGTGCTCCTGAATGACGAACCGGTCGTCGTTGCCCATGGCGGGTGCGGCCTCGGGCACCGGCTCCGGCGTCTTGACCGGGTCACGCATCCGGCGGTAGACGGTGAGTTTGTCTGGCAGCGGTGGGTTCTCGTCGAGACTCTCGAGCAGGTCGCCATCGGCTTCGACCCGCCGCAGCACCTCGTCGAAGCGTAGGTGCCGCAAATCTGGGTCCCCGACCTCGTCCCACGTCCGGGGCGCCGCCACGGTCGGCTCCTCCCGGCCCCGCATCGAATACGGCGCGATCGTGGTCTTGGCAGCGCTGTTCTGGCTCCAGTCGACGAAGACCTTCCCCGCCCGCAGACTCTTCGTCATGGTCGCGGTGACCAGCTTCGGCATGCTCTTCTCGAGCTGCTGCGCGATCCGCTTCGCCAACACCGAAGCGCCCTGCGAACTGATCGGCTCCGCCAGCGGAACGTAGAGGTGCAGCCCCTTGCTGCCGCTGGTGAGCGGGTACGTGGTCAAGCCGATGTCGGTGATCAACTCGCGGACCGCCTCGGCCACCTCGCAGAGCTGCGGCATCGTCGCGCCCTCGCCTGGGTCCAGGTCGAACACGATGCGCGTCGCCGGTCCCGGCTCACCGGACTGGGAGAACCGCCACTGCGGCACGTGGACCTCCAGCGACGCCTGCTGCGCAATCCACGCCAGTCCCTCGCGGGTGTCGATGATCGGGTAGGTGGTCGTGCCCGACTTGTGCGTGACGGAGCCGCGCTGCAACCAGTCGGGCGCCGAGGACGCCAACTGCTTCTCGAAGAAGTCCGGCTGACCGACGCCGTTGGGCCAGCGCTTGCGGGTGACGGGCCGACCCGCGATGTGCGGCACCATGGCGTCGGCGATCGCGACGTAGTACTCGAACACCTCGGCCTTGGTGGTGCCGGTGGCGGGGTAGAGCACCTTGTCGGGGTTGGTCAGTTTCACCCGCTCGTAGCGCTCCACCATCCGACCGTATTACCCCCAATCCCCGCGAACAGACGCAAACGTTCGGCAATCCACGGCGTGTCGAACACTTTTGCGTCTGCTCGCGGACAGAAGTGCGACGGGAAGAAGTGCGCCCTCAGTCATCGTCGATCGACAGCACCGCGAACGGCTCGGTCGGCGTCTCGGCGATCACCATCTTCGCCGCGGAGTCCGACGGGACGACGCCGCCGGCGAGCGCCGCGAGGGCTTGGTTGGTACCGACGTCGCGGCCGGCCTTCTCGCTCAACAGCCATCGCACCTCGAGCAGGTCGCAGTAGGCCTGGATGGGTGTGCCCGTATTGCCCACCATCGAGTGAGCCAGTTGCTGGTACGGCGTGAGCACCTCGATCTGCCACAGCCGTGCCGCGGTCGACTCGTCGACGTCGTGACCGGCCTCCAGGCACAGCTGCGCCTGGTACGCGTGTAGGTCGCCGAGCAGGATGCGGGCCTGGCCTTCGCCCACGTCAAGACCGGTCAGGTCTTGAAGATGCTGGGCGTGATAGCGGCGGTCACCCACGGCGACGTGGACCCGCAACCGGCTCGGGTCAGCGCTATCGGGTTGCAGCGACAGTTCGTCGACGGCGAAGCCGAGATCGTTGAGTCGGCGGATGGTCGCCTCGACGCGGTACCGGTCGTTGAATCCGAAGACCGGCTCGGCGTGCAACAGCCCCCAGAGCGTGTCGTAGCGGACCTGAACCTGTTCGGCCTCGGCGATCAGGGTGGCGTGCATCTCCTCCGGCCGACCCATCCGCTCGGCGAGGTCGACCAGGCCCTCCGCCACGTTCTCCACCAGGATCTCGAGGTCGTACCTGCGCTGTCCACGACTCAGCGACGGATGTACCTCGGAGGTCTCGGCATCGACGAGCCAGGCCTGCAGAAGCTGCCCATCGCGCGAGAACAGGGTGTTCGCCAATGAGCAGTCACCCCAGAAGACACCGTGACGATGCAGTTCCACCAGCAAGCCCGCCATCGCATCCAGCAGGCGCGCCCGCTGCCTCGGCTGGTCGGGTGGCAGACGCATGAACAGCCTGCGGTACTGCCACGAGCCCTGGAGGTACCGGGTGACCAGGATCGCGGTGTCGAACTCGGGTTGCAGCACCAGACCCGCGGGACGGACTGCGGGCAGCCCCATGTCCTCGAGCTGCCGCAGCACGTCGTACTCCTTGAGGGCGACCCGCGGAGGCATGTCCTTGACCGCCCAGAGCTGATCGTCGGCGTCGACGAACTTCACCAGGTGGCGGCTCATCCCCACCGCGATGTCCCGCAACGGAACGTCGGGGGCGACCCACTCCGACAACGGTCGGTCCCACGGCAACCCGAGGAGACCGGGAGTCGGTGCGCGGAGCCGAAACTCCGTCATTTCCCGGGCCGCTTCGCTCTCCGCCGCAAGCGGGGGGACCCCCAGCTCCGGAGCGCGCGCATGTCAGTTGATGCGCTCGCCAGTTTCCGGGTGGAACAGGTGCACCACGCCCTCGGGATTCCTACGCAACCGGACGGTGTCGGCCAACCTGGGCGCCGTGCGAGGGTCGCACCGCGCCACCAGCTCCACGCCCGAGCCTGCGTGCGTGTAGACGTAGGCCTCACTGCCGAGATCCTCGACCAGGTCGACGACGACCTCGACGCCACCGGAGTCGGTCAGCTCGAGTTGCTCCGGCCTGATTCCGAAGGTGACCTCGGACAGTCCCGCTTCGCTCAACTTGGTCAACTGGTCACGTTCGAGTTCCAGTGTCGAGCCACCGATCTTGACGCCGTCGGAGGTGATCGGCAGTTTCTCGAGGTTCATCGCAGGCGACCCGATGAAGCCGGCGACGAACTCGTTGGCCGGCCTGTCGTACAACTCGTTGGGCGAGGCGAACTGCTGCAGCTGCCCGAACCGCAGCACGGCCACCCGGTCCCCCATCGTCATCGCCTCGACCTGATCGTGCGTGACGTAGACGGTGGTGGTACCGAGCCGGCGTTGCAACGCCGCGATCTGGGTACGGGTCTGCACGCGCAGTTTCGCGTCAAGGTTCGAGAGCGGCTCGTCCATGCAGAAGACCTGGGGCTCACGCACGATGGCACGGCCCATCGCGACGCGCTGACGCTGACCGCCGGACAGCTTGGCGGGCTTTCGATCCAGGTGCTCCGTCAGGTCAAGGATCTTCGCCGCGTCCTCGACCTTCTTACGCCGGTCCCCGGCCGATACCCCCCGCAGCTTCAGCGCGAAGCCCATGTTCTCGGCAACCGTCTTGTTCGGGTACAGCGCGTAGTTCTGGAACACCATCGCGATGTCGCGGTCCTTGGACGGGACACCCGTCATGTCCTTGCCGCCGATCTCGATGGCGCCCTCGTCGATGTCCTCGAGTCCGGCGAGCATCCGCAGTGCGGTGCTCTTGCCGGAACCGGAAGGCCCAACGAGTACGACGAACTCGCCGTCCTGAATGTCGAGGTTGAGGTTGTCAACCGCGAGCTTGTCGGACCCCTCGTAGATGCACGAGGCGTTCTTGTAGGTGATTGCAGCCATGGCTCATTGCTCCTTTGAAGTGAGGGAAAGTTACTTGATCGCGCCGAACGAGAGTCCGCGCACCAGCTTGTTCTGGGCGAACCACCCGCACAGGATCACGGGAAGTGCGGCCATGGTTGCGGCCGCTGACAACACGGCCCAGTACTGACCCTCACCGGCGATGAAGCCGACGAGGTACACCGGCATGGTCTGAGCGTTCACCGCGGTCAAGTTCACCGCGAGGAAGAACTCGTTCCAGGCAAAGATCACGCAGATGAGCGCAGTGGCGGCGATGCCTGGTGAGACCAACGGCAGGATCACTTCTCGCACCGACCTCCACAAACTGGCGCCGTCCAGGCTGGCGGCCTCGAGGAGTTCACCGGGCACCTCGAGGAAGAACGACCTCATCATCCACACGGCGATCGGTAGGTTCATCGAGGTGTAGAGGATGACCAGTGCCCAAATGTTGTCCAGCAGGCCGATATTGGACACGATCACGTACAGCGGCAGGATCGCCGCGACGACGGGCAGCATCTTCGTGCTCATGAAGAAGAACAACGCATCCGACGTCTTGCGGACGGGCCGCAGTGACAGTGCGAACGCGGCAGGCACACCCAGGAGCAGCACCAGAATCGTCGACATGCCGGTGGCGAACACCGAGTTCAGCATCGCAGGTCCGATGCCCTGATCGAAGACTGCGGCGTACTGATCCAGTGTCGGGGTGAAGAACAGTGTCGGCGGACTGGTCGCGGCGACGCTCTCCTGCTTGAACGACGTCAGGACCATCCAGAACACCGGGAAGAAGAACCCGAGCCCAGCGATCCAGGCCACCACTGCCCACGGGTTGAACTTCTTGGACTTCTTCTTCCGGACTGGCGCCGCATCGCTTGTCGCCGTGGTTCTTTCTGTCTTGTTAGCTACCTTCGGGGCACTCATGTCTAGGCCGCCTCTTCCTTGCCGGAGAATGATTTGAAGATCAACCGCAGCGCGAAGCTGGCGATGATCATCGTGAAGATGACGACCACCACGCCCATGGCCGCCGCCTGCCCCATGTCGAAGCCGAGGAACGCACGCTGGTAGATGTAGAACGGCAGGTTCGCACTGGCGACGCCCGGCCCGCCCTGCGTCATCATGAAGATCGCGTCGAACGTGTTGACCAGGTAGATCGCACCCAGCACCACTCCTAGTTCGATGAAGCGTCGCAGGTGGGGCAGGGTCAGCTCCCGGAAGAGCTGGAGCGCGCCGGCCCCATCGACCCGGCCCGCCTCGAGTTGGTCCCGAGGCATGGATGTCAGGCCGGCGAGGATCAGCAGCATCATGAAAGGCGTCCACTGCCAAATCAATTCGACCATCACCATCGTCAGGGGGAACTGGCCGATCCAGTCCACCGGACCGATGCCCACCAGCGACAGCAGCCAGTTCAAGATGCCGTTGGTGGGATCGAGAATCGTGGTCTTCCAGACCAGCGCTCCCGCAACGGGGGTGATCAGGAACGGCGTGATCAGCAGCGTCCGGATCACCCCGCGGCCCAGGAATGCCCGATCCAGCAGCAGGGCCAGCAACAAGCCGAGCAGGGCGGAGACGAGCACGACGACGACGATCAGGATGACCGTGTTCAGGGCCACCGACCAGAACTGGCTGTCCTGGACCACCGCAATGTAGTTGTTGAGCCCGACGAATTGCCGTGACCCGGGGCGAACCAGGTTCCAGGACAACGTCGAGTAGTACAGCGTGAACAGGAACGGCACCTGCGTCACGGCGATCATGAAGATCAGCGCGGGCAGCAGCGGTCCACGCCTGCGCCAGCCCTCGGCGCGGCTTACGCCGGTGTCCTGGGCTTCCCGGATCTTGCGGACCCGTTCGGCCACTGCCTCCCGACTGGCGTCGGATTCGGTATCAGCAGTAAGAGTCATCACTTCTCCTGGTATGTCTTGCCGACGACCTCGGCGTATTGCTGTGCTTGGTCCATCGCGGCATCGACGGACTTCTGGCCGGCGATGGCCGCGCTGATCTGCTGGCTCACCCGGGTGCCCAGATCCTGGAACTCCGGAATTCCGACGAACTGCACGCCCGTGTACGGCACCGGTTGAACCGTGGGCTTGTTCGGAGTTGCGTTGGTGATCGACTGCAACGTCAAGGGACCGTAGGACTTCGAGATCGCTTGGTACTCCGGGAGTTCGGTATAAGTGGAGGTACGGCTACCCGGTGGAACCCGAGCCCAGCCGAGCTTCTCACCGACCAGCTTCATGTAGTCCTTGCTGGTCATCCAGGAGATGAACTTCCATGCGCCGTCGGGGTTCTTGGCTCCCTTCGGGATGCCCAGTGCCCAGGTGTAGAGCCAGCCCGAATTGGGCTTCTCGGCGATGGGCGCAGGAAGGTAACCGATCTTGCCGACCAGATCCGGGTAGGACTTGGGATCCTCGAGCACCGAGACCGCCGACGTCGCGTCGTACCACATCGCCGTCTGCCCCTGACCGAACAAGTTGGCGCACTCCTGGAAACCAGTTGAGGATGCGCCCAATTCGCCGGATTTCTTGATGGTGTCGACGTAGAAGTTGACCGCCTTCTTCACTTCCGGGCTGTTGAGTTGCGCGTTCCACTGGTCGTCGAACCAGCGACCGCCGAAGGTGTTGATCACCGTGTCCAAGGGGGCCAGCACCTCGCCCCACCCCGGCTTGCCGCGCAGGCAGATGCCGGCCCGGTCGCCGTTCTTCAACTGGTCCGCCCACCCTGCGACTTCTTGCCACGTGGGCTGATAGTTCGGATCCGGGTTGACCTTGATACCAGCCTGTTCGAACATGTCCTTGCGGTACATCAGGAACGACGACTCGCCGTAGAACGGCACCGAGTACATGCTGCCCTCATACGACAGCGAGTCCCGCAGCGACGGGATGAAGTCGTTCTCGTCGTAACCCGGAGTATTCTTCGCGTAGTCCGAAAGGTTCAGCAGCCAGCCATCCTTCGCCCACTGCGGCGTTTCGAAGTTGCTGATCATCACGACGTCGAATTGACTGCCCCCCATCGCCGTCGACATCGTGATCTTCGCCCGCGCCTGGTTCTCCGACAGCGAGATGAACTTCAGCTTCGTGCCGGGGTTCGCCTTCTCGAACTCCGACGACAGCTTCTGGGCGTCCGTCATCTGCGAGTTGGACACCAGGGCGATCGTCACCTCGTTCGCCGATGAACCCAGGCTTCCCGCGCCCGCACAACCGCCCGTCAACAGCAGCCCGACGGCGGCGGTGCACACCGAGAGCTTGTGTAGCACCCTTCGTGTCGCTTTCATCTTCTCCCCACTCCTCATCGAGTAATACTTGGTTTCTTTCATGCGTCCTACTGATCCAAAAGCCAACGTGCACAATCGATGTCGCAGACCAAGAGCTTCGCCAGGCCGCCTCGGAGCGCGGCGCGGGTGGCCTGATGCTTGAGCGGGCCGCTGCAGACCAGAATCGTCTTCTCGCATCTGCGGATGTCCTCCAGCGGCACCGACACTGCGCGGTGGGCGAGTTCTGTGACCACCGCTGCGCCGTCGGCGTCGAAGAACCGCCCACCGATCTCACCCACCGCTCCGAGCGACACCAGTTCGTCGAGCATCCTGGTGTCGAGGAAGCTGCCCTCGAACAGCGTTGTCGAGGTGGTCGTGGACCCGACGCCGAACAGCATGGTGTCGGCGCGTCGGCCCGCCTCCAGCGTCCGCGAGATCACCGAATCGCTACGCATCGAGACCACGGTGGACGGGTCGGCGTACAGCGGGGCGGGCAGCCTCATCGCGCTGGCACGCAGCATGTCCGCGCCGCGGCTGAGGATGAACTCCATTCCCGTCTGATAGGCGGCGGTGGACATGGCGCCGTCGAGTTGGACCACGACTCGGCAGCTCGCCACACCCGGCGTCAGCGCCGTGACGGCGGCGACCTGCTCCGGCCCCCAGGTGAAGCCGAGGACGTCGTTCTCCGAGATGCGCCGCATCAGGAGAGCGCCCGCGGCCCGGCCCAGGTGTCCCGTCACGACGGCCTCGGTGATCCCGTACCGCAGCTCGAGCTGGCGTTCCTCGTCGGCGTGCAGGTCGTCCTTCATGGTTGGCGGCACGATGACCTCGATGCGCACCAGCCCGCGGGCCTTGGCCCTGGCGATCAGCCGTCCCGCCGTGGGGCGGGACACACCGAGCTTGCCGGCGATCTCCGCCTGCGTGAGTCCGTCGAGGTAGTAGAGCGTGGCCGCGCGCAGGGCGAGCCGCAGGTCTTCCGGCGTCGCCCCGCCGTTCGGAGCCGCATCAGCCGGGGGCTCTGCGACCCTGCCGTTCGACCTCGGTGCCGTCACGGTTCCGCTCCACCTTTCTCGCCCTTTCTCGCCCGAGATGAACACATGCTCGGGGGTGCGTGTAGATGATCATGACGCTAACATCTAAATGTGACCCACACAACACTTGCAGTATCAGACCGAATGCGGGCCGCAATGCCGAATGCGAAGCCGGACGAGACCGACCGAATAGACCTCGACCCCAACCGGGGGCCGGGTACCGTCAGGAAAGTGGTGGTGCTGTCATGAAGCTCAACAACGCGTCCTTGCCTCAGATCCCGATCGGCAAGCCGAGCTACGACCGCAGTGAGATCGGGATCGGCATAGTGCATTTTGGAGTGGGCGGCTTTCACCGGGCGCACCAGGCGATGTACGTCGACCGGCTGCTCGAGATGGGCCAGGCCAAGGAGTGGGGCATCTGCGGCGTCGGCGTGCTGCCGGGCGACCGCAAGATGGCGAATGTCATGGCCGACCAGGACGGCCTCTACACGTTGATCTCGATGAACCCCGACGGCAGTCGCGACGCACGGGTCATCGGCTCGATCGTGAAGTACCTCTTCGCGGCGGACGACCACGAGGCCGTCATCGAACTGATCGCCGCCCCGAGCACCCGCATCGTCTCGCTGACCATCACCGAGGGCGGCTACTCCATCTCCGACGCCGGACCCGACAGCGTCTTCGGACTGGTGACCGCCGCCCTCGCGCGGCGGAAGGACCGCGGCCTGTCGTCGCCGACCATCGTGTCCTGCGACAACATCGAGGGCAACGGCGACGTGGCACGCGAGGCCTTCATCGCATACGCGGAGCGGACGCAACCCGAGCTGGCCGACTGGATGAAGGCCAACACCCGGTTTCCCAACTCGATGGTCGACCGCATCACGCCGGCCACCTCTCCCGACGTGATCGAGACTCTGGCGTCGGACTTCGACGTCGAGGACCAGTGGCCCGTCGCCGCGGAGCCGTTCACCGCATGGGTGCTCGAAGACGACTTCCCCGACGGTCGGCCGTCCTATGAAGACGTCGGCGTGCTGCTCGTCGAGGACGTCACACCCTACGAGCTGATGAAGTTGCGCCTGCTCAATGCCGGCCATCAGGCCCTGTGCTACTTCGCGTACCTGTCGGGCTACCGGTTGGTGCACGACGCCGCGGGCGACCCCCTGTTCGCCGAGTTCCTCCGCGAGTACATGGATTCGGAGGCGACGCCGACGCTGCTGCCCGTTCCCGGGATCGACCTGCCCGACTACAAGCAGACGGCGATCGATCGCTTCGCCAACCCCGCCGTGCGCGACACCATCGTGCGGCTGTGCTTCGGCTCGTCGGACCGCATCCCGCAGTGGCTGGTTCCCGTCATCAAGGAGAACCTCAAGAGCGGCGAGCCCATCAGGCTGTCGGCGGCCACCGTCGCGAGTTGGGCCCGTTACGCCGAGGGCGTCGACGAACAGGGCGAGGCGATCGACGTGCAGGACCAACTCGCCGAATCGCTCGTCCCCCTTGCCAAGTCACAGCTCGAGAACCCGACGGCCTTCATCGACAACGTTGCGTTGTTCGGCGACCTCGGCAAGGAACAACGGTTCGTCGACGCCTACCTGTGGGCGCTGAACTCACTGCACGAGGTCGGTGCCCGCGCGACGTTGGAGAACCTGGTGCACGCGGACGCCAGCCCATGACAGCCCGCGCGCTCGTCATCGGCGAGGCCCTGATCGACATCGTCCAACGTGACGGCCGCATCCTCGGTGAGCACGTCGGGGGCAGCCCGCTGAACGTCGCGGTCGGGCTGGGCAGGCTGGACCGCGAGGTCGACTTCCTCACCCACATCGGCGACGACGAGCGGGGCCGTCGAATCGCCGACTACGTCGAAGCCTCCGGGGTCCGACTGGTCCCGGGCAGCGTCACCGCCGCGCATACGCCGACGGCCTCGGCCCGGATCGACGAGACGGGCGCCGCGACCTACACGTTCGACATCGAGTGGCAGCTGACGGGAACACCCGAGGTGGCTCCCCCGCTGATCGCCCACACCGGATCGATCGCCGGATTTCTGGGCCCCGGGTGCCTGGCGACGGCCGCGCTGCTGGAGGCCTACCACCTGGCCGCGACCATCACGTTCGACCCCAACGTGCGGCCTGCCCTGATCACCGACCGCGCGCAGGCCATCGGCCGCATCGACCGACTCGTCGAGCGGGCCGACGTCGTGAAGGTCAGCGACGAGGACCTGCACTGGATCGATCCCAGCCGCTCGCCCGAGCAGATCGCGACGGCGTGGCAGGCGGTCGGTCCGTCGATCGTGGCCGTGACGATGGGCGGACAGGGGGCGTTCGCGGTGTGCGCCGCAGGCGTGGTGCGGGTAGCGGCCCGCCCGGTCGAGGTGGTCGACACCGTCGGCGCAGGCGACTCGTTCATGACCGGACTCATCGACGCACTGTGGTCATTGAACCTCCTCGGCGCCGCCCGGCGGCGGGACCTGGCCCGCATCGACGTCGACGCCCTGGACGGGGTCCTGCAGGAAGCGGCGCTCGCATCGGCGCTGACCGTGTCGCGGGCAGGTGCAGACCTGCCCGATCGCGCCGCTCTACAACTAGGGATGAGTCTGTGAGCCATACTGGGGCATGCGTTCCATCTGGAAGGGTTCGATCGCCTTCGGGCTGGTGAACGTGCCGGTCAAGGTCTACAGCGCGACCGAAGACCACGACATCAAGTTCCACCAGGTCCACGCCAAGGACAACGGACGCATCCGTTACAAGAGGGTGTGCGAGGTATGCGGCGAGGTCGTCGAGTACCGGGACATCGCGAAGGCCTACGACTCCGATGACGGCCAGACGGTGATCATCACCGACGAGGACATCGCCACCCTGCCCGAGGAGCGCAGCCGCGAGATCGAGGTCGTCGAGTTCGTGCCCGCCGATCAGCTCGACCCGTTGATGTACGACAAGAGCTACTTCCTGGAACCCGACTCGAAGTCGTCGAAGTCCTATGTGCTGCTGGCCAAGACGCTCGCCGAGACCGATCGAGTGGCGATCGTGCACTTCGCGCTGCGCAACAAGACGCGGCTGGCGGCGTTGCGGGTCAAGGACTTCAGCAAGCGCGACGTCATGGTGATCCACACCCTGCTCTGGCCCGACGAGATCCGCGACCCCGACTTCCCGGTGCTGGACAAGGAAGTCGAAGTCAAACCCGCCGAGCTGAAGATGGCGGGCCAGGTGGTCGAGTCGATGACCGACGACTTCCATCCCGACCAGTTCCGCGACGACTACCAGGAACAGCTGCACGAACTGGTTCAGGCGAAACTCGAAGGGGGCGAGGCCTTCACGACCGAGGAGCAGCCCGCCGAGAACCTCGACGAGACCGATGACGTGTCCGACCTGCTGGCCAAACTCGAGGCCAGCGTGAAGGCCCGGCAGTCGGGGTCCGCTTCCAAGAATGACAAGGCCGCGAAGAAGGCTCCCGCGAAGAAGGCAGCTGCCAAGAAGTCCTAGGCCGCGACTTCTGCACCAGGGTCGCGGTTCTCGCGTGATTGCAGCCTTTGCGCAGAACTCGAGATTTTCATCGCCGACTTCTGCACCACGGTTGTCGTTGATCACCCCCGCCGGGCAGATTTCGCCGTCGGCGGTGTCCAGCAGCGCCGAGTGAAGGCCTCTCGTAGGCGATGCAGAATGAATGACCGACTGTGCTCCGCGACCACCTTGACGTCGATCCAGCCCTGACGATCGATGAGCTCAGCCCTGCCGATGTCATGCACGTATTGCTGCCGTTCGGCGCTGTGGTGCACGCCCTCGTAGTCGAGACCGACCATGGGCTCGTCGTATCCCATGTCGATGAACGCCTCGCGCACACCGTCACTCACCCGGATCTGAGTGCGCGGCTGTGGTAGTCCGGCGTCGATGAGGAGAAGCCGCAGCCAGGTCTCTCTCGGCGACTGCGCGCCGGCGTCCATCAGCGCCAATGCGTCTCGGGCCCGTCGCAGTCCCCGGGCTCCGCGGTACCTGTCGGCCAACGCAAGCGCTTCGACCGCCTTCACACCCGTCGCTGCGCACAACGCATCCAGTCGAGCGACTGCCTCGTTGCGATCGAGATGGCGGCCCAGGTCAAGCGCCGTGCGCCCAAGAGAGGTGACTGGCAACCCGCAGACCTCGGTGATCTCGTCGTCGGCAATTCGCTCCTCGCGAACGATGATCCCGGCGCGCGGTCGCGTGTGCTCGGCGATCACCTCGATCGGTGTTGAGGCATCGACCCACCTGGCGCCATGCAATGCCGCCGCCGCTCGTCCGGCGATCACACCGCGCCGGCACGTCCACAGCCATGCGGCAACGGCGTTCATCAACACCGTCCGCTCGACACCGCTGGGTAGATACACACCGGGGTGGACCGCGTCGTAGTTCCATCGCAGTTTGCCGCGCGTGAGGATGCCGTCACGGATCGCCTCGCTGCCGAGGAATGGCTGCCACATGCTCTGGATGCTGGTGGTCCGCACCGACGATTCGCTCGCCGTCATCGACTTCTGCCACGGGGCTGTGGATAACCCCAACGGACAAGCATGATGCAGAATCGACACCAAATTAGAACGTGTTCTAGTAGCGTTTGCGCCCGGCAAGGGAAGTGAGGCAGTAATGATTCTGGATAGATTCAGGCTCGACGATCAGGTCGCCGTCGTGACCGGCGCGGGCCGCGGCCTCGGTGCAGCGATGGCCCTGGCATTCGCGGAAGCGGGCGCTGACGTGCTGATAGCGGCGCGAACGCAGTCCCAACTCGACGAGGTGGCCGAGCAGATCCGTGGCACCGGGCGCCGGGCGCACGTCGTGGTCGCCGACCTGGCGCACCCGGAGGAGACCGCCAAGCTGGCCGAACAGGCCGTCGAGGCGTTCGGCAAACTAGACATCGTCGTCAACAACGTCGGCGGCACCATGCCTGCGCCGCTGCTGGACACGTCCACCAAGGACCTTCGCGATGCCTTCACCTTCAACGTGACGACGGCCCACGCGCTCACGTCGGCGGCCGTTCCGCTGATGCTCGAGCACTCCGGCGGCGGCAGCATCATCAACATCACCTCGACGATGGGCCGCGTCTCGGGCCGCGGGTTCGCCGCCTACGGCACCGCCAAGGCTGCGCTCGCGCACTACACCCGACTGTCAGCGCTGGATCTCGCGCCGCGAATCCGAGTGAACGCCATCGCACCGGGCTCGATCCTCACCTCGGCGCTGGACATCTTGGCGAGCAACGACGAACTGCGCAAACCGATGGAGCAGGCCACGCCGTTGCGACGCCTCGGCGACCCGCTCGACATCGCCGCGGCGGCCGTCTATCTGGCCTCGCCCGCGGGCAGCTACCTGACCGGCAAGACCCTCGAGGTCGACGGCGGCATCACCTTCCCCAACTTCGAATTCTCCATCCCCGACCTGTGAGGACCAAGCAATGACGATCAGAGTCGCAGCGATCGGCACCGGCAACGTCGGGCGGCACGCGCTGACCCAGCTGATCACCGATCCTCGGTTCGAGCTGACCGGAGTGTGGGTGTCGTCGAAGGCGAAGGCCGGCAAGGACGCCGCCGAACTCGCCGGGTTGGACCAGCCGACCGGCGTCACCGCCACCACCGACCTCGAAGCCATACTGGCTGCCAAGCCCGAGTGCGTGGTCTACACGGCGATGGCCGACAACCGACTCGTCGAAGCACTCGAGGACTACCGCCGCATCCTGGCCGCAGGTGTCAACATCGTCGCCAGCGCCGCGGTGTTCCTCCAATACCCTTGGGGCACACTGCCCGACGAGATGATCGCACCCATCCAGCAGGCCGCGGAGGCGGGCAACGCCAGCATCTTCGTCAACGGCATCGACCCCGGCTTCGCCAACGACCTACTCCCGATGGCGCTCGCGGGCACGTGTCAGAGCATCGAGCAGATCCGCTGCATGGAGATCATCAACTACGACACCTACGACAGCGCCACCGTGATGTTCGACGTGATGGGCTTCGGCAAGCCGCTCGACGACATCCCCATGCTTCTGCAGCCGGGAGTGCTGAGCCTGGCGTGGGGGTCGGTGGTCCGACAGCTGGCCGCCGGCCTCGGCATCTCACTGGACGAGGTGACCGAGACCTACGTACGCGAGCCGGCGCCCGAGGACTTCGACATCGCGTCCGGGCACATCGCCAAGGACACCGCGGCGGCCCTGCGCTTCGAGGTGCGCGGCATGGTCGGCGGCAAGCCCGTCGTGGTGCTCGAACACGTCACCCGAATCCGGGACGACCTGTGTCCGGAATGGCCGCAGCCCGCGCAGGAGGGCGGCTCGTACCGCATCGAGATCACCGGCGAACCCAGCTACTCGGTGGACCTGTGCCTGAGCAGTCCCAACGGCGATCACAATCACGCCGGCCTCGTCGCGACCGCGGCGCGCGTCGTCAACCGCCATCCCCGAGGTCGTCGCCGCACTGCCGGGTATCCGCACTACGTCCGACTTGCCTCTCATCACCGGAAAAGGGCTGTACGCTGGCAATTGACTGGGAATAGTCGTCAACGAAGGGCCTGCCATGCGTATGCGGTATCTCATTGGTGTGATCGCATCGGCGGGCATTGCGGCTGCTGTCGTCGTCGCCCCGGTCGCGTCGGCCGACCCCAGCGACGAGGTGTCCAACCTGCCGACGTGCACGACCACCGGTGACGGCAGCGCGTACACAGGCACCACGACCACCGAGTGCGCCTCGCCAGGCAACGTCCAGATCGACGCCGCCGCACCCGAGCCGGTGTACCCGTACCCGTGGGACGACGAGTTCTACGGGTCCGCGTTGATCATCGGCGATAGCGGCCCGGACGGTCCTCACGGCGGTGGCGGCGGCGGACCTCACGGCGGCGGGGGCGGTGGCGGGGGCGGGGGCCACCGCTAGTGCCTGCCCGATGAGTCGGCCGAAGATGCATTTTCTGCCAATAGCTTTCGCGGTGACGGTGGTCGCGGGCACGCTGGTATTCGCGCCTGCTGCCGGTGCCTCACCCAAATGCATCAGGATCAACGCGACCACGACGCAGTGCGAGACCCCTGGACACTCGCAGATCACGACGTCGCCGCCTGCGATGAACAACACCCAATGGTGGCCCTTTGGCGGCTATGCCATCGGGTTTCCCTGGTAAGACTCCGACTGGTCCGTCGGCAAGATTTCGGCTAACCTAACTTTTCTATTCGCATACCCGGATAGAAGGTGAATGCCCTTGTCGACGGAGATCAAGACGCCAGTGCGCACGGCAGGCTGGCTGCTCGGGCCTGCGTTCGTCGCCTCAATCGCCTACGTCGATCCCGGAAACGTCGCCGCCAACGTCAGCGCGGGCGCACAGTACGGCTTCCTCTTGGTGTGGGTCATCGTGGTCGCCAACGTCATGGCGGGCCTGGTGCAGTACCTGTCGGCGAAACTCGGCCTGGTCACCGGCCGCACACTGCCGGAATCCGTCGCCGACCACGCCCGCACCCGCACCCGGATCGCGTACTGGTTACAGGCCGAATTGGTCGCCATGGCAACGGATCTCGCCGAAGTGGTAGGTGGGGCCATCGCTCTGTACCTGCTATTCGATCTGCCACTGCTGCTCGGCGGCGTCATCACCGGGTTCGTATCGCTGCTGCTGCTCGCGGTACAGAACCACAGCGGCCAGCGAGTGTTCGAGCGCGTCATCACCGGTCTGCTGCTGGTCATCGCCATCGGATTTCTGACCAGCCTGTTCGTCGAGCCGCCGTCGGCCGGCGACGTGATCGGCGGTCTGGTCCCGCGCTTCGAGGGCCCGGAGAGCATTCTTCTTGCGACGGCGATGCTGGGCGCTACGGTCATGCCCCACGCGGTGTACCTGCACTCGGGTCTGGCCCGCGACCGCCACGGCCATGTGGAGGCCGGGGCGCCCCGGCGGCGGCTACTGCGAGTCACCCGCTACGACGTCGGCCTCGCCATGCTCGTCGCGGGCGCGGTCAACCTGGCCATGCTGCTCGTCGCCGCCACCAACCTCCAGGGCGTCGAGAACACCGACTCCATCGAGGGCGCATACTCCGCGGTGCATAACACGTTGGGCCACAACGTCGCACTGTTCTTCGCCATCGGACTGCTGGCGTCGGGCCTCGCGTCCACGTCAGTCGGCGCCTACGCCGGCGCCATGATCATGCAGGGCCTGCTGCGCAAGTCCTACCCGCTGCTGCTTCGACGGATGGTGACACTGATCCCGGCGTTGGTGGTGCTCGCGATCGGCGTCGACCCCAGCCGGGCGCTGGTGCTGTCACAGGTGGTGCTGTCGTTCGGCATTCCGTTCGCCCTGATCCCGTTGGTGCGGCTGACCAGCAACCGGGAGCTGATGGGGGGC
>NZ_JAVROT010000501.1:0-4598 GCF_032162605.1 Mycobacterium sp. | reverse complement strand
GAATCCCTCGAGGCCCATCGGCGTCTGACCCGTCGGGAAGCGCGCGGCCGTGCCGTCGAGCTACTCGAGGCCGTCGGTCTGCCGGATCCAGGAGCCAGGCTGGGTTCCTACCCGCATCAACTGTCCGGAGGGCAGAGGCAGCGGGTGATGATCGCGATCGCGCTGGCATGCGACCCCGAACTGCTGATCGCCGACGAACCGACCACGTCCCTCGACGTCACCACGCAGGCCCAGATCATCGATCTGGTGCGCGACCTGCAACGAGACTTCGGCACGGCGGTCGTGTGGATCAGCCACGACCTCGGCGTGATCGGCCAGGTGGCCGACGACGTGACCGTCCTGCACGACGGTGAGGTCGTCGAGCAGGCGCCGATCCTCGAGGTGTTCGACCGTCCCCGGCAGCCGTACACCCGCGAACTCCTCGGGGCCCGCCCGCTGGTGGGAGGGAGCGGGCCGGCCCCAGTCGCCGACGACGCCGCGGTCCTGCTGGAGGTCACCGGTCTCGACGTGCGGTTCCCCGTCACGACCCCGACCGGCAGGTCGACCGTCCACGCGGTGAAGGACGTGTCGTTACAGATCCGCCGCGGATCAACGCTGGGACTCGTCGGTGAGTCCGGTTCCGGCAAGTCGACTGTCGCCGCGGCACTCACGGGGTTGGTGCGGCCGGACGCCGGACGGGCGCTCCTGGACGGCGCCGACCTCCTCGCCAGGCGTCGCAGCGGGGGAAGGCGAGCCGAGAAGGAACTACGGCGGCGGATCGGCCTCGTCCTGCAAGATCCGTTCTCGTCGCTGAATCCCCGCATGCCGGTCGGGGCGTCGGTGGGAGAGCCGCTCGTCGTCCACGGACTGGTCGACGGCAAGGGCGCCCGGCGGGCGCGCACGGCGGAACTGCTCGACCTGGTCGGTCTGTCGTCAACGTTCGCTTCGCGCTATCCGCACGAGCTCTCCGGCGGACAGCGGCAGCGGGTGAGCATTGCGCGGGCTCTGGCGCTGGAGCCCGAGTTGCTGATCCTCGACGAATCCACCGCGTCGCTCGACGTATCGGTGCAGGCGAAGGTCTTGGAAATACTCGCTGACCTGCAGAAGAAGCTGGGTTTGACCTATCTGTTCATCGGTCACGACCTAGCGGTGATCCAGCGGGTAAGCCACGACGTGCTCGTCATGCGCGCGGGTGAGGCCGTCGAATACCGCCCCGCCGTCGACCTCTTCGCCGCGCCGCACGATGAGTACACCCGGGCGTTGCTGGCAGCGGTTCCGCCCGCCCGTCCGCGTGGTGTGCTCTGAGTGGGCGTTCGGGTGTAACGAATCGGTCCAGGGACCGATGTCTCTTGTGAGCGGCAGCTTCTGGTCGGCGGGGCCAGTTGGGGGAGATGGCTGCACGTGGCAGCAGTGGTGGGCAACTATCACGCTCCTCGAGAGCGAAGGAGTCGATGCACGATGGGTGCACCGTTGGAGATTTGTCGTAAGCGAACCGTCTGCGCCGTCTTGGCGACCGGAGTGGTCATCTCGCTGACTGCGCTGACGGGCGGTGTCGCCCCGGCCTTCGCAAAGCCCGGCACCGACCCCGTCGGTCCGACGACCACGGTCGCGCCACAGCCGACCGTCGAGGCGACGAAGCAGGCGCCGGTCGAGAAGCCGACGGTGGCCGACATGCCGTCGGCCGTAGCGCCGGCCCCGGTGACGGTCGCGCCGCCGGTGCCAGAGACCGTCGAAGCTCCACCGCCGACCCGCGAGCCCGAACCGCCCCCGACCGTCGAAACGCCCACTGAGACCCGTGCGCCCGAGCCAGCGCCGTCGTCGATGGCGACCAGTGCGGCGCCGCTAGCACCGCGTGAGGTTCCGTCCGCCAGCACGCCAGCACCGGTCGCGTCGGAGACACAGAGTCCACCGTCGCCGGAGGAGCAGAGTTCGACGAGCCCGACACCGTCGACGTCCAGCCAGGACACGACGGGCGTATCCACGCCCCCATCCCCGGCGCTGGTGTCGCCGACCTCGGGTGCGAGTGAGTCATTCGAGTCGAGCAGCAGCACGGCGACCCCGACGCGTGAATCGACCGAGTCCGCGTCCGAATCGGCGAAGAACGGTAGCGCTCCTGCGACCACGTCGGCTTCGTCGCCCGCGGAGTCGGCGCAGCGAGTGATCGAGAAGGTCTCTCCGCAGACGCTGGAGGCGCCCGATGCGGACGTCCAGATCGCCCAGAGTGCGAAGATCGTCGAGGAGAAGCCGGTCGCCGCACCCAAGCAGGAGATCGACGACATCTCGCGCGTGATCGACCTGCCGGGCTGGGGCAACCGGGACAAGCAGCAACCCTTCGACACAAACGGTCAGCGCGAAAGGGATCGGGTGCGGCTCGCGGGCGATGGCAAGTGGGACCGCAACGTGCGTCAGTGGCGCCCGGACTGGGTCCAGTACGACGAGTACTACCGCCCGGTGCTGAGCAACCCGTACCGCGACCCGGTGCGGATCGTGTACGTCTACCAGAACTCCCCCCGCGTGGTGTGGATCCCGCCGCTGGCCAGGATCGTGCTCGAGGTCGCCCAGTACGCCGCCTACAGCTTCACGGCCGTGGTCTCCAACACGATCGACCAGGCCGCCAATGTCGCGGTGGGCAGCTTCTTCGGTGGCGGGTACTACCCGGGTGTCGGCCAGCCCCTGCCCCCGCCTCCGCCACGGCTGCTGAACTACGCCAACGTTCCCGTTCATGTGCGGTACTCGGACGCCAACTACGAGCCGTTCCGTGTCTCGAAGATCGTGGACGTCGGCGACGACGCGCAGTACGGCGAGCGGAAGGTACTGCTCGACGGCGTCACGCCAGCCTGGGGCGAATGGAAGCAGACACCTTCCGGCGAACGGAGTTTCGAGGTTCACAAGACCCAGCAGTTCCCGGGTCTCGACGATCCGCAGGAGGCGCCGCTACCCGGCGATTACCAGCTCAAGCTGGCTTCGGACGAGTCATCGTCGGGGATGAACAAGCGGGACGTCTACCTGATCGCGGTGGCCGTGGCGTGCGGTGCACTGAGCATCGGCGCGGTCGTCCTCAGTGTCTTCATCGGGCGCAGGCGGCGTCCTCAGCACTGATGCTCCGACCTGGTGGCCCCACGAACACGGCCGCCGAGTGAAAACTCGGCGGCCGTGTTCGTATCGAAGGTTGCTAGGGGTGGACGGGCCAGTCCCACACGGACATGTCGCCGCGCGGGTAGTTCATGCAGACATCGGTGGCCTTGGCGGCGACGCCCTTGTTGTTGAAGAACACCTTCGCCCAGTTACCCCAGTGGGTCGCCACCTGCTCGTAGTAGATGTTGGTAGCGGTGTCCTCGGAATACTGGCGGCGAGCTGCGGCGTCGAGCGAGAAGAACCAGTGGATGCGGTCCTCGGCGGACTGCTGAACGTCGGCCGGACGATTGCTCTTGTCGATCATGTACCGCTCGAAGTACACCGGGCTGGTGTCACGCGCGGCCGCCAGATACTGCTCGGTGTCACAGGTGGTGACGATCAGCCGATGCGGTATCGGGAAGTCGTCGGTCGAGTCCGCCGCGGCCGGGCCGGCCAAGGCCGTCGCGGCGATGCCACAGGCCGCGGCCGCCAGACCACTGCGTACGGCTAGATCGCGCAAGCTCTTCGACATGACGTTTCTCCTCAGGCTGTCGGGACGGGTTCGGGTTGCTTCGGCGGGCTCGGCCACGGTGCCGGCTTGGGTCGTTGTCGCACGGCCGTCGGCCACCAGAACCACTTGCCAAGCAGCGCTGCGATGGCCGGCGTCATGAACGACCGGACAACCAGGGTATCGAACAGCAGGCCGAGACCGATCGTGGTGCCGACCTGGCCGATGACGGTGAGCTCACTGACTGCCATCGACATCATGGTAAAGGCAAACACCAGGCCGGCGGAGGTCACCACTGACCCGGTACCGCCCATCGACCTAATGATGCCAGTGTTGAGACCCGCGTGTATCTCTTCCTTGAATCTGGACACCAGGAGCAGGTTGTAGTCGGCTCCGACCGCCAGCAAAATGATGACCGACATCGCCATCACCATCCAGTGCAGCGGGGTGGCCAGGAGGTGCTGCCAGATGAGCACAGACAATCCGAACGAGGCGCCGAGCGACAACACCACCGTGCCCACGATCACGGCCGACGCCACCACGGCCCGGGTGATGAGCAGCATGATGATGAAGATCAGTGCCAACGACGCGATGCCGGCTATCAACAGGTCGAAGAGGTTGGCGTCGGACATGTCCTTGAAGGTCGCCGCGGTCCCCGCGAGGTAGATCTTGGATCCCTCCAGCGGGGTGCCCTTGATGGCTTCCTTCGCCGCTTGTTTGATGGCGTCGATGTGAGAGATGCCCTCTTGGCTCATCGGATCGCCCTCGTGGCTGATGATGAAGCGCACCGCATGCCCGTCGGGGGAGATGAAGTTCTTCATGCCCTTCTTGAACTCGGAATTGTTGAAGATCTCCGGCGGCAGATAGAACGAGTCGTCGTTCTTCGACGCGTCGAACGCCGCACCCATCGCGGACTGATTGTCCTGCATCGCCGCCATCTGGTCCGACATACCCTTTTGGGTTTGGTACATCGTCAGCATCATGGTCTTCATCGACT
>NZ_JAVROT010000500.1:0-4429 GCF_032162605.1 Mycobacterium sp. | reverse complement strand
TCTCGATGAGGTGACCGATCTGGTCTTCGCCGCCTATGTCGAGAAACCCACAATGGCCGAAACCGTCGAGCCAAATGCCAGCATGTTGAGAAATGCGCTCGACGCTCTCGTAGCGGGCGACGTGCCCATTCAACGTGTCGTACTCGCCGGCGGTGCCAAGTCCTACGGCTTCAGTCTCGGCGCGTTCAACGCTCCAGCGAAGGAGACGGACCCACGCCTCATTGCGCCGATCCATTACCACCAGCAGGAAGACATGCTGGCTGAGTGGGCCGCCGAGACCGGGGCGAGCTGGACGGTTTTGCGTCCCCATCTGGTCATGGGACCAAGCCTGAACTCGCCGATGAACCTGGTTACCAGTCTCGCGACCTATGCCGCGATGAGTCGCGAACTGGGGTTGCCGTTGCGCTTTCCCGGCACCAAAGATGGATGGAACAGCCTCCAGGAGACAACTGACGCTGAACTGTTCGGCCGCGCGACATTGTGGGCTCTGGGTGAAGACAAGGCACGCAATGAGATCTTCAACGTGTCGAACGGTGACGTCTATCGCTGGAGGCAACTGTGGAGCGAGCTCGCCGCCTTCTACGATCTGCCAGTCGCAGAGCCGCTCGCGATGTCGACTGTTTCTGAGATGAGCGAGAAGGCTCCGTTGTGGGATTCGATGGTTGCCCGCTACGGCCTGCACCCCACGCCCTATGAGCAGATTGCGAACTGGTCGTTCGTGGACTGGATGCTCAACTTCGGTGAAGAGACCATCCAGAGCACAATCAAGATCCGTCAGGCGGGCTTTGCGGATTGCATCGACACCCACCAGAGCTTCAGGCGGCAGCTCACGACACTCCGCCAACTTCGCATCATCCCCTGATGGTCCCACTCGGGTTGCCGCAGCAGCTGCGACCAAGCCGAAGGAAACCTCACGCGCTAGGAGGCACATCATTGTGGGAGCAAAACCCTACGGGCAACTGCAGTATCGCAACGTCAATGGGTACCGGATGGCCTACGTCGACCAAGGCGACGGCGACGCCATCGTCTTTCAGCACGGCAATCCGACCTCGTCCTACCTGTGGCGCAACGTGATGCCACACCTGGAAGGGCTGGGCCGGCTAGTGGCATGCGATCTCGTCGGAATGGGCGGATCGGACAAGCTGCGCCCGTCGGGCCCGGCTCGCTACAACTATGCCGAGCACCGCGACTACCTGTTCGCGCTGTGGGACGCACTGGATCTCGGCGACAACGTGACACTCGTGCTCCACGATTGGGGTTCGGTCCTCGGCTTCGACTGGGCCAACCAACACCGCGACCGTGTGCAGGGGATCGCGTTCATGGAGGCCATCGTGACCCCGCTGACATGGCCGGAATTCCCCGGCGCGATCCGCGAAGTCTTTGAGGGCTTTCGCTCGCCGCGCGGTGAGCCAATGGTGCTGGAGCAGAACGTGTTCATCGAGCGTGTCCTACCCGCCCAGATCCAGCGCGAACTCTCCGACGAAGAGATGGACCATTATCGGCGACCCTTCGTCATGCCAGGCGAAGGTCGTCGGCCAATGTTGTCGTGGCCACGCAATCTCCCGATCGACGGCGAGCCGGCAGACGTGGTCACGGTCGTCAATGAATATGGCAGCTGGCTGGCGGCAACCGAGCTGCCCAAGCTGTTCATCAATGCCGAACCGGGCGCCATTGCCCACGGCCAAGTTCGCGACCTCATCCGATCCTGGCCCAACCTGACCGAAACGACCGTCAGCGGAGTTCATTTCGTTCAAGAGGACAGCCCGGATGAGATCGGTACCGCGATCGCAGAGTTCGTGCGCAAGCAACGCCACCGACCGTGGGCGAATGGTCAGACGGCGGCACGGCGGTCGTGCGTTGACAGCGGTGGCGAGTGCAACTAATCTGGATTTAGACAGCTCGGTCTAATCGAATTGCATCGGTCACATCACCCGAGGGCGAGAGATGGCGCGACCACGTCCACCACGCAGCACAAAATAGGAGGATCAACTGATGTCAAGACTGGATGGCAAGGTCGCCGTAATCACCGGCGGCAGCAGCGGGATCGGGCTGGCGACCGCACAGAGGTTCGCCCAAGAAGGCGCCCACGTCTTCATCACCGGGCGCCGACAGAGTGAGTTGGACACGGCCAAAGCGTCGATCGGCGACGGCGTGACCACCGTCGCAGGCGACGCCACGATCTCCGCGGACTTGGACAAGCTCTTCGCAACGGTTCTCTCGGAGAAGGGCGCGCTGGACATCCTGGTGGTGAACTCGGGGCGGGTAGAGCCCGAAGAGTTGGGGAAGATCACCGAGGAGAACTTCGACCTCACCTTCGACCTCAACGCCCGGGCAGCCCTGTTCACGGTGCAGAAGGCGCTGCCGCTGATACGCAACGGCGGCTCGGTCATTCTGGTCGCCTCGATCGCGGGCTACGTGGGCATTCGCGGCTACAGCACCTACAGCGCCACCAAGGCCGCGCTGCGTTCCTATACCCGGACGTGGACCCGCGAGTTCAACGACCGCGGCATTCGGTTCAACACGTTGAGCCCGGGCCCGATCGACACCCCCATCATGGACGGTCAGGCCGACTCGCCGGAGGGCGCGGACGCGATCAGGGCGGCGTTCGCGGCGGCGATACCGCTCAACCGGATGGGGCGCCCGGAAGAGATCGCCTCCGCCGCACTGTTCTTGGCGTCCGATGACAGCAGCTTCGTGGCCGGCGCCGAACTCAGCGTCGACGGCGGGATGGCGCAGGTCTAGAACGACGCGCACGACGGAGAAAGCGCGGTCGACCTCAATCGCCGGACCCATACAGCGCCGGATCGGCTATCTCTTCTCAGCCTGCTGCTTCGGGGCAGGTGTAGCGCTCGATGCACTCCTCGATCGAGGGTCATTGCGTACCCGGCTGCGAGACAGGTGATTGGCACAGCAGTTCGGAGATCGTCCAAAGCCGCTCGGCACGAAGTGGATCTGTCGCATAGGGCATCACGCTGTCGCTTACCGCGCAGTCCTTGAGGTAGAGACCTCCAAGACCAGTCAACTCGTCGGACACTGCGGCCCACACGGAGGTCGCCGCGCCCTGTTCCGGCGGGATGACCTCGAGCTTGGGACGAGGTGCGGACGGCTCGCGATCATTGTCGCCCAGCGCCATCATCGCCTTCATGTCGTCACGTGACATGTATCGCGACAGGGAGGTGGCCACCGTGCCGGGGTGCACGGCGAAACACCTCACACCGCTGTCCCGATACCGCGCATCCAGGGCGACCGTGAACAGAACGTTGGCCGTCTTGGACGCACCGTAGGCGTGGAACTTGTCGTAGGGCCGTCGCTCCCAGTTGGGGTCGTCAAGGTCGATGTCGGAGATCTGATGACCGTCCGAACTCAGATTCACCACCCGCGCCGACCCCGCGTTGAGCAGCAGCGGCATCACCCGCCGCGTCAGCTCGAAATGACCGACGTCGTTGACCCCGAATTGGAGCTCAAAGCCATCCTTGGTTCGTTGGAAGGGCGTGAACATCACTCCCGCGTTGTTGATCAGGACATCGATGCGCGGGAAGCTGGCGCTGATTTGAGCGGCGGCCGAACGAACGCTGGCCAGGCTGTCGAGCTCTAGCTCGACCGTTTCCACGGCCGCGGCGGGCGCGTCGGTCGTGATGGCTTCAGCCGCGGACCGAAGGCGCTGGGGGTCCCGGCCGGCGAGGACGACGGTGGCGCCGGCGGTCGCCATCCCGCGCGCCGCCACCAGTCCCAGTCCGCTGGTACAGCCGTGGTCGCAACGGTTATTGCGGCTGGCGGGTACATCCGCTTTGCTGCTGGCAGCAAGGGGTCATTGGGGCCAGCGTCAACGACAACTGATGCCCAACGCAGCGATTCTGGAAGCTATGGCCACGCTCCCTGCCGAGACTCTCACGCCGGTGCTGCGCGGCGCCGGCCGCTGCGGGTCGTCGGCGCCTTCGGTGACGGCGGCGATCGCCGAGATGGTGCCGCGCATCGGAGGGTGTCTCCCCGCCCGCGGAATTCCACTCATCCCGGAAGCCGCCGTCGGAGCAGTTCTCGCGCTCCATCGCATCAAGGCATCGGATTGCGTGCTTGCGTGGTGACCTGCACACGCTGCGGGACGCCGGCGCCGAGCACGCGGCCATGTGCGCCAGGATTTTCGACAACGGGAGTGCCTTATGACCCATGCAGTTGTGGTCGGAGGATCGCTTGGCGGGCTCACCGCGGCGCTGGTTCTGCGGGACCAGGGATGGGACGTAGACGTTCTGGAACGTAGTCCCATTCCGCTGGAGGGCCGCGGCGCCGGGATCGTCGCGCACCCGATCACGGTTCGTTACCTCGTGGAGCGGTCCGGTACGGCGAGCGGCGACAGCGGCGTGCCGGCGAGCAGGCTTCGGTATCTCGACGGCGAGGGCGCGTTCGTCGGCGTACGTCCCTGCTCAGATCGGTT
>NZ_JAVROT010000499.1:0-10628 GCF_032162605.1 Mycobacterium sp. | reverse complement strand
GTCAGGGCCACGGCGACGACGATCTTGCTGATTACCGGGCCGACCTGCTGGGTGATGATCTCCTCGATGGGGGCAGCGGATGCGGCCTGAACGGCGTCTGCATTCTTGATCGCGAGCACGTAGACGATGTACATGCCGAACTCGATGACGATCGAGGCGGTCAACGCGTAGAACATCGTGCGCGGAATGACGTGGCGGGCGTTGACGGTCTCTTCGGCGATGTCGGCACTGGCCTCCACCCCGATCAGTCCGAAGAACGGGCCTAGCGACGCGGCCAGCCACGCCAGGACATACGGGGTGCTGCCGTCAGATGTGCCGCCGGTGAAGAGCACCGAGACGGATTGGTGATTGTCCGGCGAGGAGAAGGCGACGATGGCGACGAGGATCGTTGCGCCGACGGTGATGACGAACTCGAGGCTCACGCCGATGTTGTTGACCATCGTTGCGAACCGCACGCCGTACAGGTTGATGAGCATGCAGACGGCCATCACGCCGATGGCGACGAGGATCTGCGCGGCCTGGCTCATGTTCCAGCCGAACAGGCTGCCGAGATAGCCGGACAGAATGAAGCCGACGCCGGTCATGCCGCAGATCCATCCGGCCAGGGCCAGCACACCGGTGAACAGCGCCATCGTCGAGCCGACGAGGCGACTGGTCCACTGGTACGAATAACCGGCCAAGGGGATCTTGGCGGTCAGGTCCGCGGCGATCAGCGTCCAGATCACGAACACCGCGGCGGCGAGCAGCAGGGTCCACACGAAGGGTTCGCCCGCGGTGAAGTAACCCGCGCCGAAGCCGGTGAACACCGCGGTGGTGGCGCTGATCGTCGCGAAGCCGATCGCGAAGGAGGCGAGTCTGCCGACCGAGCGGTCGAGCTTCTGCGAGTAGCCGAACTGGGCCAGCTTGGCGTCTTCGTCGTCGGTGGGGGATTGGGGAGTCATCGGTGAAGCGGTGTCGGTCATCGGGTGCTCCAGATCAGGGTTGGCAGGCCACGACCTCGTAGTCGAATGTTCCGAGATAACCGCACGTAGGGGGCTTGGCGGAAGTTCCGAATTCTGATCTACTGATAAATCGGATTTATCAGTAGGCGGATTCATCAGTAGAAGGTCGCCGGCCGCTCGGGCGACTGGCCCTCCTCGAAGCTCCACTCGTCGCGGACCTGGCGGACCAGCGCGTCGGCATCCTTGCTCAGACGAGCGGGATGCCAGGCGAGCGCCGTGTAATTGCGGCGTCGGTCGACGATCGGGACATACGCGATGCCCTGCCTGCCGTAGAGCCGGGCGCTGGCCTCGCTGGTGAAACTGATGCCAAGACCGCGTGCGATCGTCGTGGTCTCCTCTTCGTAGGTGGAGGCGACGGCGGCGATGGTCGGCGGCCGGCCTTCGCGGGCATCCATGGCCATCCAGTAGTCGCGCCAACGGCCTGCGCTGCTTGGCGCGACGACGATCGGATCATCGAGGAGTTCGGCGATCGACACCTCGCTGCGCTGTGCGAACCGGTGGTCCCGTGGCAGGCACGCCACCCAGTCCTCGGCGTCCAGGATCAGCATGCGATGTTCGGGCAGATCCACCGGCGGTCGGATGATCGCGACCTCCGTCGTGCCGTCGGCGAGTCCGGCCGTCGGGTCGGTGAAGTCGAATTCCTTTGTCTCCACCTTGATTTCGGGGTAAGCGACTTCGAAGTGCCGGACCAGCCGGAACAGTACGTCGGCGCCGGTGCCGATCAGGTAGCCCAGGCGGATGCGACGATTGCGCCTGGACAGTCCGACGAGGTCGTCGACGGCTGAATCGACGGCACGGAGCGCCTCGAGAGCAACCGGCAGGAAGGCCGCGCCGACATCGGTCAACGTCACCTCGCGGGTATTGCGGCGCAACAACGTTGCACCGGTCTGGTGCTCGAGTGCCTTGATGGCGGTCGACAGCGCCGGCTGGGTGATGAACAGCTTCTCCGCGGCGCGCCGAAAGTTCAGCTCCTCAGCCAGAACGGCGAAGTAGCGCAGTTGGCGCAGGGTGACCCCGTGGTCCTTGCCGCTCGTCGCCGACCTCCGTCCGATCGCCACGGCCGTCGCCGCTGCGCCAGTGTTTCATGACGGCGACCGGAAGGCCTACGGGTCGCGGGGCAGGCCGAGCAGCCGCTCGGCGATGATGTTGAGCTGCACCTCCGAGGTGCCGCCGTAGATCGTGGTGGCCCGGCCGGCCAGCAGGTACTCCGACCACTTGCCGGAGAGCTGCCCAAGGTCGCCGATGGCCCCGTCGGTGCCGAACGACGACACCCCGAACTCGGCATAACCCTGACCGGTCTTCATCGACAACAGCTTCGAGATGGCGGCCGCGGGCATCGGGTCTCCGCCTGCCAGCGTCAGCAGTGTCGAGCGCATGTTGAGCAGCTTGGCGGCATGGCCCTCGGCGATCAGCCTGCCCGCCTCGTTCTGCTCGATCTGGTCGAAGTGGCCTTCCTTCAGGAACTCCACGAACTGGTCGAGGCTGGCCAGGAACGGCGGCTCGCTGCTACCGATCGACACCCGCTCGTTGGTCAGTGTGTTGCGGCTGACCTCCCAACCGCGGTCCAACTCGCCGAGCACCAGCTCGTCGGGCACGAACACGTCGTCGATGAAGACCGTGTTGAACATCGCGTTGCCGGTCAGCTCGCGCAGCGGCTTGACCTCGACTCCCTCGCTGGCCATGTCGAGCAGGAAGTAGGTGATGCCGCCATGCTTCGGTGCCGACGGATTGGTACGGGCGAGCAGGGCGCCCCACTGGGAGTACTGCGCGCCAGTCGTCCAGATCTTCTGGCCGGTGATTCGCCAGCCGCCGTCGACCTTGGTGGCCTTGGTGGACAGGCTGGCGAGGTCGGAGCCTGCGCCGGGCTCGGAGAACAGCTGGCACCAGATCTGCTCGCCGCGGAACGTCGGCGGCAGGAACCGCTGCTGCTGCTCGTCGGTGCCGTAGGCGACGATCGACGGGATGATCCACGCGGCAATGCCCATCTGGGGACGCTTCACGCGGCCGCTCGAGAACTCCTGCGCGATGATGATCTGCTCGACGGGGGCGGCGGCGCGGCCCCACGGCTTGGGCAGGTGCGGTGTGACCCAGCCACCCTCGGCGATCGCGGTGACGCGCTCGTCGCTCGGAAGTGCTTTCAGCGCAGCGACTTCCGCGCGGATTTCTTCGCGCAGCTTCTCGGTGTCCGGGTCGAGGTCGATGTCGATCGGTCGCATCCCGGTGGAGGTGGCGACGTCGATCACCTGCTGCGGGTAGTCGGCGGCGCGGCCGAAGCAGGCGGCAAGCACGATCGCGCGGCGGTAATACACGTTGGTGTCGTGCTCCCAGGTGAAGCCGATGCCGCCGTGGACCTGGATGCAGTCCTGTGCGCAGTGCTGGGCGGCAACGGGCGCCAGCGTGGCGGCGACGGCGGCGGCGAACTCGTATGCAGTGTCGGTGTTCCCTGCCGCTTCTCCCGAGTCGCTACGCTCCTGCCCTCCGGTGACATCTCCCGAGTCGCTGCGCTCCTGCCCTCCGGTGGCGGCCTCGTCGATGGCGCGTGCGGCGTCCCACACGGCGGCGGTGGCGCGTTCGGTCTCGGCGATCATTCCGGCGCACTTGTGCTTGATGGCCTGGAACTGCCCGATCGGGCGACCGAACTGCTCGCGGATCTTGGCGTATTCCGAGGCGGTGTCGGTGGCCCAGCGGGCGACGCCGACGCACTCGGCGGACAGCAGCGTCGACATCAGGGCGCGGGCCTTCGTGCGGCTGAGATTGCACAGCACACGGTCGTCGGCGACCTCGACGGCGTTGGCCCGGACGTGCGCCAGGGGGCGCAGCGGGTCCACGCTCTTGACGGGTTCGATCTCGACCTGGTCGGCATCGATGACGACCCATTCCTCACCGCTGTCGATGGCGACGGGCAGGACCAGGAGCGACGCCTGCGCCGCGGCCGGGACGGCGCGGACCTCGCCACGGATGACGAGGCCGCCGCCATGGCGCGTGGCGGTCAGGCCGGAGTCGATGGCGTAGGCGCCGATGGTCTCGCCCGAGGCGAATCCCTCCAGAAGCTTGTTCTGCGGATCGTTCGCCGAAATCAGCGCGCTGGCGATCGCGGACGGCACGAAGGGGCCGGGGACCGCGCCGTAGCCGAACTCGGCGAGCGTGATCGCGAGCTCGACGATGCCGAAGCCCTGCCCGCCCACGTTCTCCGAAAGGTGCAGACCCTGCAGCCCCTGCTCGGCAGCGGCCTTCCAGTAGGTCGGCGGGTTGGCGATCGGGGTCTCGAGGGCTTCGTGAAGCACCTCGGACGGGGCCACTCTGGCCACCAGTGAACGGACCGAATCGGCCAGGTCGTTGTGCTCGGAGTTGATCGCGATGGGCATGTCTTGCCTCCTTGGAAGGCCTCGCCTCGCTGCGGCGTCTAGATGCGCAAGAACGTAGCCGATTAACCGGTCGGTTGGGATCGAGGATACCTGGGCCTCAGGAGGGCTTGACCGCCACCTCGTTCACCAGGTTCACCAGGTGTCGTCCGTCGCGCAGTCGGGCGCAGTTGTCGACCGCCGCCTCGAGATACCGGCGCATGGTGTCGACCGTGTACCAGGTGACGTGCGGGGAGACGACGACATTGTCGAGGGTGAGGAGTGGATTGTCGGCGGGCACGGGTTCGACGGGCGAAGACGTCCAAACCCGCTGCGGCCAGCCGCCCCTCGCGCAGGGCGTCGACGAGCGCGGATTCGTCGATGATCTGTCCGCGAGAGGTGTTGACCAACACCGCATCTCGCTTCATCAGGGCCAGGTTCTCCGCGTTGATCATTGTCGACGTCTTCTCGGTCAGCGGCAGGTGCAGCGACACGACGTCGCTGGCAGTCAACAATTCGGGGAGCGGGCGCCAGCCCGGGGTGCCGTCGTCGCGTGTGCTGGTGTGCAGCACCTTGGCGCCCATGGCGGCGACGATGGTCTCGACTCGCTTGTCGATGTTGCCGTAGCCGATCAGTCCGACCGTGCAGCTGCCGATGTCGCGGACCGTCTCGCCGAGTGTCGGATCGGAGGGCCAGCCATGGCCCAGCCGCGTGGCGAGGTCCACGGCGGGGAGTCTGCGCAGCGCGGCGAGCATCAACAGCACCGTGCCGTCCGCGACCGACGGTGCGTTGGCGCCCGGCATGTTGGCCACGCCTATGCCCAGCCGCGTCGCGGCCTGCACGTCGATGGTGTTGACCCCGGCGCCCAGCTTGTGCACCAGCCGGCACTTCGTCGCGCGATCCAGGTCGTCGCCCGACAGCGGTCGCAGGACGTGCCAGATCACGTCGACGTTGGGCAGCTCGCGGTGAAGAGTGTCGGCATCGCCCTCGGCGCAGTATCTGACGTCCAGCCAGTCGCCATGGGGGGCAAGGAACTCGCGCACCCGCTCGCCCGGTGTGAAATGTGCCAGTACCTTCGCCGACGAGCGCTCGCGCGAGGAGCCGACATTCAGCGCCACCGCTTCGCGATCCACTTGGCGATCGTATCCGCCTGCTCACTGCGGGCACCTGGCGTGGTGAAGTAATGATCGGTGTCGATGGATCGAATGGACTTGTCGGTACTTGCGAGTGCACCGTGAATGCGTTGTGCGTCAGACGGATACACACCTGTGTCCTGCTCGGCGTTGATCACCAGCGCCGGGCAGTCGATCCGGGCCAGATGCGGTTCCGCGCCGGTCTGTGCGATGCGCAGGCTCCACATGCCCAGCCAGCCGCGCAACGTGCAGGAGGCGGCGATACCGTGGGCCGACCGGTTGGCCTTGACCGGAACTCCGGCATAGCAGGTATTCGGTGGCCGTTTCGTGGGCTCCAGCGTCGGATCGACCATTCGCGGGTCGGCCCAGGTCCGCAGCACCGTGAACGGCCGGTCCGAAAAGCCCGCGGCGCGAACGCGATCCAACTCGTCGACGACCCAGTCGGTGATCCGATGGTTGCGGGCGGTCTGCGCTGCGCGGTACCGCTCGATGAAATCGGCCGAGAACGGCGGACCGTTGCGGTCGTCGAAGATGTCGAGGTCGGCATCGGCGGCGACGGGATCGCTCTCGTCGACCACGGATCCGTCCATCCAGGCCGTGAGCACCTCGGGCCGGCCGGGGTGAGCGGCGCTGGCGACGTAGCCGTCGGCGGGAAGCAGCTCGCAGAGACCGGCTGCGGGCCGCATCCCCTTCAGCGGCGTGACGTGTGGGTCGACGGCCTGCGCCTGATAGGCGGCCATCAACGAGCCGCCGCCGGAATTCCCCAGCAGGACAATGGTTTCGATGCCCTGAACTTCTCGCAGCCATCGAACTCCCACTCCGATGTCCACCAGTGCGTGGTCCAGTTGGAAGCTACTCTCGTAGCCGCGGAACCGGGTGTTCCAGCCGAGGAAGCCGATTCCCCTGGTCGCCATGTAATCGGCCAGGTAGTGCTCGGCGAAGTCGATCTGATAGTGCGTGGCGATCATCGCCACCTTGGGCTTGCGGCCCATGCCGCGGTAGTAGAGGCCCTGGCAGGGATGCCCGCCGGAGCCGGCGCGACGGGCGGTGGGGGAGTCCACCCCGACGAACTCCCGGGTCACGCCGGGGGTGCCGGACGCCAGAGCTTTCCTAGTCACTGCGAGGCCCCTCGTGGTAGACGGTTCGATAGAAGACGTCGGCCAGGGTGGCGATGCTCGCGTCGTCGTCGACGGGCGTGGTGGCGCGGTCACCGCTGAGCTGCGTGTAGCAGAACTGATTGAGCATCGACACCATTGCCACCGCGACCAGGTGAGGATCGTCTCCAGTGGAGAACCCCTCGCGCTGAGCTTGTTTCACCATCGCGGTGATCAACGATATCGGCAGCTCGCAGATTTCGGACCAGTACTGTGCGAAGTCGTCATTGATCATCGCGAGCTGCGAGACGCCGATCATCTCGGCCAGCCCGTGGCGGTAGGTGTTCCAGTGCGCGGCGACGGCGCGGTGGGCGCGCTCACGGTTTTCGAGGGTCGGCTCGGCGGCCGCCTTGGCCCGCTCCCGCGCTTCGTCGCGGAAGCGCAGCGCCCATTCCCGGACCATCGCCTCCTTGGAGTCGTAATAGTTGTAGAAGGAGGCCGTCGACCTGCCCGCCTCTGAGGCGATGTCCGCGATGGTGGTCGCAAGGATTCCCTTGCGCGCGATCACGACTCGTGCGGCGGCGTCGATGGCCGCCTGAGTCTGCCTTCCCCGCAAAGTCGGCAACTGCTCGCGCGGGGCGACCGTCACTGGCGTCCCTTCCGATGATTGAAGACCCTCGATCTGAATCTGATGTTAGATTCAGTTCTGTTCTTTGACCAGACCGGAGTGCAGCCATGATCAAGCCAGACAACGCCAACTCGGAATTCGATCTCGGCGGCATCAACCACGTGGCGCTGGTGTGCGCGGACATGGCAAAGACGGTCGACTTCTACACGAACGTGCTCGGCATGCCACTGGTCAAGTCACTCGATCTGCCCGGTGGGATGGGGCAGCACTTCTTCTTCGACGCGGGCAACGGTGATTGCGTCGCGTTCTTCTGGTTCGCCGCTGCCCCCGATGGAGTGCCGGGCATCTCGGCGCCTGCGGCGATCCCCGGAATCGGTGAGATCGTCAGCGCCGTCGGATCGTTGAACCACCTTGCCTTTCACGTGCCCGCCGAGAAGTTCGACGAGTACCGGAGGCGGCTGAAGGAGAAGGGTGTTCGGGTTGGGCCGGTGCTCAACCACGACGAGAGCGCCGCACAGGTCTCCGCGACGCTGCATCCCGGTGTGTACGTGAGGTCGTTCTACTTCCAGGACCCCGACGGCATCACCCTCGAGTTCGCCTGCTGGACCAAGAAGTTCGGCGAGAGCGATACGACCACGGTGCCGAAGACGGAGGCCGACCGCCGCCACCATGGAATCGATACTGCAGATAACCAGACTATTTCGCAGTCAGACCGCTAGCCCACAGATTGGTGCCCGCCGCCGGGATGCGTTCTCCAAGGCGCTTCCGGTGCGTCAAGCTTGTCGGTTTGTGAGCGAAAGCTAATACACCGCAGCGCCTATCGAGCATGTCGTCGGAGTTCGGCGCTTCGACCAAGCGTCGGCGAGCAGGCCTGGTCCACCACGAGGTACAGTTCTGGCAGATGCTTGGGCGGAACTCGGGTTCCATGGCCGTTTGAAGGCTAGTCGCGCAGGCTTGAGCCGTGCTGCGCGCGGCCGCCGTCCGACGATCCCTCGGACGGCGGATGATCAGAAGGGCAGGAGGCACACGGTGTTCCGAGTGTTCAAGAAGGCGTGGATACCGCTGCTGCTCGTGGTCGTGGTCGCGCTCGGCGCATACGCGGTCGTGCGCATCCGCAACTCGCTGGGCGCCAACGGGTCCACGACGACCGCCGTGGGCAACGGCGGCGACACGAAGCCGTTCAACCCGAAGCACATCACGTACGAGGTCACGGGGACGGGGGGAACGTGGACGTCGACTACCTCGATGAGAACGGGCAGCCTCATCGCGTGGACGCCGCTGCGTTGCCGTGGTCGTTCACGGTCGTGACGACGTTGCCGTCGATGTCGGCCAACATCGTTGCCCAGGGAGGTACCAGCGTCAACGGACTTCGGTGTCGCGTCCTCGTCGACGGCCAGGTACGCGATGATCGCAGCACCGGCGAATACCAACCGTTCATCTACTGCTTGGTGAAATCCGTATGAGCAACGCACATTCCACGCCCCGTCGCCCGGCTGTCGCCCGGCTGATCCGCATCCTGTCGATACCGATCATCCTGATCTGGTTGCTGATCGCGGTTGCCCTGAGCGTGTTGTCACCGTCTCTGGACACTGTCGGGGACGAGCACTCGGTGTCGCTGTCACCGCAGGCATCGCCGGCGTTCCAGTCCATGATGAACATCGGCGCGGTGTTCAAACAGTTCGATTCCGACTCCACGGCAATGGACGTGTTGGAGGGTCAAGACAAGCTCGGTGACAGTGCGCACGAGTTTTACAACCAGATCGTCGCCAAGCTGATGGCCGATCCCGCGCACGTTTAGAACGTCCAGGACTTCTGGAGCGACCCGTTGACCGCCGCGGGCTCACAGAGCCCGGATGGCAAGGCCGCCTACGTGCAGGTCTTCCTCCGCGGTGCGCAGGGCACCACGCCCAGTCACGAGGCGGTGGCCTCCGTACGCGAGCTCGTCTCGTCGGTACCCGGGCCGCCGGGAGTAAAGGCCTACGTCGCCGGCAACACCGTGCTCAATGCCGACACCAGCGTCGCCGGGAAGAAGAGCCTGGCGGTCATGGCTTTGGTGTCGATCGGTGTCATTGCGGTGATGCTGCTCATCGTGTACCGCTCCATCGTCACCACGGTTCTCGCGCTGCTGACCGTCGGCGTCGAACTCTTTGCCGCACAAGGAGTTGTGGCCACCGCGGGCAACGTGAACATCATCGGTCTAACGCCGTACGCGGTGAGCATGATCACTATGCTGGCCATCGCCGCCGGAACCGACTACGTGATCTTCCTGCTGGGCCGATATCAGGAAGCCCGAGCGGCCGGCCGGGATCGAGAAGAGGCCTACTACACGGCGTATCACGGGGTGTCTCACGTGATCCTGGGTTCGGGGCTGACCATCGTGGGTGCCCTGATGTGCCTGACGCTGTGCACGTTGCCGTACTTCCAGACGATGGGTCTGCCGTGTGCGATCGCGCTGCTGGTCATCGTGGCCGCGGCGCTGGCGCCGGCGATCGTGGCCGTGGCGTCCCGGTTCGGGCTTCTCGATCCCAAGGGGCAGCTCTCGACCCGCGGCTGGCGCAAGGTCGGCACCGCCGTGGTTCGTTGGCCCGTGCCCATCATCATGGTCGCCGCGGTGATCGCGATCATCGGATTCGTCGGTCTGCTGACCTACGTTCCGCAATACAACGACGAGAAGTTCACCCCAGCCGACATGCCGGCCAACGTGCCATGGCCGCGGCCGAGCGGCACTTCTCCCAAGCCCGAATGAACCCCGAGCTGCTGATGCTCGAAGCCGACCACGACCTGCGCAACCCGGCGGACACGCTCGTCATCGACCGCGTCGCCAAGAGCGTGTTTCATCTCAACGGCATCGAGCGCGTACAAACGATCACCCGGCCGCTCGGGTCACCCATCGAGCACAGCTCGATCCCGTTCCAGATCGCCATGCAGAATTCGGCGACCCTGCAGACCGCCAAGATTCAGAACGACAACACCGCGCAGATGCTCGAGCAGGCCGACGAGTTGAGCAAGACCATCGCCAACATGGAACGCATGTACGGCATCATGCAGCAACTCGTCGCCACTACCCACGACATGGTGGCCAAGACACATGACATGGTCGATACGACCAATCAACTGCGGGACCACATTGCCGACTTCGACGACTTCTTCCGACCTCTTCGCGCCTACCTGTATTGGGAACCACACTGCTTCGACATTCCGAGTTGTTTCTCACTGCGTTCGATCTTCGATTCTCTCGACGGGATCGATGAGCTCGCCGACAAACTGCAGGGCCTGACGGGCAGTCTCGACCAGCTCGACCAGTTGATGCCGCAGATGCTGGCAACGCTCCCGCCGACGATTGAGTCCATGAAGACGATGCGCGACTTCATGGTGTCCACGCACAGCACGATGGCAGGCATCCAGGCCCACCAGCAGGAGGGCGCCGAGGG
>NZ_JAVROT010000498.1:0-4539 GCF_032162605.1 Mycobacterium sp. | reverse complement strand
GCTCGATGCCGAGCGCGTCGGCCACCATCCGCACGGCCTCGCCGAACACGCCGGTGCCCTTGGCGGTCATCGCCTGTAGGTCGGGGTGGTCGATCGGCTGGCCGAAGCCCACCGGCTACTCGGTGGCGGGTGAGTCGTAGAACGTGGTGTCGGCGGCCTCGTTGACGGTGATCTTGTCGACCCTGTCGCAGATGCCCGCTGCCACGATCGACAGCTGGTTGACGTAGCCGGGGCTGACACCCGATCCGAACATCGTCGAACCGCCCTGTTCACACGCCTCGGCGATTCGCGCGCGGCCGTCGCCCTGGTTGTGGCCGGTGATGAAGGACGCGGTCGCCACGACGTTCACGCCCGCGGACAGGATCTTCACCAGCTCGTCGACGTCGATCCACATGGGGTTGTAGACCACGCAGTCCGGCTTGAGGGCGAGCAACGCGTCAACGTCGTTCGTGGCGGCGACACCGAGCGGCTCGATGCCCGCGAGGACGCCGACGTCGAGTCCCGCCTTGTCTGGCGACCAGGCGTAGCAGCCCACGAGTTCGAGGGAGGGATTGCGCGCGATGGCGGCGACGGAGCTCTTGCCAACGTTGCCGGTCGTCCACTGAACCAGCCGGTACGGCGATGTGTTTGGCACTCGCTCAGCATAGGGACGGCGGGGCGGTCATTCCGCGGTTTTGCCGAACTCTCAGGACGAGAGCGTGGCCTTGCCGTTGAGCTGCTGGCCGGCCTTGTCGATGAAGACCAGATCGACGACGTCACCCGGATAGTGACGGTCCAGAATGTCGGTGAGGGCGTTCGCCGAGTTGAGTTGGACGCCGTCGATGCTGAGCAGGACGTCGCCGGCGTGCAGGCCGGCCTGTTCTGCGGGCCCGCCCCTCAAGACCTCGAAGAGGATTACTCCTGGCAGCGAATCCGACTGATTCTTGCCGTTCACGCCGACGCCCAGCAGCGTGGGCGGGCCGATGTGAACGGTGCCCGTCGGTGTCCGCGAGCGGATCTGGCCTGCCGTCGCCAGTGCGTCGTTGATCGGAATGGCGAACCCGGAGCCGCCCGGGTCCATCCGGAAGTTGACGGTCGCCGCCGTCGTCACGCCGACGACCTGGCCGGCCGCGTTGATCACGGGCCCACCCGAATCGCCCGCGCGGACCGGTGCCGCGAACTCGATCAGCCCCGTCGCCTGTTCGGAACTCCCCGTCAGCTCGTCCTTGGCGTCGATGGTGCGGCCGAAGCCGACCACCTGGCCGGCCTCCCGCGTCAGTGGGCTCCCCGAACCGCGAGCGTTGCCTAGCGCGACGACGGGATCCCCAATCGCGAGCTGCGACGAATCGCCCAGCGGTGCCACGGGCAGGGCGCCTGTGCCGCGCAGCTGCAGCACGGCGATGTCACGGTTGCGGTCGTAGCCGACCAGGTCGGCCTGGTACGGACGCCCCCCGACCGTCGCGGTCATGCTGTCCGCGCCCTGCACGACGTGGAAGTTCGTCAGCACGGCCCCGCCGGGATCGAGGACGATGCCGGTTCCCGCGCCGATTGCGTGCTGGTAGTTGATCGTCGTGTCGATGCGCGCGACCGTCGGTTCGGTCTGGGAGGCGACGTTGGAGAGATCGGCGGGGTCGGCGAACGCAGGTGCCGGAGCCGCGATGGCCGCCGATGCGGCGACCACTGCCACGACGACGGCGATGACGAGACGCCGCCAGGTATGGAACCTGTGCATGGGCCACCTTTCGCCTTTGGCTGTGAACTACCCACAATTCTGACTTGGACACCGTGGGCTGTCGACGCAGAAGGCCCTGAACGTCAGTCGTCGAGGGCTAACCGCGGCGTGCGCGCCCGAAGAGCCGCGACGCTGACTTGCCGCCGGGGCGTCGATTGCGCAACGTGCCACCAGGCTCATCGCGATCGGATTCCTCGGCGTTACCGGTGCCATCGGAGCCATTGGAGCTACCAGAGCCGTTGCTGCTGGGGGTCCCGGTCGCACTGGCCTCGGTGATCTCAGCAGCCCCACTGTCCTCGTCGGCCTTCTCCAGGCTGACGGGTGCGGGGACGTCGCCCTTCTCGTCCGGCTCTGCCGTCTCCTCCGGCTCGGCGGAGTCCGAAGGCTCCGGTTCATCGGCGTCGGCCGCGTCGTCCGAGGCAATGACCTCGTCGTCGACCTCGTCGTCGGCCTCTTCTTCGGGCTCTTCGTCGGCAGCGGCGCCACCGCGCCTGCGGCGCGTCTGACTCTTGAGCTTGAGTGGCTTCGGCGGTGGCGGCGGCAGTTCCGCGGCGAACGCCAGGTAGAAGCTCAGCGCGCCGAGGACGGCGACTGCAGCCGCGGCGCCGTAGATGCCGAACAGGGTCTGACCCGCCACGTCCAGGCTCACCCAGATCTCGCTGATGGCTGCACCGACGATCAGCGCGCCGGCCAGAACGTGCAGGACGATCGACCAGAATCGCAGTGTCAGGGCCAGCTGCGGTGTGCCGAACTCGGGCTTGCGCGTGCGCAGCAGCGTGAAGACGATGGGCAATGCCGCAAGCCCGATCAACGCGCCACACACGATGCGCATCGCCAAGCCCAGCCCGGAGGGCCAGGCTCCGGTCAGCTCGAACCAACGTGGGAGCACGAAGAAGAAGTAGAGCGCCCCGGCGAGGACGAAGAACGATGCGTGCCACAGGACCGCGATCCAGCGCCGCATACTCCTCCTCGAGTCGGTGGGGCCGTTGTTCAGGCCGAGGCGCGACCAGGCTCTCTTTGCCTGGCCGCGCACTGACCAGCGCGGAGGATAGGGGATTTGAACCCCTGAGGGCTGTTAACCCAACCCGCGTTCCAGGCGAGCGCCATAGGCCACTAGGCGAATCCTCCGCGGGCCATGGTAGCCGACCGGGCCACCCGCCCCTTACGAGTAGTTGGCTACACTCATGTTCGGACCCCGCGCGGCGTCCATCCTGTGAACTCCCCCAGGGCCGGAAGGCAGCAAGGGTCAATGGGCTCTGGCGGGTGCGCGGGGTCCCCTTCTGTGATCGTCGGTCTCATCGGCCCAACGTTGAAAGGCACGCCGTGTCGTTTCTCTCGCTTGGCCGCGACGAACTAGAGGCCCAGCACGAGCTGCAGCGCCGCAACTACGTCGATCTCCAAGCCAAGAAGCTCGGCCTGGATCTCACGCGCGGTAAGCCGTCTGCGGCTCAGCTCGATCTGTCCAACGACCTGCTGGCGCTTCCGGGAACCGAGTATCGCGACGGTGACGGCACCGACACCCGCAACTACGGCGGTCTGCATGGGCTCCCGGAACTGCGTGCCGTCTTCGGCGAGCTGCTGGGCATTCCGGTGCCCAACCTGATCGCGGGCAACAACGCCAGCCTCGAGATCATGCACGACATCGTGGTGTTCTCGCTGTTGCACGGCGGTGTTGACTCTCCGCGGCCCTGGATTGAGGAGCAGCGCGACGGCGCTGGTGTGAAGTTCCTCTGCCCGTCGCCCGGCTACGACCGCCACTTCGCGATCACCGAGAGTTACGGCATCGAGATGATCCCGGTGCCGATGCTCGAGGACGGCCCCGACGTCGACGTCATCGAGGAACTCGTCGCAGGCGACCCGGCCATCAAGGGCATGTGGTGCGTGCCCGTCTTCTCCAACCCAACGGGCACCACGTATTCCTGGGAGAACGTCCGGCGCCTGGTCCAGATGCAATCCGCGGCAACCGATTTCCGGCTGTTCTGGGACAACGCCTACCTCGTGCACACGCTCACCCATGACTTCGTCCGCCAAGTCGACGTGCTGGGGCTGGCCGCCAAGTCGGGCAACCCGAACCGGCCGTACGTCTTCGCGTCGACGTCGAAGATCACGTTCGCCGGGGCCGGCGTCAGCTTCTTCGGCGGGTCGCTGGGCAACATCGCCTGGTACCTGCAGCACGCGGCCAAGAAGACGATCGGTCCCGACAAGGTCAACCAGCTGCGCCACCTGCGCTTCTTCGGCGATGCCGACGGCGTGCGTCTGCATATGCAGCGTCATCAGCAACTGTTGGCGCCCAAGTTCGCCCTCGTTGGCGAGATCCTCGAGGACCGACTGGGTGAGTCGAAGATCGCGTCGTGGACCGATCCCAAGGGTGGGTACTTCGTCAGCCTCGACGTCTGGCCGGGCACCGCACGGCGCACCGTCGCCCTCGCCAAGGATGCGGGTATCGCGGTGACCGAGGCAGGAGCCTCATTCCCGTATCGAAAAGACCCGGAGGACACGAATATTCGGATCGCGCCGTCATTCTCGTCGATGCCCGACCTGAACGAGGCGATCGACGGTCTCGCGACATGCGCGCTGCTCGCCGCCACCGAGTCGCTGCTGCAGCGCGGCTAGGGACGCGGCGAGTCGGGGGACCTGGGTAGCGTGGGCGTCGTGGCTCTCTACCGCAAGTACCGACCTGCCTCCTTCGCCGAAGTGGTCGGTCAGGAGCACGTCACCGAGCCGCTGTCGACAGCGCTGGAGTCGGGACGGATCAACCACGCCTACCTCTTCTCCGGCCCCCGTGGCTGCGGCAAGACATCCTCGGCGCGCATCCTGGCCCGCTCGCT
>NZ_JAVROT010000497.1:0-12071 GCF_032162605.1 Mycobacterium sp. | reverse complement strand
CGTCACCCGGCTGGACGTCGTCGCCCGTCCGACGCACGTAGGCGCCGGACCGGACACCGCGCAGCACCCGCACCCGGGAGTCGCCGCCGTCGGTCCAGCGCAGCGGAAGCACCGCATCGGCCAGCGTCGGCATGGGCGCACCCGTCTGCACGCGCGCCGCTTGGCGGGGCTGCAGCCTGCTCGGCATCTTGGCGCCCGCCTCGATGACGCCCATCACGGGCAGGCTGACCTCGGCTTCACCGCCGGCCTCGGCCTCTTCGCCTGCGTCACCGGCATCGACGCCGAGCACGTCGACGCTACGTACCGCGTAGCCGTCGATGGCCGCCTGGTCGAATCCGGGCAGCGGCCGTTCGGTGACCACCTCCTCGGCGCACATGAGTCCCTGCGCTTCGGCAATGGCCACCCGCACGGGCCTCGGCGCAACCGCGGCGGCAGCCACCCTGGCCTGCTGCTCCTCCACCGAACGCACTTATGCGCCTCTCTTCAGTCGCGGAGCCTCCACGCTAGTCAGTTGGCGCTCAGGCCCAATCGCTCGACCAGCCAGCGCCGCAGCTCCGGTCCGTAGTCGTCACGCTCCAACGCAAAGTCAACCGCAGCCTTGAGGTACCCGCCGGGATTTCCCAGGTCGTGTCGTCGTCCGCGATGGACGACGACGTGAACCGGATGGCCCTCCTCGATGAGCAGGGCTATCGCATCGGTCAGCTGGATCTCGCCGCCGACGCCCTTCTTTACGCGGCGCAGCGCGTCGAAGATCGCGCGGTCCAGCACGTAGCGCCCGGCGGCGGCGTAGAGCGACGGGGCGTCCTCGGCGCTTGGCTTCTCCACCATGCCCTTGACGCGCAACACATTCGGATTCATGTCATCGGGCACCGCCTCGACGTCGAACACGCCGTAGGCGCTGATCTCGTCGGCAGGAACCTCGATCGCGCACAACACCGAACCACCACGCTTGGCGCGCACCTTCGACATGGTCTCCAGCACGCCGGTGGGCAGCACCAGGTCGTCGGGCAACAACACCGCGACGGCATCCTCGTCGTCGCTAAGACTCGGCTCGACGCAGCTCACGGCGTGACCAAGGCCCAGCGGCTGGCTCTGCACCACCGACTCGACCTTGATCAGAGCCGGCGCCCGGCGCACCTTCGCCAACATCACCTGCTTGCCGCGGGCCTCAAGCGTGCCCTCGAGGACGAGGTCCTCGACGAAGTGGGCGACGACGCCGTCCTTGCCCTCGGAGGTGACGATGATGAGCCGCTCGGCCCCCGCCTCGGCCGCCTCTGCGGCGACGAGCTCGATGCCCGGGGTGTCGACGACGGGCAGCAACTCCTTCGGCACCGTCTTCGTCGCAGGCAGGAAGCGCGTTCCCAAGCCCGCAGCCGGAACGATGGCGGTGCGTGGCATTGGCACCAGGGCCGGGGTCGTCATCATTCACACCATAACGTCATTGACGGTCCGCAACCCGGGATGCCCTGCATATCTCCATGACATCGTGGACTCCGTGCCATCGACGAAGACCGACTTGCGCGCTGCCATCCTGTCCGCCCGCCTGGCGGTGCCCGCCGGCGTTCGACGCGCCGAGACCGATGCGCTCTGCAAACGTCTGGCAGACCAGGCGCAATCCGGTGAGATCGTCTGCGCGTACGTGCCCGTCGGCTCCGAGCCAGGGTCGCCCGCGATGCTCGATGCCCTGGTCGGGGCAGGCGCCAGAGTGCTGCTGCCCGTCGCACGCGAGGACGACGCGGGCACGCCGCTGCCGCTGAGCTGGGCCGAGTACCGCGAAGGCGAGCTCGTCGAAGCCCCTTTCGGGCTGCGCGAGCCGGCCGCGCCCTGGCTGCCCGCCGATGCAGTCCGGGCCGCGTCGATGATCCTGGTCCCGGCGCTGGCCGTCGACCGCGCAGGCGTTCGGCTCGGCCGGGGTGCGGGATTCTACGACCGGTCGTTGGGCATGGCCAATCCCGAGGCGCGACTGATCGCGCTGGTCAGGGACGACGAACTGCTCGAGCACCTGCCCGGCGAACCGCACGACGTGCCGATGACGCACGCCCTGACTCCCGGTCTGGGCCTGGTCGAACTCGGCTGACGCGCCAACCACGGCTAACAACCGGTGAGCACGTCCGTCATCGCCTGTTTCTCCTTGCCCGAAACCCACAGTCCGTACGCCGTCTTGACCGTCACCTGGCGCGCGACGAACTCGCAACGGAACATCAGATTGGGCGGCAGCCAGCTCGAGGCGTCGCGGTACGCCTTGTCGAAGTTGAACGCTCCCCCGACGGCGAGGAGGTTGCGCGGATCGTTCGCGAAGTCGCGGCGGCGCTGGTCGTCCCAATCGCGGGCGCCCTTGTACCAAGCGTCGGACAGTGCGACGACGTGGTCGATCTGGACGGCATTCGAGGAGTCCGGGCCGCGGACGAAGGCGATCGTCTCGCTGTCGTAGGGATCATGCAGTGTGCCGCTCTGGGCGAAGCAGGTGCGTGGCCGCACCACCAGGTCCGTCAGATCGCGGCGCAGGATGTCGTCGCGCGTGTTGCAGCCGTTGTGCCCGAACTCGACGTCGACGTCGTCACTCCAGGCCTCGCCGAATCGGTACCGCGCGAAGTCGGAGTTCAGATCCCAGCCCTTGACGGGCAGTCGTCCCGCGGCGGTCCTCGCCTGGTCGTATCCGGGTGTGGACATGGCCGCGTGCGGCGGCTGCTGCGAGGTCTGTGACGGAGGCGGTGTGGGTGCCGAGTGGACGCGCATCCACACTGCAACTGCGACGATGATCGCGACCAGCGCCAGTGACGCGGGAATGGCACGGCCCACTTAGCGGTTCTAGCACTTGAGCCGCTAGAGTGCTAACAAGTTTCGTCATTTTCTCGGAGGTTTTGGTGCCGACCTATTCGTACGCATGTACTGAGTGCGACAACCGTTTTGACGCGGTGCAGGCGTTCACGGACGACGCACTGGCGTCGTGCCCGAAGTGCTCGGGCCGGTTGCGCAAGCTGTTCGGTTCCGTTGGCGTCGTATTCAAGGGCAGCGGTTTCTACCGCAACGACAGCCGCGACACCTCGAAGAGCACGATCAACGGCTCCAACGGCGAGTCGTCGAGCGCCACATCGGAGAAGTCCGACAAGTCCGACAAGGCCGCCGAGAAGTCGAAGCCGGCCGAGAAGTCGGACAAGCCGTCGAGCTCCTCGGACAGTTCGGACAAGTCGAGCTCCAGCACCGGGTCTGCGAGTAAGTCGAGCTCACCCGCAGCCGCCTCCAGCTAAGAGTTATCCACAGGCGATCGCCTGCCCCCTGCCGCGACGGGCGTCACGTGCCTAGCGTTGTCGCATGGGGGAATCGCTCAATCCATCGCTGCCGTCCCGCGTCGTCCACGGGCTGCGCCCGGACTGGACCAGAACCGTCGTGGCCAGACGCGTCGCGTCAGGGGCGCTGGTGCTGTTGGCGGCGGTCGCCGCCCTGCGTCCCGATCCCTCTGACGGCCGGGCCGACGTCGTCGTGGCGGCACGGGACCTGGCCCCGGGCATCGAGCTGGTGGCCGCCGACCTCCGCATCGAATCACGTTTGGCGACAACGCTTCCCGACGGATCTCAGACCAACGCGAACCACCTGGTCGGTGCGACACTGGCCGGGCCTGCGCGCCGCGGCGAGGTTCTCACCGACGTTCGGGTGCTGAGCTCACGGCTCGCCGACGCATCGGTGGGGCCGGACGCGCGCGTGGTGCCCGTCCATCTCGCAGATGCCGCTCTTCTCGATTTGGTGCGTCCCGGCGACGTCGTCGACGTGCTGGCCGTCTCGGACTCGGCCGGATCCGCCATGGCGGACGGTTCCGCCGTGCCGGGCCCACGGGTGGTGGCCACCGACGCGGTGGTGATTCTGGTCTCGGCCAGGACGAAGGAGGCGGCCCGGGACGGGGTCGTGCTGATCGCGCTACCCGTCACGGCGGCCAATGACGTGGCGGGCGCCTCGCTGTCGCAGGCGATCACCCTGACCTTCCACTGACGGTCAGTGCGGCGCCGGGACCGCCGGGGTGGAGCCCCACCCCCCAGGACCAACCGCATCGCCACGCCGTAGAAGCTGGCACCGGAATGCACCACCCGCAGTGCGCCTGCGCCGCTAACGTTGACGACCTGGGGGATCAGGCATATGGCCAGACCACAAGGCGAGAGGCATCCTCACGTGCTGAAGGGTTTCAAGGAGTTCCTCTCCCGCGGCAACATCGTCGACCTGGCCGTGGCGGTCGTCATCGGCACCGCCTTCACCCTCTCGTCAAGACGTTCACCGACAGCATCATTACGCCGTTGACGAGTCGCATCGGTGCGAGCGGCACCGGCGTCGGAGTCCTGAAGATCGGCATCGGTGGCGGCCAGACCATCGATCTGAACGTCCTGATCTCGGCGGCCATCAACTTCGTCCTGGTCGCAGCGGTCGTCTACTTCCTGGTCGTCGTGCCCTACAACCGGCTGCGGAAGAAGGGCGAGGTCGAGCAGGCTCAGGACACCGAGCTGAGCCTTCTGACCGAGATTCGCAACCTGCTGACCGACGGAAAGAGCGCGGAAACCGTCACCGGACCAGGCACCGGCCCCGATCCCGACACGGCGAAGCACACCAGCGGCGACAAGTAGCCTCTCCCCCGCAACGAAAACAGCCCCCGGCCGAAGCCGGGGGCTGTTTACGTTGAACTAGGGAGTTAGTTCATGTTCCACGGCTCGCCGTACGTGGTGACGCTGTCACCCGTCGAAGCGATGAGCCGTGCGAACGGACGGAGAAGCACCCCACCGGCGGCACCGGTGACCGTTCCGTGAGCGTTCGACACGGCGACGCCGCCGGCAGCACCCTTGACGTCGACCGAGAAGGTCGCGACTTCCTGGATGCCGGGGCCGTTGCCCAGGTCGGCGCTGATGGACACACCCGGGAGGATGTTCGGCGTGATGATGGAGGTCGACAGAGAGCCGAGACCGGCGGGACCGAAGTTCTGGTCGTCGAACAGGAAGTTCGGGGTGGTGTAGCTGAAGTTGATGCCCACACCCAGCGACCACGGGAAGCCGATCTGGTAGCCCAGCTCCAGGGTGCCCGCGAAGTCACCGGCACCGGGGCCGGCGACGATGTACTTGGCCCGACCCGAGTGGAACCACTCACGGGTCAGCCGGTTGCGGTCAAGTGGGAACACACCGTTGAGGAAAGTGTCCCACTGCTGGACCGTCAGGGTGCGGTCCTGGCCGTCGACCAAGCTCAGCTCGTTGTCCAAACCTGCGTGTGAGGTGCCTGTGCTCGCGAACAGAGCCGCGACGGTCGCGATCAACGCGACCAGCACCCGACTGATTGCCTTCATGTTCTCCCTAGCTGTCGTCGACAGACCCTTAAGCCCGTCATTTCCTGTGAGTGCCCGGCTCTACCGCTAAACCTGACACCTTGCAAGCCCTCGATGTGAGGGAAATTAGAAACCCCACATGTTGTTCTTACGTAACGCTCATCGTTGACGACAGAAACATAACGGTGCGCAATCCGGCGGGCAACGCGTGGGTATCTACGCGGCGCGGCCCGTTGTCGATGACAGAGAGTTTGCCCCGCCACTGCAGGGGGCACACCGCCGCGTCCGCCACCCTCCAGGGGCCGCGCCGCCTCGGGCACGACGACCCATAACAGGGGCGTACTTGAGTCTGGTTCGGCCACTGGACGTTTCCGTCCCGGAGGCACGAAGCGACAGGTCAACCGTGGTGCGGTGGGACGTTGTCCCGCAACCAACGATCGCGTTCGGCCTCGCCGTCGGACGGGCGCTCGTCCCACTCGTCCGTGGTGGTTTCGGGAAGAGAATCGCCGAAAATCTTGTTAACTGAAGCGCGCTTTGAGCGTGCTGGCTCCGTCACAGCGACCCTCCATTGTGACGAACATCACACTGGCCGCTTTGTGGCAGTTCACGCGGCTTTAACGGAATCGGGCAACGTGCACCCGAAACCGACGACACCGAAAATTCCCACGCAGAGCGTGGGTTCGGACGGGCCGTGACCGCCGAAGCCGGCAAGAAGCTAAATCTCGAGGCTGGACAGCTGGCCGATGATCTGCACCGCCAGCGGGCCGAGCGTGGCCATTCCGTCGCGCACGGCCGCCCTGGACCCCGCGATGTTGACGACCAGGGTGCTCCCCGAAATTCCTGCCAGCCCACGGGACACACCCGCCTCCACGATGCCCGCCGACAGGCCGGATGCGCGCAGAGCCTCGGCGATGCCGAGCAGCTCGCGGTCCAGGATGGTTCTGGTGGCCTCCGGGGTGACGTCGCGTGGCGTCACACCGGTGCCGCCCACCGAGACCACCAGGTCCACGCCGCCGATCACGGCGGTGTTCAGCGCGTTGCGGATCTCGATCTCGTCGGCCGAGACCGCCACGACGCCGTCGACCACGAACCCCGCCTCGCCGAGCAGTTCAGTCACCACCGGACCGCTGTGGTCCTCTTCGTCCCCATGCGCCGTCCTGTCGTCGACGACGACGACGAGTGCGCGGCCCAACAACTCACCTGGCTGTTCCATGAACGCAACCGTATATCCCGCCGCCGACGCCGGTTCGGCCATCCTGAGCACGGGGCGTCCCGGCGCCACCGTCACTGGTCGGCCTTCCCGAGGGTGACGTCCACGGTCTGCGGCTTCCCGGACGGGTCCAGGTAGGTCAGCGTCACCTTGTCACCTGGCGCTCTGGACCGGACTGCCGCCACGAGGGCATCAGCACTGCTGATCACCCTGTCGTCGACCTTGGTGACGATGACACCGCTCGGCAGACCGGCGACCGCCGCCGCTCCGCCGCCGGTGACGTCGACGATCTTGGCGCCGTCGACGCCTGCGTCGTTGCCGACCTGAACGCCGAGGGAGGCGTGCGAGGCGGTGCCGTTCTGGATCAGTTCGTCGGCGATGCGCTTGGCCTGGTCGACGGGAATGGCGAAACCGAGGCCGATCGAGCCGCTCTGCGACTGCCCCGAGTCGCCGCCAAGGGTGGCGATGGCCGAGTTCACCCCGACGAGTTCGCCGTTCATGTTGACGAGCGCGCCACCGGAGTTACCCGGGTTGATCGCGGCGTCGGTCTGAATCGCGTCCAGCACGGAGTTCTGGTTCTGGGCGTCACCGCCGGCGGCGACCGGCCTGTTCAGCGCGCTGACGATGCCGGTGGTGACAGTGCCCTCGAGACCGAGCGGCGAGCCGACGGCGACGACGTCCTGGCCGACGCGGAGGTTGCCCGACGACCCGAGCGTGATGGGCGTCAGGCCCGTGGCTCCCGCGGCCTGCACCACGGCGATGTCACTGCTGGGATCGGTGCCGAGCACCTTGAAGGACGTGGTGGCGCCGTTGGCGAAGGTGACCTTGGTCTGCAACCCGCCGCCCGGTGCGCCGGGGCCGCCGTTGGCGCCGGCCACCACGTGGTTGTTCGTGAGGATGAGACCGTCGGTGGTCAGGATGATGCCGGAGCCCTCTTCGGACTGCTTACCCAGGTCGGTTTCGAGCTTGACCACGCTCGGGACCACCTTGGCGGCCACCTGCTCGACCGAGCCGGCCGGAAGACTTGCGGCGGGCACACTGGGCGCGGCACCCGAGATGGAAGAACTCAGTGCGGGCCGACCCGGCTGCACCAGCGTCGCGACGCCGCCGCCGATGCCTGCCGAGAGGATGGCGATGGTCAATGCACCGACCGTCAATCGACCTGTCCTGGAACGCTTCTGGGGGGCAGCGGGCGGGATGGGCATCATCCGCGTCGGATCGACGGGCCGATACGGGTCCGCAGGGCCGCGGTAGGGCTGCTGCTGTGTGGCGTAGCGCCAGTCGTAGGACTGCTGCGGATACCCGCCTTGGCGGTGTTGGCCGGGGTAGCCCGGCGCCGCGGCCTCGTGCGTGCCCGGCCGATGCCCGGGCGGCGGTGGCGGGGAGTACCTCGGATGGTTGGTCATTTCGGCTGGCTGCTCTTCTTTCGAGTAGTTTGCGTCGGCGGTCTGTCATGACTAACGAAAGGCGTGCCCAAAACATTGCCCCCCTGGGCTGAGAATCCACTTAGAGAACGTTCGGGACTTACCCAGACTTCTCGCCGAGCCACCCCCAGATCACCCATTCTCGGCGTTGCCGGCCACCCCGTCCACTGCACCGCTCGCGCGTGTCGCGGCGCTTCGGCCGGCGGGCTCGAACATCGGGCGGCCGGGCAGCACCAGGTGGAACGACGCCCCCAGTGGGTCACCGCCCGGCACCGTGTCGTCGATCCGAAGTGTCCCACCGTGTTTCACGACGACCTGGTTGACGATGGCCAGACCTAGACCGGAGCCGGACATCGCCCTGGCCGAGGTCGACCGGTAGAACCGCTCGAAGACGAGCTGCCGCTCCGCAACGGGAATGCCCGGGCCATGGTCGGATACCACCAGCTCGGCGTGCATCTGATCGATCTGTGCCAGCGTCACCTGGACCCGGCCACCGGTGGGACTCCACTTGGCGGCGTTGTCGAGGAGGTTGAGCACCGCTCTGGACAATCCCGCCTCGTCGCCGGACACCTGCCAGCCGGTGGTCAGCACGTCGAATTCGATGTCGTTGCGGCGCCTGCGAACACGTTCGAGGCTCCGGTCGACGACGTCGGCCAGGTCGACGGGCTCGTGGATCGTGACGCCCGCGTCGTCCCTGGTGAGGTCCACCAAATCGCCCACCAGCGTGGAGAGTTCTTCGATCTGGGCGATCACGTCGGAGCGCAGCCCTGCCATCTCGTCCTCGGGGATGTTCGGCGCACCAGGAGCCATGGACGCCATCAGGAGCTCGACGTTGGTGCGCAACGAGGTCAACGGCGTGCGCAGCTCGTGGCCGGCGTCGGTGACGAGGCGCGCCTGTCGCGCGCGCGATTCGGTGAGTGCGCGCAGCATCATGTTGAACGCCTCGGTGAGACGGGCGAGTTCGTCGCTGCCGTGCACGGGTATCGGGCGCAGGTCGTCGGTCCTGGCGACGCGCTCCGCGGCGTCGGTCAGGCGCGCCACGGGCCGCAGTCCGGTCCTCGCGACGGTCCCACCTGCGATCGCGGCGACCGCCATCCCGAGCCCGCCGACGATGAGGAGGATGGTGCCGAGCCGTTTGATCACCTTGCCCGTGGGGTCGAGGCTCTTCGATATCAGCAGGGAATCTCCACTGGGCAGGTGTACGGCGAGCACGCGCTGAAAGTTGACGGTGCGCAACGACATTCGCAGGGCGCCGTCGATCACGTTCTTCTCCGGCTCGCCGAGGGGGAGCGTCTGCCCTTCCTGGTTCGCGGTGTAGATGGACCGGCCGGGCATCACGAACATCGCGTTGACGTCGGAGTACGCCGTTCCTTCGATCGCCTTGCCAGGGTCGACGGCCAGCAGCCCGCTCTCGATCAGCAACCGCGCGCGGATCTGCAGCTGGTTGTCGATGTCGTCGTAGAGGGCCCGGGACACCACCGCGTAGACGGCGAGGCCCATCAGGACGACGACCATCGCGACCATCGACATCGCCAGCAGCATCACGCGCCAGCGCAGCGACACCGAGCTGGCGTCGTTCATGCCAACGGGTCGTACGTCGGTGGTCCGCCGCTCGCGCGAACGCCACCAGAACGGCGATCGGGGTTGACCCATCAGGGCGGCGTCTCACGCAGCACGTAGCCGACGCCGCGCACGGTGTGGATGAGTCGTTGCTCCCCTTCCGCCTCGGTCTTGCGACGTAGGTAGCCGACGTAGACCTCGAGGGCGTTGCCCGAGGTCGGGAAGTCGAACCCCCACACCTCTTCGAGGATGCGGCTGCGGGTGAGCACGCGCCGCGGATTGGCGATCAACATCTCCAGCAGGGAGAACTCGGTGCGGGTCAGGCTGATCTGACGCTGTCCGCGGGTGACCTCCCGCGTCACCGGGTCCAGGCTCAGATCCGAGAACGTCAACGCAGGCGTGTCGTGGTCATCGGGCAGGACGCGGCGCCGCAGCAGGGCGCGCATCCGCGCGAGCAGCTCTTCGAGCGCGAAGGGTTTGGGGAGGTAGTCGTCGGCGCCCGCGTCGAGACCCGCCACTCGCTCGGAGACCGAGTCCCTGGCGGTGAGCACGAGGATCGGCAGGTCGTCGCCGGTGCTGCGGAGTTGACGGCACACTTCGAGCCCGTCCAGCCTCGGCATCATCACGTCGAGAACCAGGGCGTCGGGCCGGTCGCTGCCGATCATCTCGAGAGCTTCGAGGCCATCCTGAGCCAGGACGACCGAGTATCCGTTGAAGGCGAGGGAACGGCGCAGGGATTCGCGCACAGCGCGATCGTCGTCAACCACCAGTATGCGCACAGCCACAGTTTCAACCCCGTGTCTGAGACAGGCCTGAGAGGCGCGCCGCAGTACGGGTTATTTCCCCGATCGCTGCGCTCTCCCCTGCAAGCGGGGGACCCCCAGCGCCGAATGACGAGATGGGTCAGCGGCGGTCGAGGTCGACCAGGCCGAGGCGGGCGGCCTTGAGCAGACGACGCGGCACCGTGTGCTGCTGACCTGCGACGTTGACGTTGACGAGGCCGGTGGCCTCGGTCTTCCACTGCGCGCGCCGGCTACGGGTGTTCGACCGCGACATTCTCCGCTTGGGCACAGCCATGGTGGAGCTTCTCCTCTTGAGATTCTTGCTTTGGGGCTGCCGCGCACACCCTGATCACGCTGGGACGTCGGCAATTGTCCTTCAGGATAGCCGGTGAGCTGCGTAGCTTCCAAAAGCGGCGGTCCGGCCCTGCCTGGATGTCACGTCGTGATCACCACTTCCACGACGTGACATCGCCGGTGATATCAAAGGTGCGGAGGTCATCCGGCCGGGAGCGGGCCCGGGCGCCCCGCGAAGCGCTTGACGTGAAACCGTCGGTACCGAGTAACCTACCGGTTGGTTGGGCCGTCGACGTTGATGGGAGCGCAGGAGTGGGCAGTGTGGTGCTGGGGGTACCCCCGCTTGAGGGGGAGAGCGGAGCGACCCGGGATCTCGAGCCAGTGCGGATCGGCAACTGCTCGGGCTTCTACGGCGACCGGCACGCCGCTATGCGAGAGATGGTGACCGGCGGCGAGCTGGACTACGTCACGGGCGACTACCTGGCCGAGCTGACCATGCTGATCCTCGCCCGCGACCGCGCCAAGTCACCGGACCGCGGCTACGCGAAGACCTTCCTGACCCAACTCGAGGAGTCCCTCGGCACGGCGCTGGACCGGGGCGTGAAGATTGTCGCCAACGCGGGCGGGCTCAATCCGGCCGGGCTGGCCGCCGCCGTGCGGGCGCTGGCCGAACGGCTCGGGCTCGCCGTCAACGTCGCCCACGTCGAGGGCGACGACCTCGTCGGCCGCGCCGAAGAGCTCGGCTTCGGCTCCGTTCTCGCCGCCAATGCCTACCTCGGCGCGTGGGGCATCGTGGACTGTCTGAATGCGGGCGCCCACGTCGTCGTCACCGGCCGGGTCACCGACGCTTCGGTGATCGTCGGGCCTGCCGCCGCCCACTTCGGCTGGACCCGAAGCGACTACGACTCCCTCGCCGGCGCGGTGGCCGCCGGGCACGTCATCGAATGCGGCACCCAGGCCACCGGCGGCAACTACGCCTTCTTCACCGACCTGCCCGACCTTCTGCACCTCGGCTTCCCGATCGCCGAGATCGACGCCGACGGGTCGTCGGTCATCACCAAGCATCCCGGCACCGGCGGGCTGGTCGGCGTCGACACCGTCACGGCGCAGCTGCTCTACGAGATCGGCGGGCCGCGCTACGCCAACCCCGACGTGACGCTGCGGGTCGACAGCCTCGCACTGCGCGACGACGGACCGGACCGGGTGCGCATCAGCGGCATCAGGGGGGAACCGCCACCGCCGACGCTGAAGGTCTCGCTGAACGCCGTCGGCGGTTTCCGCAATGCCATGACGTTCGTGCTGACCGGCCTGGACATCGAGGCCAAGGCCGACCTGGTGCGACGCCAGTTGGAGGCGGGCCTGACGGTGAAACCCGCGGAGCTCCAATGGACACTGGCGCGCACCGACCATCCCGACGCCGACACCGAGGAGGCCGCCAGCGCCCTGCTGCGCTGCGTGGTGCGCGACCCCGATCCGAAGACCGTGGGCCGCCACTTCTCCTCCGCCGC
>NZ_JAVROT010000496.1:0-3797 GCF_032162605.1 Mycobacterium sp. | reverse complement strand
ATCTCCTTCGTCGACCCGCGGTCATCGTGGCTGGCGAGCAGGATCGATCCACCATCAGCCTGATAGCGGACCGAATGCACGAACGGGCATCTCGGCACATCTGATTTCATCGATTGCGCGGCCGTGCTGATGTTAGTGGATATTGCCAGCCGATGACACTGGCCGTCCATGCTCACGGGTTGAGGCATGGAGCGTTTCTGGGAACCGGCGATGTAGTCCGTCGATCAGTCGGTGCGCCTCATGCAATTCTCGGCGCAGCTCGCTCAGCAGGCGGCGATCGTGAGTGGCACCGCGAATCGAGACACGACGGCCACGGCACTCTGACTTGTCGATTTTCTGTGAGATCTCGGCGACATGCTCGTACAACGCCCCCAGCAGTTCCCGCGCCTGTGCCGCCCCGGTGTTTTCGGCCATCGTCGGATCCTCTCACCATCCTTAATGTGCGCCTGCTCACCGCGCAGGCTGCCAACAGGTGAGCCACCGGTTGACGGTTGACCTTGAAAGCAGCAAGCTGTCGGCATGGCCGAGATCAGCGAACAACTGTTGATCATCGAGGTTCAGCGGCGACTCACCAGCAAGTATGCGCAGCTACCGCCAGATCGGATTTCCCCTGCCATACAGAACGCATGCGCACGATTCGAGCACAGTCCGATACGAGATTTCGTGCCGCTGCTGGTCGAGCGGCGCGCGCTCGCCGACTTGGCCGGGCATGTTGACGACGGTCGAAATCTAGTCCGGGCCGTCGCGACTGGCCTAGATTTCAACCCTCGTCGACAGACCCAGGTGTCGATGCCCGGGGGATGTCGGCGCGGTGCTCACCCCGGACCCGCTCGGGTGGGGCGCCCACCCTAATGGCATCGGGGGTTTATCCAGGGTTGGTGTCGTATTTGTTGACAGTGCAGATGAGGTCTGGTGATGCTCGGTAGGCCGACTGCGACTTGGGTGGGGGGCCACGGGCGCCGACGATAAGGAACTCGAATGCCGTTGTTGTGGGCCTATCGTCGAGGTGTCCGCCGCTGTTGTGCCGTCGCCCTGGCCGCGATGCTTGGGCTCACGATGGTGTCGTGTTCGGCGTCGCCCAAGCCCTCAGGCCCGGCTCCCCAGCAGGGCACCGCCACGCCGATCCATCACCTGGTGGTTGTCTTCCAGGAGAATGTGTCGTTCGACCACTACTTCGGGACCTACCCGAACGCCGCGAACGTCGATGGTCAGCGGTTCACCGCCCGGCCGGGGACACCGCAGGTGGACGGGCTGACTCCGGAGTTGTTGACGCACAATCCGAACAGGGCGCAGCCGATGCGGCTGGGCGGGCCCGGCCAGCAGGTGGTGTGCGATCAGGATCACGAGTACACCGCCGAGCAGGAAGCCTTTCATGGCGGCGCGATGGACCAGTTCGTCGAACACACCGAAACCGCCACCTGCAAGCCGCCGGTGTTCACCGCGCCCGGCATGGTGATGGACTATTACGACGGCAATTCGGTGACGGCGCTGTGGAATTATGCGCAGCACTTCGCGATGAGCGACAACTCCTACAACACCACATTCGGCCCATCGACACCAGGCGCGGTGAACCTGATTTCGGGCCAGATCCACGGTGTGACAAAGGAATTCATGCCGAACGGCAAGTTTCCCATCGGCGATGTGATCGAGAACGCCGGCAACGGGCAGGGCACGGTGATCGGCGACGCGCAACCGTTCGGCGATGACTGCTCCAACCGGGATCAGGTGCAGATCAGCGCCGACAACAAGAACATCGGCGACCTGCTCAACGCCAAGGGCATCACCTGGGGGTTCTTCGAGGGCGGATTCAAACCGACCGAGTCCAAGCCGGACGGCACCGCGGTGTGCGGGGCCAGCCACAATGTGGGTGCCGCGCTGGGCGGCACCGGCAAGACGGGCGCGCTGGCGTTCGACGTCAAAGCTGACTACATCCCGCACCATGAACCGTTTCAGTACTACGCCTCGACGGCCAATCCGCACCATTTGCCGCCGAGCTCGGCCGCGATGATCGGTCAAACCGACCCGGCCAACCACCAATACGACCTGGCCGACTTCTGGGTCGCCGCCGACACCGGTCACCTGCCCGCGGTCAGCTACCTCAAAGCCCCGGGCTTTCAGGACGGGCACGCCCAGTACTCCGATCCGCTCGACGAACAGCAGTTCCTCGTCGACGCGATCAACCATCTGCAGCGGCTACCCGAGTGGAAAGACACCGCGGTGGTAATCTCCTACGACGACTCCGACGGCTGGTACGACCACAAGATGTCGCCGATCGTGTCCACCTCGGCTTCGCCGCAGGATGCGCTCAACGGGCCCGGCATCTGCGGCGACACGCAGGCCCAACCCGCGAAATATCAGGGCCGGTGCGGATACGGGCCGCGGCTGCCGCTGCTGGTGATCTCCCCGTACGCCAAAGCGAACTTCGTCGACCACACCCAAACCGACCAGACCTCGATCCTGCGGTTCATCGAGGACAACTGGAGGACCGGCCGCATCGGAGACGACTCCTTCGACGAGCGCGCAGGCACCCTCGACGCCATGTTCGACTTCGGGGCAGCCGCCCAACCGACAATGATGCTCAATCCCCAGACCGGCGCCCCGCAGTGACCCACGCGCCCATGTCGGCGGGTGGTTTCCTTCCCAGCCTCAGAAGCTGATTAGCACAACGCATTTCGGCGAAGTGGCCCACGACGGCGACGGCACCTATGGGCGGCGGCCGGCTACGGTCGGGATCCGTCGTTCGGCAACGGCCAAGAAGCGGCGGCGAAATCCGATCGGTACGAGCCGCAGATGTAGCTTGGGAGCGCCCTCGCGGGGCAGGCTCACCCGCTCCGCAGTCAACCAACTGCTCGACTGCTGCACATTCGCCGGCGTCGACCATATGCAGATATTCGCACTGCGTTCACCTGCCGGGCACGGCCGCAGCTCAAGATGCGAGGCGGCGTATTAGCCTCGGCCCCGCCACTTCACCTCCGGGTGGCGGGGCCGAATAGTGAGACCGTGGTCAATCAGCCGTCGCCGTGTTCGCGTTCAAAAGCGTCATACGCCGCCGCAATGCACTCAGCTTCCGCGTCGGGATGGTCATAGGCGACGACATCAATGGCCGCGCGAGTCCCCGGCCCCAGACCGCAACAGCCCGTGACGCGGCCACGAGTAAGGGCGAGATTGAGCAATTCCTGAAACGTCGTTCGCAGCTCATCCCGTGATGGCGTTTCGGATAACACCCGCGGCAGGTCAGGCGCGCATCCTGCCCAGGGACTGTAATCGCGTAAACCTTCGCAAGGCGTTTACATGCTCGTGAGGAACCTCAAGTCGGCGCCACTTGTCGCAGAGGCCCGAACGAAACGCCGCGAAGCAAGACCACAGTATGAAAATGGGCTCCTGATGTCCGCGGGCCGCCGGCTCCACAAATCAGTGCATCAACAGCGGCTATACAGAGGCGCTGAGTTGACCGTGCTCGATGCGGGTACACAAGCGGGGCATCCAGCGGATCCGGCCGAGAACGGTGACGCCAGGCGCGGAACGGTAGTGGATGGAGGATGTGATGGCTTCCGACAAGGTGGTCCAGGTTCGGTTCGGAGCGCCCGGCAATGTTCTGGAGGTTCAGGTCGGCACGGTAGAGGTGGACGTGCCCAGGTCGGTGGGGTATTTCGGTGGCCTCGCCGTTGCCGTGGCGGTCGGCTTGATCGAGCCGCCGCTGGCGCTGTTCATCGCCGCGGTACCCCTCTTCAAGTCGTTGACCAATACCGCCTTACCTAATGCGGTGCGCCTCGTCGGTGAGGTGCTTGAAGGCGCGG
>NZ_JAVROT010000495.1:0-6611 GCF_032162605.1 Mycobacterium sp. | reverse complement strand
ATTCGAGAAGTCGACCGATGGTTGCTCACCGCCGACCGACGAGCTGCTCGCCGTCGGCCAGAAGGCAACGTTCGTATCCAACGACACGACCTTTTGCGCAGTGGGTGCGGGCCAGCTCACCGCCTGCGTTAGGAACGACCACGGGTTCGTGCTGCAACCGTCAGGCAGCTGGGTCTTCTGATGTGGTCAGCTCGATGGTCAATCATCGTGGTGCTCGTGCTCGCAGCATGCTCGTCCCCACCCAAGTCAACGGAGCCGCCGCCTGGTTTCCCCGACCTGAACACCTTCGCCGCCGTCGACCCCGAGGACTACCACGTTTCGGGCACATCGTTCGTGAGCCCAGATCAGATCGATTGTGTACTCGATTTCGGACCGCACGCGGCGACGGCATGCAATGGGGTCATTCCGGGCGTTCCGACTTCGGTTCCGGGAAGCGGTTGCATCTCGGTGCGCAAGGCTGACCCTGCCGATGCCGATGCACCGTACGTCTTTCAACGGTCTGGACGCGAGTGTGCGTCGTCTCGGGCGATCCCCATCGCCGCAGGCAAAAAGCTGTCCGGCAAGAATGGAACGTGCGCGGTCGGTGGCGACGGACTGGTCGCCTGCATCGATGCCGACAACAAACACGGCTTCGTGTTGCAACGCTCGGGCAGCTGGGTCTTCTGAGCCGTCAGGCCAGTGCGGCCCGGTTGACGCCGTCCTCACCGGACGTCACGGCGATCGCGGCACCGAGCGGGTCGCCGTCACTCATCAACGTGACGAGATCGTCGTCTTCGGTCAGAGCCATGAACCGGCTACCGTCGGCGTCGAGTCGACCGACGATGACGCCCGTGCGCACCGGCCAGTCGTAGCGCACCGAATAGGTCTCGATGACACCGGGGCCGGTTGCGTTGCGGGTGACGGCGACCTTCGGCAGCGCGGCGATGTCTTCTTGAAGCGCCGTGCTGCGGTCGGCCACCCAATCCGCGGGCTCGGTCGAGTACACCCCCACCGAATACTTGCTCATGACCCCGCCGTTGGCGCCGACGAGGCCGAACGAACCTGGCTTGTCGCGCATTTCGGCGACGGTCTCGGCGATGCCGTGCAGTGAGTAACTGTTACCGGGACCCCCGAAGTACGGCAGACCACCGGTGAGCGTGAGGTCACGCGGATCATCAGCCGCCAAGCCGAAGTCGTCGCACACCGCGAAGACCGGGAAGGGAAAGCAGCTGTACAGGTCGAAGGTCGCGATGTCGTCGATACCGATGCCGGCGGTTCGAAGCGCCTCCGCCACGGCCTGTTTCGCGGAGTAGCTGACACCGACGTCGACGCGGTCCAGCATGTCCTGCTCGGTCTGATTGGCGTGCCCGCGCAGGTACACCCACTTCTCCTCGGGCACACCGAGTCTGCGAGCAGCATCGACCGACATCAGCACCGCGGCCGCGCCCTGATTGACCGTGTCTCGGGCCACCAGCAACCGCGGGTACGGATCGCAGATCATCCGGTTCTCGTCCGTGACGGTCACGATCTCCTCCACCGTCCGCTCCACCGGTGAGGACGAGAACGGGTTCTTCGCAGCGACTTTGGAGAACGGCGCGAAGAGCTCGGCCATCCGCTCCCGATAGTCTGCGACGCCGAGGCCAAGGCGGGCACGTCGCGCGTTGTCCAGCAGCCCGTACTGGACGGGCGCCCCGGTCAACCCGTGCAGCGCGGTGTACTCGCTCGTGTACTGCTCGAAACCGTAGCCGCGGTCCTCGAGTTGGCCGCCGACGTGCTCGGTGAAGTCCGGCTTGTCGAATTTCTCTCCCGTCGCTTCGCTCGCCCTGGCCCGACCGGCGAAGTACTTCGCAGTGGAGCCCGACTCGGAGCCGAGCACCAGCACCACCTCGACGTCGCCGGCGGCGATGGCTCCGGCGAACTCCGTCACGAGCTTCTGCGGGCCGTTGCCGCCGATGGGCTCGAGCACGGCGCGGGCGGGATCGGCGCCGACGCGCTGCGCGACCGATCGCACGTAGTTGTCCGAGCAGCCGAGCGGCGGGTCGGTGAACGGTGTGCAGATCTCGAACTGCCGCAACCCGGCGAACACCTCGATCGCCTTCGCCACGGTGGCGACGTCCGCACCAGTGTCGCTCAGCGCGGCCCGCACGGCCTCGGTGGCCAGGTCGACCGCGGAGATGCCCCGGTAGTCGGGGTCGTCGATGCGTTCGGTGAACTGTCCGACGCCGACGATGACCGGAGTGCGGGGATCTTCGGACGAGCGCTTGCGCGAGAACTCTGTCCCAGCCATTACAGACCTCCTAGCGCGTGTTAATTCGTTAGGCTAACCGATAACTAGAACGTGTTCCTAATCATGAGCTCCACGACAGCTTCGGTGTACATGCAGCATGACGTACAACATCACCGATGTACGTCAGATTAGGTGTATGGTTGGGCGATGAGCTGGCCCGTTCGACCGATGTCCCTGGTAGTTGGAGGCATCGTGCGAGCCGACGACGTCGTCGGACGCTACCGAGATGCCGAAACAGTGGCTGCCGCCCTGCCGCACAGTGGGGCCGTCCTCGTCGGCGACCGAAGGCACGGCAAGACCTCGCTGGCGCGGGTAGTCCAGAAGAACGCGGCTCGTGCGGGCGCCGTCGTCGTCGCGACCAGCGCCGAGCGCGAAACGTACGCGGAGTTCGTCGCGGCACTCGCCGCGGAACTGGCGAAGTTGGAACCGGCATGGGCGCAGGAGCTGTCGAAACTACGAATGACGTTGACGGCCGGTCCCCTGAAGGTCGAACGCGACGGACGGGCGGCAGCCGCACTCGACGAGTTGCTGAGCCGCGCCGTCGAGCGGGCGGGCGACCGTCAGCTCGTATTGTTCATCGACGAGGTCACCGTGCTCGCCCGCAATCTCGAACGCCGCCAGGAAGGGGCCGGAGACAACTTCCTCCATACGCTTCGCCGATTCCGCCAGGACTACGGAGGCAGGGTTGCCACGGTGCTGTCCGGGTCAATCGGATTCCACCACGTGTCGGCCGACGCTCCGAGCACGGTCAATGACATCCGCAAGATCACGGTCGGTCCAATCCGCGCCGACCACGCCACATACCTCGCGGAGTGCCTGCTCGTGGGTGGCGGGCTGAACCCCGCCGATGCTCACCCGATCGCGGCCGCGGTCGCGGCTGCTGCGGAGAACGTGCCGTACTACATCCAGCACCTGGTGGCTGCGTCACTGCGGTCGTGGCGCGCCACGGGACTGCTCCCGCAACCGGCACAGATCCCCGACCTGGTGACGGCAGCCATCGAGGACCCGACTGATCCATGGGACCTCAGGCACTATCGGGATCGGCTGCGGCACTACTACGGCTCCGACGCCGACACCATCGGCAGACTGCTCGACGTCTACGCACATGCCAGCGGTCCCCTCGACGTAGACGAAACGCTGAAACGGCTTCGCAGCGAAGGCAGTACGATCGACGATCGCGAACAGCTGGTCTCGTTCATCGAACGGCTCGAGCTGGACCACTACCTCATCAGGGAAGCCAATGCGAACCGGTTCGCATCGCTCCTGATTCAGCGCGCCTGGCAAGCGATGAGGCGATGACCACGCACCCCACGTTCACGCCCTCGGCCATGGAGGCCGAGGAACTCGACGCAATCACGGTGGGGCGGGACGCTCTGCTCGAGATGCTGGTTCGCCGGATTGGCGCCGCGGCGCGCGACGGATCACGCCCCCACACGCTACTCATCGCGCCGCGGGGCGGAGGCAAGACGCACACGCTGCACGTGACCGTGAACCGCAGCCTCGCGGACCCCGAAACTGCAAAACGTGTTCTGCCCGTACTGATTCCGGAGGACTCGCTCGCCATCGGGTCGTATCTCGATCTGCTAGTGGAGATCGCGAGGGCCGTCGACGGCGACTTTGGCGTTGGCCTTGGCCTTGGCCTTGGCCTTGGCCTTGGCCTTGGCGACACCGCACGCGCGCTGCGTCGCGACAAGGACGCCGTCGGCATCGAACAGGCGATCACGACCACAGCGGCTGGTCGCATGATCCTGCTGGCGATCGAGAACCTGGACCGGGTGTTCGAGGACCTAGGCCAGACAGGACAGGGCAGTCTTCGGGCTTGGGTCGAAACATCCACCGACATAACGATCTTCGCGACATCCCCCATGCTGTTCTCGGGAGTCTCGTCGAGGTCGTATCCGTGGTACGGGTCGTTCATGGTGGAGACGCTCACCGAGTTCGACGTCGAAGAAGCGGCCACGATGCTGACCCGAGCCGCCCACGCACGCGGCGAGGAGGAACTCGCGGAGTTCATCGCTTCCGCGGATGGCACCGACCGCGTGCGGGTGATCCATCGCCTCATCGGCGGCTCACCTCGGCTATGGAACATCCTGTCCGAGTGCATCGACGTCCGCTCGCTCGACGAGATGACGCCCGCAGTGGAGGCACTCCTCGACAGGCTGGCGCCCTACTACCAGCAACGGCTCTGGCAACTGCCTGCCAGCGAGCAGCGCCTCGTCGTCGAACTCGCCCGCGGGTGGCAAGCACGCACCGTCACCGATCTGGCCACCGCCGTCGGCGTCTCGAACCAGTCTGCGGCAACGGCATTGGGGCGACTCGCGTCGTCACGTTGGGTCACCTCGACCAAGGCCGCCGACGGAGACCAGCGCGCATCGTGGTACGACCTGACCGAACCGCTGCTGCGCTATCACCTGCTGTACCGCGAGGAGGGCGGGAAGCAGTTGCGGCTGATCGTCGAACGCTTCGCCCAGCATCCCCAAGCGCCACAAAACGAGACTGCGGCCAGATCGTGAATCCCGATGAATTCGCGATCTGGCCGCAGTCTCGATGAAGCGTCTACAGGTTTTGTAGGATCTCCCGCGCCTTCGCGGCGGTCTCCGACGGCGTCTTGCCGACCTTGACGCCCGCTGCCTCCAGCGCCACCTGCTTGCCCGCCGCGGTGCCCGCGCCGTCGGACACGATGGCTCCTGCGTGGCCCATCGTCTTGCCTTCTGGCGCAGTGAAACCCGCGACGTAGCCGACGACCGGCTTGGACACGTTGGCCTTGATGTAGGCCGCAGCCTTCTCCTCGGCGTCGCCGCCGATCTCGCCGATCATCACGATGACCTTGGTCTCGGGATCCTTCTCGAACGCCTCGATGGCGTCGATGTGCGTGGTGCCGATGACCGGGTCGCCGCCGATGCCGATGGCGGTAGAGAAGCCGAGATCGCGCAGCTCGTACATCATCTGGTAGGTCAGCGTGCCGGACTTGGACACCAAGCCGATGGGACCCTTGTCGGTGATGTTGTTCGGCGTGATGCCGACCAGCGACTCACCCGGGGTGATGATGCCGGGGCAGTTCGGCCCGATGATGCGGGTCTTCCCGCCGTTGGCGACGTTGTAAGCCCACGCATAGGCGCTGTCCTGCACCGGGATTCCCTCGGTGATGACGACCAGCAGCGGGATCTCGGCGTCGATGGCCTCGATGATCGCGTCCTTGGAGAAGGCGGGCGGCACGAAGGCGATCGACACGTCGGCGCCGGTCTCCTTCATGGCCTCGGCGACACTGCCGAACACCGGCAGCTCGACATCGTTACCGTCTTTGTCCTTATGCGAGACCTTGGTGCCGGCCTTGCGCGCGTTGACGCCGCCGACCACCTGCGTGCCTGCCTTGAGCATCAGCGCGGTGTGCTTGGTGCCCTCGCCGCCGGTGATGCCCTGGACGATGACCTTGCTGTCCTTGTTCAGGAAGATAGACATATTTCGTTGACTCCCTTACTTGTTGGCCAGCTCGGCGGCCTTGTCGGCGCCGGCGTCCATGGTCTCGGCCTGGATCACCAGGGGATGGTTGGCCTCGGCCAGGATGCGGCGGCCCTCTTCGACGTTGTTGCCGTCGAGGCGAACGATGAGCGGCTTGTTCGCGTCGGCGCCGAGCTTCTTCAGCGCGCCGACGATGCCGTTGGCCACCGCGTCACACGCGGTGATGCCGCCGAACACGTTGACGAAGACGCTCTTGACCTGGCTGTCGCCGAGGATGACGTCCAGCCCGGCTGCCATCACCTCTGCCGATGCGCCACCACCGATGTCGAGGAAGTTGGCGGGCTTCACTCCGCCGTGCCTCTCACCCGCGTAGGCGACGACGTCGAGCGTCGACATGACCAGACCGGCGCCGTTACCGATGATGCCGACGGCGCCATCGAGCTTGACGTAGTTGAGGTCGTTCTCCTTGGCCTTGAGCTCCAGAGGATCGGTGGCGTCCTTGTCCTCGAACTCCTCGTGGCCGGGCTGGCGGAAGTTCGCGTTCTCGTCGAGCGTGACCTTGCCGTCCAGAGCCAGGATCTTGTCGTCGGGCGTGCGCACCAGCGGGTTGACCTCGACCAGGGTGGCGTCCTCGCCGACGAAGACCTCCCACAGCTTCTGGATGGTCACGGCCGCGGCATCGAGCACCTCGGTGGGCAGGTGGCCCTGCTCGGCGATCGAACGGGCGAAGGTCAGGTCGACACCCTTGACAGCGTCGACGGGGACCTTGGCGAGGCGCTCGGGCTTGGTGGCGGCGACCTCTTCGATCTCCATGCCGCCCTCGACCGAGCACATGGCCAGGTAGGTGCGGTTGGAGCGGTCGAGCAGGAAGGAGACGTAGTACTCC
>NZ_JAVROT010000494.1:0-7483 GCF_032162605.1 Mycobacterium sp. | reverse complement strand
CGCCGCCCGACACCCCGGTGGCGACCACGCCGGCGCGGGTGCGCACCATGGCCGGGCGCATCCGATCGGTCGACGATCTCGACGCACAGGTCAGCGTGTGCCGCGCGTGCCGTCGCCTGGTGGACTGGCGCGAACAGGTCGCCGTCGAGAAGCGCCGGTCCTACGCCCACGAGCCCTACTGGGGCAGGCCGGCGACCGGCTTCGGGTCGGCGACGCCGCAGATTCTGATCGTGGGTCTCGCGCCTGCCGCGCACGGCGCCAACCGGACCGGACGGGTGTTCACCGGCGACCGCAGTGGCGACTTTCTGTTCGCCGCGCTGTACCGCGCCGGCCTTGCGAGTTCGCCGTTGAGTGTCGACGCCGCGGATGGGTTGGTGCTCAACGACACCCGGGTGGTGGCCGCGGTCCGGTGCGCGCCCCCGGACAACGCGCCGACGCCGGAGGAACGTGCGACGTGCGCGCCTTGGCTGGATGCCGAGTGGCGGCTCGTTCGCGACGACGTTCGGGTGATCGTCGCGCTCGGCGGGTTCGCATGGCGTGTGGCACTGGACACGGTCCGCGCCGGCGGCGGCACCGTCAGCAGACCACTGCCGAAGTTCGGGCATCTGGCGATCGCGCAACTCGGCGACGTCGCACTGATCGGCTGCTACCACCCGAGCCAGCAGAACACCTTCACCGGCAGGCTGACCCCGGCGATGCTCGACGGCGTCTTCACGGCCGCCCGCCGCCTCGCCCGCCCCTAGCGATTTGTGTGCATCCAGCGGCGGTCAGCGCCGGTGAGACTCCACAAATCGGTCGTCGAGGGAACGATCCGCACCCGTCGGCGGTTGAATGTTGCGTGCGACTCTCGGTACTCGACCTCGTCCCAGTCCGCAGCGACCAGAGCACGTCCGCCGCGCTCGCGGCGACGGCCCATCTCGCGCAGACCGCCGACGACCTGGGCTACACACGTTTCTGGGTGGCCGAACACCACAACATGCCCGCGGTGGCGGCGACCAGCCCACCGGTGGTGATCGCCTACCTCGCCGCGCAGACCAAGCAGCTGCGTCTGGGCTCCGGCGGGGTGATGCTGCCCAACCACGCGCCGCTCGCCGTCGCCGAGCAGTTCGCGCTGCTCGAGGCCGCCGCGCCCGGCCGCATCGACCTCGGGATAGGCCGCGCGCCGGGCTCTGACCCGGTGACCTCGATGGCGCTGCGCGGCGCCGCTGGCCGTGACGACACCGACATCGAGAACTTCCCCCAGTACCTCGACGACGTCGCCGCCTTGATGAGCACGACCGGCGTCCAGGTGGCGCTGCGGGGCCGCAGGGAGAACTACGTCCTCAAGGCGACGCCGAACGCCGTAGGCGAGCCACGAATCTGGCTGCTGGGCTCGTCGATGTACTCGGCCCACCTGGCCGCCGCGAAGGGTCTTCCGTACGTCTTCGCCCACCACTTCTCCGGTCAGGGCACCGAGGAGGCGCTCGCCGCCTACCGCTCGGAGTTCCGGCCGAGCGACCTCGCTACCCAGCCCACCACGTTCATGACCGTCAACGCGTCCGTCGCCCCCACCCGTGAGGAGGCCTTGGATCTGATGCTGCCGAACCTTCACATGATGGCGTTCCTGCGGACGGGCGTGCCCCTGCGGGCACTCGACCTGGTGGAGGACGCCAAGGCCCTCGAACTCGGTTACCAGCAGCAGGCCATCGTCGAGTCGGGGCTGGAGAGGGCGATCGTCGGGTCGCCGACGGAGGCGGCCGATCAGGTACGCGCGCTCGCCGAGCACTTCGGTGTCGACGAGGTGATGATCAACCCGGTCGGGTCGGCCTACCGCGGCGTCGATCCGCGCACCGCGCCCGCCCGCGACCAGACCCTCGAACTCCTGGCCAAGGAACTGTTCTAGGGCGTCAACGCGATGATCGGGATCGGCCTCGTCGTGCGCTTCTGGTACCCGTCGTAGCGGTCCGAGTTGTTGTCGTTCACCAGCTTCCACAGCCGCGCATAGTCCGGGTCGTCCGCCCCGATGATCCTTGCCGTGGCGGGCATCCGCTTGGGGCCGATGTTGATCTCGACCTTCGGGTCGGCCTTCAGGTTGAAGTACCACCCCGGCGCCTTCGGATCGCCGCCCTTGGACGCGACGACGTGGTAGGAACCGCCGTCCTCGGCGTAGCTCAGCGAGTTGGTCCGCGCAGCGCCGGTCTTCGCGCCGACGGTGTGCAACAGCAGGATCGGGGCCTGCCCCGGTATCTTGCGTCCGACCCAGCCGTTGGTTTTGCGGTAGATCGCATCGTGGACCTTCAGCAGCGGAAGGCCGAGGTAACGCTCCCACGGCGGCATGTTGCTCATGCGTGTCAGTCTGTCACCTCGGCGTCACGAGTAATGCGGGGATGTCAGCAGAGCCATGAGAGCGGGCAGAGAGTGCGCCGACGGCCATTGCCGCTCACGTGACGCGTCGCGCATCGTGGTGTCTGACATGTCCCGTTCGGCAGGCCCCATCGACGTGCACGCGCACTGGCAGGAGTGTGCCGCGACAGTGGCGGCCGGCTGTTGGGCCTGGGGCTGGTGTCGTTGCACGATGCCGACGCCGCGCGTAAACAGATGGATCGGAGCGCGGCCAGTGACATGGTCCGCGGCATCGCGGTGCCGCCACTGCTCGGAACGGGATCATTCGACGCGGCGCCGATGCACGAGGTGTTGGCGATCGCCGCCGAGCGCGATCTCGGGGTGCTGGTGCATCCGATGCAACTACCGCGGCCCGAGTGGTCGTCGTACTACCTGACCAATCTGGTCGGGAGCCCGGTCGAAACCACCACCGCCGCAGCTGCAACGCCCGGCGCTTCCTCGGGCTCTAGGAGCCGAGTTCGGCCAGCGCGTCGCGCAGGATGCGCCCCGTCGCCTCGCGGTCGGGGTCGCGGCGCACCACGAGCCCCTTCACGAACGACAGCTTGTCGCCGGCCGTGCGGGGTGCCACGTGCAGGTGGATGTGGAAGACGCTCTGGAACGCGGCCTTCCCGTCGTTGATGACGATGTTGTTGCCGTCGGCCGCGAGCGCTGATGTGCGGGCCGCCCTTGCGATGCGCTGGCCGATCCGCACCAGGTCTGCGACGGTCGCCGGGGGCGTGTCGGTCAGGTCGACGGTGTGCACCTTGGGGACGACGAGGACGTGACCGCGAACGATCGGTCTGATGTCGAGGATGGCGAGATAGTCGTCGTCCTCGTAGATGCGAATGGCAGGAGCGTCACCGGCGACGATGGAACAGAACACGCATGACATGGCGCCACCGTAGTAGGCCGGTCTAGACGTTCTGGGCTGCCCACTCGGCCAGACGGCGGTCACGTTCCTCGGCGTCGACCTCCTCGACGCGTGTCATCACCGCCCAGCGCTGGCCGAACGGGTCGACGATCGACGCGAACCGATCGCCCGTGACGAAGGTCTGAAGCTCCTCGCGGATGTTGGCGCCCTCCTCCTCGGCGCGGGCCACTGCGGCGTCGGCGTCGGGGCAGTACAGCACGATCGAGTGGGTGACCGCTTCCTTGCGTCTCACCGCCTCGAGCTTGTAGTCCGGGTTGGGGTCTGACAGCTGCAGACGGCCGGACCCGAAATCGAGTTCGGCGTGCGCGATCGACCCGTTGGGTCCGTCCATCTTCTCCAACAGGGTGGCGCCGAACACCGAGCCGTAGAACTCGATGGCCTCGGCGGCGCCGTCGACGACCAGGAACGGGGTCAGGCTGGTGTAGCCCTCCGGGATTGGTTTCACGTTCATGGCGACCACTCTTTCGGCGGCCGGCGCCTCGATCTTGGAAAAACACGACAACGAATCGCGTGCTACCTTGTCTGTAACGATCCTTACAGAGAAGGGAAGCGCGGTGACCGAGGCCCGAAGCAGGAAACAGCTTCAAGGCGAGAGCTCGCGCGAACTCATCCTGGATGCGACGGAGCGCCTGATGGGCACGCGTGGCTACGCGGCCACGTCCATCAGTGACATCTGCAAGGCCTGCGGTCTTCCTGCCAGCTCCATCTACTGGCACTTCGGGTCCAAGGAGGGAGTACTCGCCGCGGTGATGGAGCGTGGCGCGACGCGCTTCTTCGCGGCGATCCCGCAACGCGGCGAGGCCTCCGGCGTAGAGGATCAATTCGCCGGGACCGCCCGACTGCTGGCGCAACACCCCGACTTCCTGCGGCTGTTCTACCTCCTGTCGCTCGAGCGCAGTGACGACGCCGCCGTCGCCACGCTGGTCCGACACGTCCGTGACACCGCCATCGCCGGATTCCGCAACGCCATCGCGGCACTCGTACCCGTGGGCACGCCCACGGCCAAGGCAGACCGCGTCGTCGACGAACTCACCGCGCTGGCCGTTGCCCTCTCCGACGGCGTGTTCATTGCCGATCACCTCGAACCCGACACGACCGATGTCGAACGGACGTACCGGCGGCTGTTCCAGGCCGTCTCCGCCCTTCTACCGATCCTTCTGGAGGAACAGTGACCACGAGAACGACCACGAGAACGACCACGAGAACCGCCGTCATCACGGGCGCGAATGCCGGCCTCGGCCTCGAGTGCGCGCGGAGCCTATTGGCGAGCGACGACACGTGGCACGTGGTGCTCGCCGTGCGCGATTCAGCGCGCGGCGCCGCCGCGGTCGCCAAACTCGGTGCGCCGCAACGGTGCACGGTCCTGCCCCTGGACCTCGCGTCGCTTCGGTCGGTCCGTGCGTTCAGTGGGCACCTGCATGATGCCGGGCTACCCGCGCTGCGCGCCGTCGTGTGCAACGCGGGGCTTCAGGTGCCAGACGGCACGAAGCTCACCGACGACGGCGTCGAGATGACGTTCGGCGTGAATCACCTCGGCCACTTCGCTCTGCTGCAGGGACTCGTCGCACAGCTCGGACGGCCTGCACGCGTCGTGGTCGTCAGCAGCGGTACCCACGACCCCACCAAGTTCACCGGCATGCCGGATCCGCAGTACACGTCCGCCGAGGAGCTGGCGCATCCGCCCGCCGGGACGTCCGACGAGGGCCGCCGCAGGTACACCACGTCCAAACTGTGCAACCTGCTCTTCGCCTACGAGTTGGACCGCAGGCTTGGGCAAGGGGCGGACGGCGTGTCGGTTACCGCCTTCGATCCAGGCCTGATGCCGGGATCGGGGCTCGCGCGGGACTACGCGCCGTTGGTGAAGTTCGCATGGCGCTATGTCTTTCCCGTCCTTCGCGTGCTGCCCAATGTCAACAGCACCCGCGCCTCCGGCAACCGCCTCGCCGCCCTTGCGGGTGATCCCAAGTTCGACGGCGTCACCGGCACGTACTTCGAGGGAACCAAGCCCATCCGCTCGTCGGTCGACTCCTATGACCGGGCGTTGGCACGGGACCTGTGGGAGACCAGCGAGCGGTTGGTCGATCGTGTACCCGCCTGATGTGTTTCGTAGGGTTGGCGCATGGCGAAGAACGCGCCAGAACTCGGAGTCGTCGGCCGGCCAGCCACCACGTCGGTGTTCGACCTCGACCGGTGGGCCCCATCCGATGAGTCGGCCGTGTGGGTCGAGCACTTCTGGTCCGTCGACTGGGATCTGAGCGGCCAACCTTCTTCCGCGAACACTGTCATCACCTTCCCGGCCATGCACCTCACCCACGAATGGGGCACCGACTCGCCGCGCCACGGCCATCCGCTGCCCAATACCCTCGTACACGGGGTCGTTGAGCGGGTGTTCACCACCACGCTCTCCGGGCGCGGTTCGGTGGTCGGCGCGCGCTTGCGTCCGGGTGGGTTCGCCGCCCGCTTCGGCCGCGACGCGGGCTCGCTCACCGGAACGATTGTCCCGATGGATGGCGAGTTGTTCGGCAGCCCCTTGGTTCTCGACGACGACATCGGTGCCGCGGCGAGCCGCCTCGACGAGGCCATCGCCGCGTACGACGTTGACGTCGACCCCACGTACCTTGCGTTGACGACGCTGCTGGACCGCGTCCGCGAGGACGACCGGATGCGCCGCGTCGAGCAGGTGATGGCGCACTCGCCGTGGAGCACCAGGACCACGCAGCGGGTGTTCCGTCACTACGTCGGCGTTCCGGTGAAGTGGGTGTTGTGTCGCTACCGCCTGCAGCACGCCGCGCTGGAGATCGAGATCGACTCGTCAGTCGACGTCGCCGACCTCGCCGTCAGGCTCGGCTGGTACGACCAGGCCCACTTCATCAACGACTTCCGCTCGATGCTGGGATGTACGCCAGGGGAATACGCCACGAGGCACGGCTAGCTCATTACTCTCAGGCACGTGGACCCTCGCGATCTCGCCTACACCGGTGCGGCCGAACAGGCCCGCCTGCTCGCTGCAGGCACCGTCACCGCGCCCGCCCTGCTGGACGTCTATCTCGACAGAATCGCTCGGTTCGACCGTGAACTGCGTTCGTACCGAGTGGTTCTCACCGATTCCGCGCGCCGGGAGGCGGCGGCCGCCCAGGACCGTCTCGACGCCGGGGAGCGACTGCCGCTGCTCGGCGTCCCGATCGCCATCAAGGACGACACCGACGTCGCGGGCGAGGTGACCACCTACGGCAGCAGCGCGCACGGTCCGGCCCGCACCGACGACGCCGAAGCGGTGCGACGCCTGCGCGCTGCAGGTGCCGTCATCCTCGGCAAGACGTCGGTACCGGAGCTGATGATCTGGCCGTTCACCGAAACCTTGACGTTCGGGGCGACCCGCAATCCGTGGAACACCGACTTCGCGCCCGGCGGCAGTAGCGGTGGCAGCGGAGCGGCCATGGCCGCGGGGCTGGCCGCGTTGGCGCTCGGTTCCGACGGCATGGGATCGATCCGGATCCCGTCGACGTGGGGTGGGCTGTTCGGAATCAAGCCGCAGCGCGACCGGGTGCCGCTGGCGCCTCATGACGGCGCGTGGTGCGGGTTGAGCGTCTACGGCCCGATCGCCAGGACCGTAGAGGACGCGGCGCTGTTCCTCGACGTCACCACCGCGCCGCCCGCACCGGCCGCCGGTTTCGTGGCGGCGGCGGCGCGGGCGCCGGGGCGGCTGCGGATCGCGTTGAGCACCAAGGTGCCACCCCCGATGACTGCGCGAGTCGGCAGACGGCAGCGCGCCGCGGTCCGGGAGGCCGGAGCACTGCTGCGCGAACTCGGGCACGACGTCATCGAGCGCGACCCCGACTATCCGCCGAGCGCGGTGTACGCCCAGGCGCTGCCGCGGTACTTCCGAGGCGTGTACGACGATGCGCGGGCGCTGCCGCGGCCCGAGCGACTCGATCGTCGTACTCGCGCGTTCGCCAGGATCGGGGGCCTGGTGTCCGAGCGGCGCTTGGCGTCGATGCGCGCAGCGGAGGCCGGCGTCACCGCCCGCGTAAACACGATCTTCGACGACGTGGACATCGTCATCACGCCGGGCACGGCGACCGGACCGTCGCGCGTCGGCGCCTACCAGCGTCGCGGCGCGATCCCCACGCTCGCGTTGGTGGCGGGCCGGGTGCCGTTCCAGGCCATGTTCAACGTGACGGGCCAACCCGC